>NZ_JQAJ01000001.1:132755-334235 GCF_000742475.1 Candidatus Hepatobacter penaei | reverse complement strand
CACAACCTAAGAACCTGTTTTTGAGGAGGGAAGAATGAAAGACAATTGCCCGCATGCGTAAGGCACAAGATTTTTGCGCGATGTCTTGACAAGGGGGTGGCTTTTTTACACCATAAAGGCTGAACCTTAGAAAGGATGAGCCTTGTGTTTGCTGTTGTTGTAACCGGAGGAAAGCAGTATCGCGTATCGCCTGGCGATGTGGTGTCTGTGGAAAAGTTAGAAGCCGATGGCGCTGTGGTGTTTGATCACGTGTTGATGGTGAATGATGGCAAGAACACACACATTGGCGCGCCCAAAGTGGATGGCGCTGAAGTGAAGGCTGATGTGATGGAAAACATTCGCACAGACAAGGTGCTGGTTTTTAAGAAAAAGCGCCGCAATAACTATCGTCGTCTCAACGGCCACCGTCAGTCTATGACGTTGGTGCGTGTGCGTGATATCCTTCTGAAAGGTCAATCTGTCAATCGTTCTGGCAATGCTTAGCTGAGGAGCAAACATGGCACAAAAGAAAGCAGGTGGAAGTTCAAAAAACGGTCGCGACTCGAAGGGTCGGCGTCTGGGCGTCAAAACCTTTGGTGGAACCCATGTGTTGCCGGGCTGGATCTTGATTCGTCAGCGTGGCACAAAGTTTTATCCCGGAACGGGCGTAGGGATGGGCAAAGACCACACCTTGTTTGCGCTTACGCCAGGGGCCGTGAATTTTTATAAACGGCGGGGCCGCTCTTTTGTGGCCATTGAGCCGCTGGCCTCATAAGTCATTGTGACCCATCGGACCTATTGACTCATCGATCTCTTGCGCTGCTGAACCGAACCTTTGGATGGGCTTCTGAGCTTGCAGCGTTGACCAGCGTACCTGAAGCGCGTATTGATGCCTTGCTATCTCAAATTTTTGGTGATCATGATCCAGAAGACCCTACGCTTGTGGAACAAGAGCACTATCTAGGAGCTCAAGGCCAGGCTTTACGGGATGAGCAGGACAATCTTTCTCCGGCGGCACCGACAGAAGCTTCACCTGCCACCATACTACCTACGCCTGAAGTCATTGAGTCACCCGCTGCCCCTGCTGGAACCTCGCCTGCTACACCTATGGTCGAGAGAGACGATTTTTAACGGGCCCTCACCCCTTTACCCCGCACAAGAAAAAGGTCAGCACCTTTTCGCCACGGGGCTTTGGGGGGGGCACGTACACACGCCTGAAGACAGCTCAGATGATGAAGAATTTTTCCTAGCCCCAGAGATGGTGCAAACTTATCCTGCGCCTGGCGGTCACAAAGACATTCTCACCCATCAAACCCAGCGTATTGAAGACCTTGATGCACAGGTGGCCGATCTTATGCAGCAATTGGCCGAGGCCAAAAGGGTTCACGCTGAAGATAAAGAACACCACGCCCAAGAGCAAGAGGAAGATGCGGATGTCTTGCAAAAAGCCCAAGAGGCCTTAGAGGTCGCTAAAGCCGAGACGGATCAAGAACGGGCGTCAAAAGAAACCGCCGAAGCGTTTATTCGTAAAAGAACAGAAAATCTGCGACAGATTGCTGTGAAAGGATGGGAAGCGGAGCATGAAAAAGAGTTGAAAGCCCTTAAAGAGGCTTTGGCACACAAGCAGGACATTATCAATGACCAAAAAGAAGATATCAATATACTGGCAAAGAGAATTAAGGACCTGCATTTTGCTATTGTTGATTTGAGAAAGAAGCATGAAAGTCGGTGTGCAAGGTGGACGGCTATAAGAAAAGAAGTGAGAGATAGGGAAGCTTCATCCGGTGAAAAAGATGCAGGCAATTGTGCTGGAGAGGACTGACTAGCTGGTCCCGTTAAGGGAGGCGCCCTTGAGGGCGCCTTGTCAGCTATGCTAGCCCTAGCCTGTGAGGCCGTGATAGGGGGGGCGTGATTTAATCAAACGGGCACACCACCACCTGTTTCACCAGCGCATAGGGCGCAGCATCATCATTGGGCATCACGTGCATGGCCCAGTTCATCCAGCACACAAAGGTCTCCCTATCGGCTATCTCTTGCACCTGGTGGTATTTCTTGAGCAAAGATCTGTAACAAGAACTGCCATAACCATTTTTGAAAAAATCACTCAAATCTTCCCATAGGCACGCGGGCATCACACCAGTCTGCGTGGGGATAATTAGGTTGTCATCCAGCATATTGTCACAGGAAAGGCCCTGGCACGTCAGCATCTGCTTGAGGGAGGCTTGAAACCCCGGCACATCGAAGGTGGGATCAAACAGTCCTTCTAGCGTGAGGGATGTGATGCCAAAAAGCAAATGACAGTCACGCCTGGCCTGCGCGGGGGCGTTCATGAGGCTGTTTACCAGAGGGCGCACGTGGGTGCGCAGGGAGGCAGCGATGGGCGCAAGGCAATCGTCAGGGGTTGATGACCCACGATGGGATGTAGCGGTTGTGCTCTTCCAACGTGCATCTTCGTGGGTTTTTTCATGTGAATCCTCTATCTCTTCCTCTGTATCCCCATAGCGCGCACGCGTCGTTTCCATACTGGTCAGCACATGTGTGGTGAGTCTATCTATGTCTAAAGAGCTCTGGGGGCCATGGGCTTGACCATGAGGGGTGGTCATATTTAAAGGCGCTTCTGATGTCGTGAGCCCCCAAGAAAAGGTGGTGAGGTCAGCAGCCTGAGCGTGAGATGAAAAAAGTTTTGTGAGTGCCATCACAGCTGTGATCACGCCTGCAACCATGCCTGTGCCTCCTGCGATCACCTTGTTTTTTGTGGTCCAAAAACGTGAAGGGGCGGGGGTCGTTTCTGTAGAAAGTGGGGAGGAAGAGGTAATAGGGCCATAGTCATTATCAGCATTGCCATAGACCCAGGCGGAGGGTGATGAAGGTGGGGTTTTGGTCGGCATTACCATCACCATCTGGTCTTTTTGTGGCGTCAGGCTGTCAGATTCGTCTAGCCGCATGCCCAACACAGGGGTTTGCCATAAAATAACAGAAGAAAGAGCAAGGAATAGAAGTCTTCTCATCAAAAATAACCTTAAAAACAATAAAACATGAGCGCACTATCTATAAAAAAAGTCCAAAAAGAAAGCTTTTTTGTATGTTTTTTATTAAATTTTTGATATTGACGGTGATTTTTATGTATGTGCCCTATAATTTTGCGTATAGGTGGGCTGTATTATCGATTTTTACAGTCAAGCAGTTGTGATAAGCAGGCTGAGCGGCTTTTCACAAAACAAGGGCAAGACAAACTATAGACTGTGTGGTGCACTGGTGAATGAAGGCTAGGTAAGCGTTTTATGAAGAGCAACATGTTCACCTAAAGGCACGGGGTTATGAGCCCCGCGCCCCAGCGTCGTTAATTTTTCGCTTAAAAAGGTGGTTTTATGCCTATCTTTGGATGATGCACCCTCTGTCTGGGCAAGAAAAGCCTTGATCGATGGCGCGCTCCAAAAGAGGAAAGTGTTTTTTGATCTCCTTTTTCTCCTCGAAAGAAAAGGTGCATAATATCCAATGCATACTGCCCACAAAATCTTTATCTTATGCCAATTCAGAGAGGCGTGAATTCCTGGCCACCTCTGTCTTTAAAAAGGAGAGCATCGTTTGACCCCACATATCGGATGTGTCACGGAAGCGTGTCATTCCTTGATGTGGAACAAGTATTTCCCTATTCACCTCCTTGTCACACTCAGGTGTGGTCTCACGTTTCAAGTATAAAACACCTTCAAAGGTGAGGTCTTTAGGGAGCCGGCCATATTGAAGATGGCATCTGACCCATTGTTGTACCGTGGTGGAGTCAAGGGTGGAGCTGGGGGGTGTGAAGGCTCTCTCTTCCGTGATGGATTCAAGGGTGGAGCTGGGGTCGTGGAGGCAAGGGGTGCAAATGTGGTAATATTGCTGGCAAGCAGGGCGGTAAGGGATGCCCAAGACCCACCCATGGCAACATAGGTCACAGCGCTTCCGACAGGGGCGCCCACAATAATGCCAATAGCGGAAGCCAAACCAAGGAAGGCCAGCTTCTTGGTTTTTGTGGTAGGAAACCAAAAAGAGTGAGAAAGTGCGCGGGAAGAGGAGCCTGATTCATCAGGGCTGTCTGACGTTGACGAAGAAGTTATGAGAGGGATAGCACCCTCTAGACCAGGATCGCCTGGATAGCATGAAAGCATGGTTCACACAGGATAAAGAAGCACTGACACAACACAATAACAAAAACGATTTTATCAATTAACACCATCTTATAAAATAAAAATATGCGCTAATTTAAGATAAAATTATTTTTTTAAAATATAAAAAAGTATCTTATTTGTTTTTATTAATTTTTTATTGGCTATTAATTTTGTGGCCAAGCACCCGTTGCCAGGCTTGCCAATCGCGCCTACCTAGGTCTTTTTCAAAAGCGAGCAACACCTCGTTGGCTTTGGTGCAGACGTCTTTGCTTAGGTGACGGAGCGGTGCGTTCATGCCTTTGGCTAAACACTGGGTTTTGCAAGCTTGTTCAAGGTGGTAGGTGTAGAATAAGGCTTCAGCTGCGGTGCGTCCTGTGGTGACAAAACCGTGATGACGCATAAAAAGCACGTGTTCTTGACCCATGTCGCGGACCATGGCTTCGCCTTGCGCGTCTGAAAGCAGAAGAGCGTCATAGTCATGATAGCGCACGCGCTGATAGAAATGGAGAGCCCACTGACTGAGGGGTAAAAGTCCGTCTTGGGTGGCCGACACCGCCACGCTGGCTGGGGTGTGGAGATGAAAAATGGCCTGCACATCAGGGCGCGCTATATAAAGGGCTTTGTGGGTGATATAGCCCGTTTGGTTATAGTGAAGCTCATGGCCTTCTAAGATATCGCCTGCCAAAGAGATGCGTAATAAAACTCCAGGGTGCACCTCCTCAAACCTAAGGCCAAAGGGATAGATATAGAATGAATCACCCCCAGGCGCACGCATGGAGAGATGGGTGTAGGTGTGATCATCGAGGCCAAGGTGAGCCAAAATGTGATAGGCCAAGCACAGCTCTTGCTTGACCGTATCATGGCGCGTGTGCGTTTTGCTGAGTGCTGTCATGGTGCCTTTGCGTTTGTTGTTTAGGCACAGGGCCATACTGAGGTCAAGGCATCATAAAAGACGAGCGCTGAAGAAACACTTAACTCTCTTTGCCCCGAGGGTGAGGGGCCTTATTGAGAGGCGTCATCCTCGTTGGTTGATAAATAATTGCGCATAGCTTTGCCTAGAAGAAGGGCATCCATTTTATGTTTATGCGCTATTTTTTGAGGCGTGAGGATCGAAAACGTTAACAAGAGCCCCAGCAGCATGACCACCATGACCACCCATCCACGCACTTTGGCCAAAGACATAAGACGGTCAGGCGAACCTGTCTCAAGCCTGACAAGGGCGATGCCATGAGCCAGCACAAAAAGAATCACCCCTACGCGTATGGTGCGAGAAAGCAAGAGAGGGTCATGGTAGAAATAATCATTGACAAGCCCTGCAATTTCAAAAGCGCCATAGGCTACGCACAGAAACCCCAAAGCATAAAACCAATAAAGACGCGTCGGTGCATCAAAGGGTATGCGCTTTTGTTTGAGAAACGTTGTTTCTAACGCCATGAGCACAAGAAGAACGAGAGAAGCCATAATCAAGGCGCCTGGATAGACAGAGGTTGAGACCCTGCCAAAAAAACTGAGGTCGGGTGGATAGGTGACCCATCCCCAATCGATGCAGGCGGCACGAAAAATGCTGGCCACAGACATAAGAAAAACAAGGCTGGCGCTGGTGAAGCCAGCATAAAAGAGACCAACAAAAATGGGTCGTGTTGATTTTGCGGACATAGCAACCTCAATAAAATGCTTTTTAAACAATTATATAACGACCATCCCTTGAAATCAACAATTTTATCTAAATTAATCAAAAATTCGATAAAAAGGGGTGAAAAAGGCACGCGGAGCCTGCAAGAAGGTTAGGGAAAAATATCAAGAGAAGCGTCTGCATACCTATCACGCGCGTGGTTTTCAGCGCCGTCTGTGCTAGGCTACAAACAATGACGTCAGGTAACACGAAACTCCTTGGGATTTGTCATCCTTTAAAGGATGTGTCCTAAACGTAGCGTATGGTTTATGAAAAGGTCTTTTCCTTAAAGGGGTCAGGCTGTGTGGAGAAGGGCTGGGCCCTCTTCTTTATCTACCAGTCAAGAGACGATCTAATCTAAGCGTTCATAAGATCAAGGAGCTCATCACGAAGTCGCTGAAGAGACGCATCTAGCGAGTGAGGGTGGTCTTTTGCTTCTAGGTTTGATGTATGTCCTTGCGGAGAAGAAATGTTGGGTACGAGGTATCCGTCCTCCATCTCTATGGTGTGATCCATGCTTTTAGGGTTAAGATCAAGGGCATTGGGGACAAGATAACCGCTTTCTTCAAGGAGAAGGCTTTTTGCCTCTGGTTGAAGCTCCGTAGCTGATAAAACAGACGGAAACGCATGATGATCTGTCTCATCGTGAGGGCAATGTTTTTGTTCTTTCTGCTCTTGTGCCCACAGTTTACAGGCCTCTGGAGAATCCCATGTTTGTTGTGAATCGTCGAAAAAAAGTGGTTCTGCGAGGATGTCACCATGTTGCGTGCAAAGGTGACCAGATCGTGTGACATATCCGCCGTGTCCGTTGGGCAAAACCTGAGGGGGCTCTTGGTTAGGTTTTTCTGCTAAGGCTTGAAGAAGCTCTTCCATGTCGTTAAGGCTTTCAAGTGTACATGTGGCGTAAGGTGTGAGCTCATCGTCTGCGGGTTGAGAGAGACTGTTTATTGAGCCGGAGGATCTGAAGTCAGAATCATTGCGCTCACTTGTGGAACCCAAAGACTCGAAGCCAGAATCAACACTTTGTTCAGATGACTGACTGGGGGGACGTTTTTTCTTGAAGCTGAAGGAAGAGAGGCTAAATGAGGATCGGCGAAAACGCTCTTTCAAAGACTGAGAGGGTGCGCTGGTTTTTGTAGCCTCTTTTTTTCTTAAGGCTGGTGCATCAGCGGGGCTAACGTTTTCGGATGAGGCACTGTAGGTTTTTTGTGTGGAAAATGATCCATATCTTTTGATTTGTGAGAAGAGCCCAGAAAAAGAGCGTCGGCTATATCTTGACGTTTTAGCAAAGCATGTTTCTCCTTCTTGCTGCAAAGAACTCTGTTTTGCCAACAAAGGGGACATACTGCAACAAAGGCTCAGCACAAGGAACAAAAACCGCATAGATAAACCTTACTTAAGAAGACGAGTATTCTTCTCACAAAAAGGTCTTCATGTCTTATTTGTGGTCTTTTTGGTTATAAAGTAACGATTTTATCAGAAAGCCTTGTCATTGCGCACGGGCGGCATGGGCTTGATGAACACTTTTTGCACAAAAACGTCGCGCACCAAGTCTTCATGAACTTCCTTGCGCACCAGGCGTTCTGTGCGGTTTTTGATGGACATAAGGTCGGGGTGATAGCCTGACCCCCACAAAAGATAGGCCAGGCCATAAAAATCTTCTAAGAGCCGGCTATAAATGCGGGGTAAAAATTTTTCCAGCTTTTTCTTTGAGGTTTCGTCATGGGTTTCCACAATAACGTCAGCGCGTAAAATGGCGATGGGCCCTTTATCACTGAGCACCATGACGCGAAAGGGTTTGAGAAGAAAAAAGGGGGCCTTGTCCACCACGGCGTGGTTTTGTATATGAACCTTGCCAACACTGGGGTTACGATTTTCAAGCTTGGTTTCCTCAGCGATGCCCAGGGCAGGAAACGTGATCCACAAAAGGATAGCCAAGGTGAGGTTAAGGCGTTTCGTTGCGTGTTTCGTGGGGGTGGCGAAAAAGGTGTGCCATTTTATCCAAAATCGTGTGCACCAAAGCTGGCTCTTTTTGATGAAAAAAACCGTGGGCCAGCGTGACATATTCATTGATGATGAGTTGTTCAGGGACATCCCTCATGGAAAAAAGTTCAGCAGATCCAGCACGTAAAATCGAAAGAAGAATGGGTTCAAGACGCTCAAAATGCCAAGGTAAAGTTAAAAAACCATTAATCCGTTCGTCAAAAAGGTGGATATCGTGTTCAAACACAGAAAGTAGTTTTTTAAAATAGGCCGGGTCTGCCACAATGCCCTCATCCACCAAAAAAGATTTTAACGGATCCTCACAAAAATCTTTGCCCAAGACATGGAGGCTGTCTTCACTATGTTCGGACTGGTAGAGCGCCTGCACAAACATAAGCCGCGATGAGGTGCGTTTTTTAAGGTCGGCGCGCCGGGCGCTCGGATCAGGTGACGTCTTGGTCAAAGAAAGCTCCTTGGTGGGGATGACATCTTTACGTCTCTAGCGTAGAAGAATAGGTAAGACTTGACAATAGACATCCGTTGCGCAGACTTTCTTGACGTTGTTCACCCCCTTCACTCGCTTTCTCTCACGTGCATGCACAGACACAGGCTATAACCATTTAAGGGGCGTGTTTTGGAAGTTTGTTTCCACAACATGTTTTGCGGTGATTTCTATGCTGGCGTGCTGGATGCAAAAGAAAGGCACGCACCTGTCGCCCAGCGTGGTGGCTTTTTTTCAGGTGGGGGTGCCGTTTTTGGGGCTTGCCCTTTGGCACATCCAATCGCCGCGGTCATTTATCGCGTCTGTGATTACCCGTGCGCCCTTGTGGGCCGTGGCGCGCAGCATGATGGCCAGTTTGGCGTTTTTAGGGTGGTTTTGCGCCCTGCGCATCTATCCCTTAAGCATTGCGGTGTCTTTTCGCTTGATGGCGCCCCTGGTCACGTTTCTGGCAGCCTTGTGGTTGTTGAAGGAAACCACCACGCGTGCACGCTTTGGTGCCTTGTGTCTTCTTTTGCTAGCAGCGCCGATTTTGATTCGTCAAGAAGTGTGGTCTGCCCAATTCCACCATCAAGGCACGCCGCTTGAAGCGTGGTTGTTGCCTGTCGTGTTTATTCTGGGCTATGTGGGTGCGAATGTGGCTGCCAAGAAAATGTTGGTCAGTGTGCCGCCCTATGAGGCCACCTTGTCTTTACTGGGTCTCAATAGCCTTTTTATTGGCACAGCCGCGGCCTTGAAGTGGTCGATGCCTACGGGGGAGGAATGGCTTTTTTTACTGCTGATTGGCGGCATTGAGTGGCTTGCGCAATGGTCCCTGGCCAAAGCCTTGTCGTTGACAGACCTCAATGTGTTGGCCCCGCTCAGTTTATGGCGTTTTGCCATCAGCGCCTTGTTTGGCGTTCTCTTTTTGGGCGAGATGGTGAGCGGCACGTTTGTCATAGGGATGGTGGTGATGATTGCGGCCACGCCTTTCGTGATTCGCCGCTAACCTTCTGGTTGTGGCGCGTTCGGGAAATCGCGCGTGATATCGATCGTGGGCGGCATGGCCGCTTGTTGGCCTGGGATATACTCAAACCCCGCCCGCCAAGGGGCAGGTTTGCGCAGTTCAGGCGTGAGGGGCACCGTGAAGGGCTCAATGGGGTTGCCAGGTTTGTGGTAATTCGAAATATACGCGCGCGTGTTCCAGCCGGGATAAGACAAATCTAGATGAGGGTAGGGATCATAGGGGACAAAAATCATCAACGGCCCAAACGGTTTTTTCTGTAAGGGAAAGACGTGACGCTTATGATAAAAGTTTGTGCCTGACCATAACGCGTCTGCGTGGGCGTTGCTGTAGGTCAAGATGCCCGGCGTTGCTTCTTGCATGGGGAAGATATCAACGCCTGTGGTCGGCTCGAGATAACGGTCGGCCTCACCTTGGCTCTGTGGGTTCACTTTCAGGTCTTTGATAAAGCATATTTTATAGCACGGCTCAACGGCAATGATGGTGCAACCGCGGGCCTCGAGGTGACGCTTCACCTCGTTCATAAGCTTGGGTTCATCTTTGTGTAAAATCGCCAGATCCACGTCATCATCTGTTAAAATCAGGCCGGCATTGCGAATCGCTCCTAACAGCGTGCCGCCATCCGCCCAATAGGTGATGTGGAGCGTGTCAAAAACCTCGTGGCTGATCTGCATTAATTGATAAAGGTCGTGCGCCAGGTCAGGAGAGGTTTGTGATGCGAGAATCTTGCTCTGCGTGTCTAAAGGAGGCGAGGCATCGGCGGTCCGATGAAAGCGCACCCGGTTCCACTTTTTGTAAAGCCGGTCGCCTGTCATGGTGAGGGCACCCCCAAGGAGAAAGATGAAGGTAGGAAATAAAAGGCGCTTCAACATGCACGCTATTCTTTTATATAAAAAACACTTTATTGGCACTTTCTGTTATTATAAACAAAAAATAAATGTATAAAAATTATTTTCTTGCTTTTTTTTAGATAAAAAAGAAAGGGTTGCGCCCAGAAAAGCGTTTTTTTACCAATAATATATTTGCCAATGTTGACTCTATCGCATTTTTTTTTGGCAAGTCAATCGTGGGTTCTTAAAAAAGAAATAAAGAGCACAGCAGACCACAACAATCTGTTTTTGGGGGGCCAAGAAAGCACATGCTATGCTGAGGGGGTGCCCCTCTAAGCGTGCCTTTATAAGGATTGAGGCGGCAGCCGGATTGAGGCAGACCTGATCCCAGACGCCCGGATTACCCCAGGTGCTCGGATTTGGGCATGCTGATGATTGACCGAGCGATGCTTTGTTAGCTGCCTGGCTCTCCCAGCAACCTATAGGCCACACAGGGAAAAAATTTTACGATGGCCTCTTCGGGGTCAAAGCCCCCTCTGTCGTTCCTATATACGTAAGGAAAAACGTGATTCATATAAAATTTTTCATAAAGTGTCTTAGTACTATAGGAATCCTTAAAATCTTTGTCTCTTTGATTGCGGGTCAACACAAAACGAGGCCCCACGGCCAACGGCCCTGCCAGGTATCGAAGCTCAAGCATCCGCAAGAGGCTGGGGATAGCCGGCCCTTCTCTTTCTGCCAGCGCATCGTATAGGCGCCCTGCACGGTGTACAGCTCTTGACCACAAGCTCGTGGGTTGTTGATAGTTAGGGAAATATTCCTCAGGAAAGGGGCCAATTTCTTCGATAGGCAGAAATCTCCGCAGAAAGGCCAGGGTAAAGGTTGTCTGATGGAGTGCCCGCGGTTCTGGGAATCTATCACATGGGATGAAGCCAGGAAAGGTGTGATCATCAAGGCGCATACCGTTCAGTTCATGGAAAAAACGGTGAATGGTGAGGGGGGCATGAAGTGCCCATTCAAGGTGGCTCAGCTTAAGATTGTCACGGTATGCGATGGGAGCCTTGATTCTGGGATTGGCACACTCTTATTTGCCATGCCACATGATATCGGGCTCTTCAAGACAAAAAGAAGAAGAGGTCAAGGGTGCGCCAGCTTCATCGTCTGAAGGATCAAACGCAACATCGCCATAGGTGCGGTCTTCATCCCCATACCCGGGGGCACGAAAAAGTTTTACCCTCACCCTTGAAGGAAATGGGGGCTCGATGCTGTGCCAGTCGGACGGAAACCTCCCCTCCTGGTTTTCAAAAAAGACGATGGCAAACCATGCGTAGCGGCCTTGATGATCACGGGTGTCAACCATCATGTCACCATAGTGAGTTAAGCGCACCACCGTAGTAAGCGTGTCATAGTTTGGGGATTGAGGGTAAAAAGGGACGTTAAAGACAGGCGTCTCAGCAGCCAAGTCTTTGGTATCAAACCATGGTTCCTGATAGCTTATCTGCCGACATGTGTTTTTTACCCTTGAAAAAAGCTCTCCACCAGATTGCAAGAATCCCTCATTAACATCTTCATTAAACTGACAGAGGCCATCCTTGTTTGGTGAAGTTAATAAGGTGTTAAGAAAGAGCTTCAGTTCTAGGTCCGTACGTTTTGCTTGTAGCAACAGCAGAAGAGTAGAAATATTTTCTCTCTCATAATGTGCTTGTTTTTCAGAAAAGCCAGGCATAAACACCATTCTTGGATCTTGCAATAAAGCTGTGATCCTATCCAGTTCTTTTTCTGCGCCTTCAAGGCAACGGATGGCAGTGGTGAAGTCATGCATATGTTTTTCAACAAAAGCAAACCCAAGTGTTGGCGCGACCTTTTTATTCAGGTGTTCTTCAGTGAAAGAAAGAGGGGCCCCTTGGGGGGCGCGCTGCGATGTTCATCGGGTTGATCTTGGTTTGAGGGCGTGGGTGGGGCCATCAGGTTGCCCACAAAACCTATCCATAGAAAAAAAGCTACCATGCGCATGAGATCATCCCTTGCCATTAATGATTTGATATTGTGTCATTTTTTGTCAAAAAGTCAAGATTGGGATGCAGGGGTGAGAGACAAATTGTTGTGCACACGTGTGAGATAAGGGCTTGAAAAGTTTGAAAAGCCTAGGCGAAGAAACAGATTGTCGATGTGCACCACATGACCGCGATGCATCACTGCCACATCATCGCAACGCCTATCCGCGTTCAAGAAACCCTCAGGCCACAGGTCAACAGAACGCATATCCATCAGGTGTGGATGCCCTCACGGGGAAGGATGCGGCTTTATGATGATGCCTTTCAGGTGTTCGTGCTTTGATCATCCACAAAAGAATATCGATTGCCAAAGACATAATGCAGGGGTTTGCGATCCTTGCGCTCCACGTTTTTTTCTTGGCCGCGTAGGGTGTTGAGCGCACGCAAAACAAAAGGATTTTTGTATTGTTCATAGCATGCCTCTGCATATCCGCCATCATCTTTTGGCTTGATGGTGACAATATCTGCCCACTTTTTGTCTTTGAGATAGGCGTTAAACACGGTTTCAAGGGTGATCATGTGACGCACTTCACTTTGTTTGTTCAGGATATACGTAAGAGGCAGGCCAACCCCAGCGCCCGCGCCAGCGCCTACACCCGCCCATAAGGCTATGAGTGGCCATGCTGTCGGCATGATCAACAGGGACCCACAGTAGCCAACCAGGAAACCCAATCCGGTACTTCTTAAAGGCATAGGTCCTGTGATATGGCCCAAGGCTGTGGGCTGTTGATATTCTGGCAGAAGGTGAGGGGGGATAGACTCACGTCCCTTCAAGCTCTTGAGAAGCGTCATGGCAAACGTCACACAATTGAGAGCGCCGCCACGTGTGTCATAGCCATACAGGTTATAGTGAGGAAAGTGACCGTCCATACGCATGTCTTGTAGTTTGTAAAAAAAACGAGAAATGGTGAGGGGGGCATCAAGGCGCCATTCAAACAAGCTGGATGCCAAGGCTTCTTGATGTTGGCTGACACATCTTTTTTCATCGATGCTTAGAAAAAGAGGATCTGGTTCTTCAAGCGTGAAAGAAGAGGCTTTCAGAGGGATATGCGCACGATCGGTGGATGTGTTATGAGCATCGCCATACGTGCCGGTCTTGCTCGCCATATCCGGGGGCACGAAACAACTTCACCAGCACTTCAGAGGCCACACACCGTGTGACCAGTGTTGTGATCCCTTTTGTTTGGGGTCTAAAAAAAACAGTGGCAAACCATGCATAACGGCCTTGGTCATCGCGGGTTTCAACCATGAGTGAAGCCCCTGTGGAGGTTAATGTATCTAAGACCATCGATGCAGCAAGACACGAATCGTCCAGGCCTGTCGTCCTATTCAGTCGCACCACGGTTTGGAGGGTGTCATAGTCAGGGGGTTCTGGGCGCAGTTTCACAGGCAAGGGGGGAGCCAACACATGATGGCTGCTGAGTAACAAGCACAAGAAGCATAGAAAACGTTTCATGGACGTTGTTATGGCATGACCTCTGAGGATAAAGATAAGGTATTGGACAATGTGTCATAAGCATTGTCAATGGCTTGGTTGTCAATGCTTGGCTTTTGTGTGGCTCTTCTACCCAAAATGATAAAAGAAAGATCAGGGAAAAGACAATAGGCTCATAACATTGCCAAGGGGAGGCTATCAAGCACGAAACTCTAGATCAGAGAGGGGTCACAAAAGGGATGGCCAATAAAAGGGGTGCGGCAACGTTCGTTACCAAAAGGGTGCGATGAAGCAGCCTTATGAGGAGGTTTTATATCCAACAAAGAGGTTCCTTGAGGGGGGAAAAGGGGCTGCCTCAAGCAGCCTGTGTAGTAAAAAAGAGGCCTGCCTTGGTAAAGCAGACCTCCTAAACTTAGCTAGGCTAGGTTAGCAATAGAGCTAGGTAAGGGGCTCAATCTCCGTAGAGGTAACCCCTTAAGGGCCGGGTTAGAAACCGCCCATGCCGCCACCCATGCTCATGCCGCCCATGCCGCCCATACCAGGATCACGGGGCGCCGATGCAGCCTCAGCCTTTTCAGGCCTGTCTGCAATGGCCACTTCCGTGGTGGCAATCAGGGAAGAAATGGAGGCTGCGTTTTGAAGGGCGGAGCGTGTCACCTTTTTGGGATCAATAATGCCCATTTTGAGCATATCGCCATAGGTGTCGTTCTGCGCATCATAGCCAAAGTTGATCTCATTTTTTGTCAACACGGCGTTAACGATGATGGAGTCTTCTTTGCCCGCGTTTTTGGCAATCTGGCGCGCGGGGGCCTGTACGGCGCGGGCGACGATGTCCAATCCGGCCTTTTGATCTGCGTTGTCAGTGACCACGCCATCAAGTGCCCGTCCGGCCACCAAGAGGGCTGTGCCGCCGCCGGCGACAATGCCTTCTTCCACCGCAGCTTTTGTGGCTTCTACCGCGTCATCCACACGATCTTTCCGCTCTTTCACTTCCACTTCCGTGGCGCCACCTACACGAATGACGGCCACACCTCCAGCCAATTTGGCCAAACGCTCTTGCAGCTTTTCGCGATCATAATCTGAGGTGCTTTCCTCAACATGGGCACGAATTTGGTTGCAGCGGGCCTCAATGTGATCTTTGGTTTTGCCTACACCGCCTTCGATGATGGTGGTTTCATCTTTGTTGATCAGCACGCGCTTGGCTTGCCCCAGCATGGCCAAGGTGACATTCTCAAGCTTGACGCCTGTCTCTTCTGAGACCAGTTCACCGCCTGTCAACACAGCCAGATCTTCAAGCATGGCTTTCCGGCGATCCCCAAAGCCAGGAGCCTTTACGGCCGCTACTTTCAGGCCGATGCGCAATTTGTTGACTACCAGGGTGGCTAAGGCTTCCCCTTCCACATCTTCGGCGATAATCAACAACGGACGCCCCGAAGCTTGGTTCACTGCCTCAAGGATAGGCACGATGGATTGAATGGTGGAGATTTTCTTTTCATACATAAGGATGAAAGGATTTTCCAGCTCGATGGACATTTTCTCTGTGTTGGTCACAAAATAAGGTGACACATAGCCCCGATCAAACTGCATGCCTTCCACAACATCAAGCTCTGTATGAAGGGATTTGGCTTCCTCCACCGTAATCACGCCCTCATCGCCCACGCGCTTCATGGCCTCAGCAATCATGTTGCCGATTTCACTTTCACCATTGGCGGAAATGGTGCCCACCTGGGCAATTTTTTCAAAATCACCCTTGATGGTGACCTTGTTTTTATCAAGCTCTGCTGTGATGACGTTTACAGCCGTGTCGATGCCGCGCTTAAGATCCATAGGGTTCATGCCAGCTGCCACGGCTTTGTTGCTTTCGGTAAGAATGGCCTGAGCCAGCACTGTGGCTGTGGTGGTGCCGTCACCGCCCACGTCCGAAGTTTTTGACGCTACTTCGCGCAGCATCTTTGCGCCCATGTCTTCAAAAGTATCATAAAGCTCAGTATCGCGGGCCACCGTCACACCATCTTTGGTGATGCGGGGGGCACCAAATGATTTTTGTAGCACCACATTGCGGCCTCTGGGCCCCAAGGTCACCTTGACGGCATCGGCCAAGGTGTTGGCGCCCTTAGCAATTTTGTCGCGGGCTCTGCCGCCAAATTCTACGTTCTTTTTTGCCATTGTGTTTTATCTCCTTAGCTTGCCTGACTAAAAACGCCCATTACGTCGGACTCTTTCATAATCATAAATTCTTCATCACCGTTCAGCTTGACTTCGGTGCCTGACCACTTGCCAAAAAGAACGCGATCACCAACCTTGAGTTCTAACGGGATGATTTGACCCCCCTCAGACCGAGCGCCGGTGCCCACAGCCACCACATCACCCTCCATGGGTTTTTCTTTGGCGTTGTCAGGGATGATGATACCACCTTTGGTTTTTTCCTCTGCCTCAACGCGCTTGACAAGAACGCGATCGGCCAGAGGACGCAGCTTCATTGATGTCATGAATGATCTCCTCGCTTCATTTTTTGTTAACGTTGGCACTCTATCACAGAGAGTGCCAGATTTCTAGGAAAAACGCCTTTTTCTTTTTTGGTCAAGACCCTAAGGGAAACCTGACAGGGTCAGCTTTAAGGCTAGAGATCATTTCTTGAGCATAAGCACCTTCAAGGGGTGGCGTCACGCGGGTCTCCACAGGGTGTTTGAGGTGTGTGAATAGCTGCAGCGCCAGAAGAAAAGGTTTCTTCACACCAAGGCGCTGGTTTGCGCAGCTCGGGCGTGATGGTCATATAAAAAGGCGGGAAGGGATGGCCATGATTCCACACATACATCACACTGTTCCAGTTTTTATAATATTTATCTAGGTGTGGGTAAGGCACGCGGGGCACCCACACGTGTGTGGGGCCAAAAGGCACTTTTTTAAGAGGGAACATGTATTTTTTTTCAAAGCGAAACGTGGGCCAGATTTTTTCAGCTTTAGGTGAGCTCAGCACCACTTCGTGTTTGCCCTCACGCACCACCTCCTTCATCACAAACAAGCCCAGGTATTGATAGCTATCCCGTGGATGGGTCATGGATTTGATTTTCACCCCACCATGCTGAATGCGGAGGCTAAACCCTTGTTGCTTCAAAGCTGCACGTGCCTTTTCTAATTTAGGCAAATCCTTCTCAAAGACACAGAGGTCAATGTCATCATCGGTGGGGATAATGCCACCATTTCGGATAGCACCAAGCAGCGTGCCACCACAGGCCCACCAGGTGACACCATGATCATCAAAAATACGGGTGAGGACAGCAAGGGTGACATAAAGTTTTGTCGCCTGAGCTTTAGGCAACAGGGCAGCCCCGATGCGCCGACTTAACGTTGGGTCATTTTCGGGGATATAGGCGTCCCAGTTATGGATGCGCTCCATCTCTGCTGCGTTGCGCATGCGCCACCAGCAGGCCTTATAGATGCGTTCACTGCCCACGGCCACAATACCGCCCAGTAAAAATAGGAAAGCCCATGAAAAATAAGAATTTTTGCCCATTTAAAAACAATGCAAACAAACTCTTGCAAATTTTTTCACTTTTAAAACAAAAAAGCAAGATAATTATGACATTCGCTACACTTATTTTTTGTGCAAGTTAGGCCGTTTGTGAGATCATGCCAATAATGAACTTGTCAAGATCCACCGCGATTTTGAACACCGTGGTGTTCATTTGCGTGGCCATCGACATTTTTTGGCTCCCTAACATGGTTTTTGTATCATCTACGTTGGATGTCACCAGAGATTTGGCCTGTGTGGCCCCCAAATTGGAGGTAAGTGGGGTAGAAAGCACATAAGGGTCGCCACACTCAATGGTGGGAAGAAGCAGGTTCCTCCCATGTTGCTCCATGGCGTTGTTGTTGGGAAAGTTCACCAAAAACAACTGCCATTCAGGTTTGGGGTCTTGACCAAAAAATTCAGAAGAAATCACCCCGGTATCGCTGATGCTAATGCCTTTGAAAGGGGCGGCCATACGCCCATCTTGCTCGGGCGTTTGCAGTTGATATTGGTTGCCAGAAAGAGCCATGGTGCTGGGATCTAGGGCAATGGTGCTGTCTGCTGATCCCACAGGCACCCCTTCGCTGTTGAGCCAGCCTTGGGCAAACACCTTAGGCGGCATGCTTTGGGGCGTGAATTGGGGAGACAGGGTGTTCCACGTGTTACCAAGGGTTGTTTGTTTGCCTGTGATGTCTGTGGTGCCCGCTGCTTTGATGGCATTGACGTTCACAAAGGGCCCGCCAACACCAATAGTGCCTGCAACACCGGTCAGGTCCGCAACAATGTCTTGAGACGATGTATATTCAATGGTATCTGCAGCAGCCAGATTTCTGGCAGGATAAGTGGCAAGCGCAAAGGCCATAATTTGAGCGTCAAAATCGGCTTTGGTCATGGTGGGGTTGGTGTCTAACAAGATGGTGGCGTGGTCGTTCACGATCTTCGCCGCTTCATAGGCACGCAAGGCATTATCCCACGCCACATAATTGGCGTCTGTGGCCGCCACGGCGCCACTATAATCCCCATTTTCTGTAAAATGAACCACGGCGCCACCGCGCGTGGCAAAAATGCCATCAGCATTGTTGCCATCGACCCATGAGTTACCACCAGCTGTCTCTTGAAACACCGGTGTGTTGGTGGAATCTTGAAGGGTCATTTGCCACACGCGTGGGGCCAAAAAGGTCCAGGTAAAGCGAAACTGGTGACCTACCCCGAGTGAATCCGCCACATCCACGGCGCTTTCATGGGTGTCACCAAGAGACACGTTATCAGCAGGTAAAATGCCGTTGAATCTGACATTTTCGGTGGCATCGGCCTGGTTAAAGGTCATGGGCATTTTTACGCGATCGAGATCAGACATGAGGCTGCAGGGATCCACGGTGCCATCGTTGTTAATTTTTTTGCCCAACAAGGTGTTGCCGCCTTCATCATAGACATAGCCGCTGGCATCCACCTGAAAACTACCGGTGGTTTTAGCGCACGGAAGGGTGTCGGCGCTTTCATCTGCGCTGCCTGACGCATCCACCAACAAAAACCCACGCCCCCGCACACCGATGTCCAGCTCGCGCTCGGTATGGCGCATCGGACCTCTGGCACTCACGTCAAAATTGTTCATCTCCACGCCGCGCACGGTTTCACCATGGGGACCATTGGTCAGATGGCACAGGTTGTCGTGCATATAGCCTATGGTTTCCACATTCGCCAAATGCTTAGCAAAATGAGCCACACCTTCTTCATATACATCCATGCCTGTGGCAGAGATATCTGAGGCATCGCCTTGGGTGCAAAAGGCGGGGACAGCGCGAACAATCTCGTTAGGTGATGTTGGCATGGCTAAGGGCTCCTTCTAGGATAGATGGAATGGCGGCGCTGTGAGGGGCAAGCCCTTTCAGGCTTTCCAAAGGAAATAGCCGGCTTGATGAAGAGCCAGACCAGATTTTGCCGCCTTCAAACACCACGCGGGTGAGCTTTGATGTGATCAGAGGTGACAATGCCACCGCGCGATCGTCATGAGAGGTGCCTGACACCTGAAGGTGGTAGCGCCCCTCAGGCAATGTGTTGACCAAAGAATCGAGGGTGTGAAATCCATCGGTGGCCGGTCCTGACAATTGCTGAATCTTTTGCCCATAGCCATTAAATACGTCAATCACAACGCCTTTCAGGTGAGATCCTTCGGGCACCTCATAAGAGACAGCATCTTTGTGGTTGGCGCTGACAGAAAAGCTGTTGGTATAGAATTGCCCACTTTTGCCCACCAAATTGGCAGCCTGAAGGCGGTTGTTGTCTTGCAAAGCCTGCACCATGTCTTTCAACCGCTCTCCTTCTTTGATAGAGGCTTGGGTGCGAATCATATCTTGGATGATCTGCATACCTTTGGAAGGGTCTGTGTCTCCTAGCGGATTGCTTGATACACTTTTGAGCATCGCCATAAACAGCTCGGTGCTGTTTTGTTGGGCGCTGTCTGCCTCCCCATGGGGCTTGGCTTGCTGTGTGTGGGCCCACACTTCAAGAGGTGAGGAAAACGTTTGGGAGGCCGCAGATGAGGTGGCCGCTAAAGGAGGTGGCAGGGTCATGCAAAAATTCCTTCTTTGAGTCGTTGATAAAGGGCGCCTACAGCTTTTTTGCCCATCCAGGGCGCAGAAGTCGGGGGATCAGGCTGCGGTGTTTCGCGTTCAGGGTCATTGTTTTTGCCAAAAGAAAGGCCCTGATCCTTCACAGCAATACCTTGATGGGAAAGCGTTTCGATCAAAAGGTGTTGGTGGGTTTTCAAAAGCTGCAGTGTGTGCGTGTTGCCATGAAAGAGGGCTTCCATGTTCGGTCCCTCAAAGTTCATTTCAATGGTTAAGCGGCCCAGCTCTTGCGGAATAAGGGTCAGTTCAAGGGTGGTGTTCTCACTTGGACCTGTATGGGTTAGCCCCTGAAGCGCCGTGGTGACTTGGCTCAACAAAAAGGAAGGCGAAATCGAGGCCACAGACACGAGGGGCGGTGCCGAAGACACTGTAGGCATGGTTATGGGAGGCGCGGCTTCTGGCGAAACGAGCCTTGAAACACTGGCCAAGGGTTTGGTGGACTTTTGTGATGGGGCCATCCCTTTCTTGTCTGATGGAGTGCTTTCTAAAGCGCGTTCGGTAACTCTTGGGGCGGCATCTTGGTTGACAGGTTGCTCTTGTAGAGGCACAGAAGAGGGATGATCCGTTGTTTCACGGCTTGACTCTGACAAAGCGGGGGGGAGAAAGGCTTGTTCGTGGGCCTTGTGAGGCGTTTTTGGTCCTGATACCTGGGTGGCTAAGGGGGGGTACGTCTCAGAGGAAGCCTTTTCTTCAGATGCCAGAACATCAGGCGGCACAGTTTCTTGGCTTAGCTTTTGAGTTTTTTCAGGGGAAAGTGCTCCAGGTTGGTCCATGTCAGGGGTGGCCTGAAACGTGTGGAGGAACAGAGAGAAACTGGATGCAAAGTCAAAATCATCTGTTTCTCCTGTGTGTGTGAACCCGCTGACAGGATTTGGAGAGGATTCTCCCAAGGAAGTGACTTCTTGGCAAACAGACATAGAGACACACGCAGGACATGAGGAAAGTCAGGCGCACTGTCTCATAAAACGCTTTATTTTTGACAAACAAAGCGTTGTAGATTGGTTGCCTAGGGGGCGTTGTCTTGGTGGTTGCCTGCATGGGTGGGGTGGAGCGTCACCTCAAGCCGGGTGATTTGATTGCGCCGTTTTTCTATCACCTTGATGGAAAAGTGATCCACATGAAACGTTTGACGGGTTTTGGGAATATACCCCGCAATGTCAAGGATGAGACCCGCCAGCGTGGTGGGTTTGGTGTCTGAAAAGTGCCACCCATGGTTGCGGCTTAAATCACGCAAGGTCATGCTGCCATCCACAAGAAACCGGTTCTTTGCCAAGGGCGTGACGCCGGCAATGGGGGCATCGTGCTCGTCTTGAATATCCCCCACAATCTCTTCCAAGATGTCTTCTAAGGTGACCATGCCTGTAAGGGCACCATATTCGTTGACCACAAACGAGAAATGCTCGCGCCGTTCTTTAAAGGCCCGCAGCTGGTCGGTGAGGGTTGTGGTTTCAGGAATAAACCACGGTTCTGTTTGAATTTTGCTGATATCCACGGGTTCTTCAGGCTCTTTTTCCAGGGCTCGTGCCAGCGCCTTGATGTGCAGCAGTCCCACAATGGTTTCGGGGTCACCTTGCCATAAAGGGATACGCGTGAAGGGTGAGCCCAGGGCGCGTGAAATCAATTTTTTTGTTTCAAGCTTTTTATTCAAGCTAAACATGTGATTGCGGTGAATCATCACCTCTGACACGGTGACCTGCGTGAGATCCAGAATGTTTTTTAGCATCATCCGTTCGTTGGATGTGCCATCTGTGGGGTGGTACAGATCAATCGCGCCACGCAGTTCTTCAAGGCCCAACAGCTGTGTCGCTCCTTTTTGCGTGGAGAACCCAAAGATTTTAAGTGACATGTGCGCTAAGCTATCTACGAGTCGTGTGAGGGGCTTAAAAACCTTTACCAACACAGAAACAAAGGGTGCCAAACCCATGGATACACGTTCAGCCCTAGAGAAAACAAAGATTTTGGGCAAGACCTCAAGATAGATCGTGATAAAAGCGCTCAGCAACAAGGCGGCATAGAACACCCCCACCTCACCCATCCATTGGGTAAAAAGGGTGGTGGCCAGTGCGGTGAGGGAGGTAAGAGACATGGTGTTGGCCAGCAATAAGGTGGCAATCACCTGTGTCATATTTTTTTGTAAAGAAAGGGCCGTTTCCGCATGGCCAAAGCCCTGGTTGTTAAGCTGGTGAAGGCGTATGCGTGATGCAGCTGTCAGGGACGTTTCCGCAGCAGATAAGACCCCTGAGAAAAGGCAAAGCCCGCCCACAACAAAAAACAAGATAATCACAATAAGATTGTCTCACCAGAGAAATCTTCGCCCACAGGGCACCACATCGTTGGCAATGTCAACAGCAAGATCACACAATGTCCACAGACAGCATAGGGAAAAATAATGGGAAGCACAAAAATTCTTCTTAAATCCTAGCAAAATCTAGAAAAAAAACCCTTGCAAAAGGTTAATTCTCTACCTTTTTATCCTAGCATCCTGTATCTTGAGGTCAAGAGTCATCACGTCTATGACCTTCCCATGATCGCACCTAAAAAAAAGAGTCAGCGCGGCCCAGCGCGTATCGTTAAATTTTCTGGTGGTGTCCGTGAAAAATTTTCTCATGATCTTGATATGCTTTTTCAGGCCGCTCTTTTGGCGGGGAATTTTGCTGCGGCCCTCAAAGCCAAAGAGCTGATCGGGAAAGAGAAGGGCTTTTTCCGCGAATCTAAGGCGTCTCACCCGTTATGGTCTTTGGACACGCTTTCAGATCAAGAGCTTGAAAAAGCCGTCGCCGTGTTAGAAGAGGCCACCTCATTGTCAAAAAAAGATGATAGCACCGAGGTGTAAAGGGCGCTAAGGGTCGCAAGGTCCTCTAATGGTACGCGCTCATTGATTTGGTGCATGGTGTCGCACTTAAGACCCAGCTCGATGGCAGGGCATAGGTTGGCAAAAAAGCGTCCATCGCTTGTGCCCCCATTTGTGATCAGCTTTGGGTCTTTGTGGGTGATCTTTGTGATGGCGTGGCTTAGCAAAGAAATCGCCTTTTCATCGCGCACAAGGTCGGCCTCGCCGTGAAGAGACAATGAGAGGTCATAGTCTTGAGAAAGCACCTGTGACACGATGTCGCGAATATGCTCTTCAAGAGTCGCTCCTTGGTGGTGTGGGTTAAAGCGTATGCCAAAGTGGGCTGTGCCTTCAGCAGGGGGCATGTTCATCACGCATGTATCGCTTTCAAGACCTGTGAGGGTCAGGTGAGACGGGGCAAAGGGACCATATCCTTCATCAAGATAACACGTGTTACCTGGGGGGGCCGTTTTCTTCCCGTGGGTTTGTGTGGAGGCAGCCACCATGGCCGGGGCAGAAGGAAGAGAGGCGGATGCCTCCAATCGTTGAGGCAACGTGCGGTGCAGATGATGCAAGGCAGCCAGCAACGGGGGAAGGGGGTTAACCCCTTTTTCTGGATAGGCAATGTGCGCACTTTTCCCCCGAATCGTTAATGTGCCCGTCAAGCTGCCCCGGCGTCCAATTTTCAGGCTATCCCCAATAAACGCATCACTGGTGGGTTCGCCTACCAAACAAAGGTCAGGAGGAAAACGGTCGGCGGCGTGGGTCGTCATCCAGGGCACCATTTTCTTGATTCCATGACAAGCTGGGCCCTCTTCATCGCTGGTAAGCAGCAAACTCAGGGTGCCGAAGGCAGGTTCATAGGTATCGAGCGCGGCCAAAAACGCGGCCAGTGCTCCTTTCATATCTACAGCGCCGCGACCCCACAGCACCTGATCATGAATCTCACCACCAAAAGGAGGGTGCGTCCATCCTTGAGAAGGGCCAGGCGGTACCACGTCAACGTGGCCTAAAAACATTAAGTGTTTAGTGTTATGTTTAACTTTAGGGTTTTGGGACAAAAAATCTTTATAAGCCCACATGTTGGTCACAGATTTATAGCGTTGAAATGTGAGGGTAAAGCCTTTATTTTTGAGAAAGGTGCCGATGATATCAAAAGTTTCGGCAGGATCTGGCGTGATACTTTGGGCGCGTATAATTTGTTGGGCCAGAGTGGTGAGCAGGTTCATGACCGCTATGTCCTCAATAGCTCATTGACTGCCGTTTTTGCGCGAACCTGGGCGTCCACGGTTTTGACAATCACGGCGCAGTGAAGGGCGAGCCCTGGCTGATGGCTGTCTGTATAGCTGCCGGGCACCACCACAGAATAAGGGGGGACCTCCCCTTGATAGCGTTTGCCCGTGCGGCGATCGATGATTTTTGTGGATTGCCCTAGGGTGGTGCCCATGCCAATGACAGATCCATGGCCAATACGCACACCTTCCACAATTTGACACCCAGCCCCCACAAAACAATCATCTTCCACAATGACGGGGGTTCCTTGAATGGGCTCAAGCACCCCGCCTAAGCCGGCCGATCCTGAAATATGGCAGCGCTTGCCCACAAATGCGCATGATCCCACATAGGCCATGTTGTCAATCATGGTGCCCTCATCCACAAAGGCGCCGATGTTGATAAAACTGGGCATCACCACGCACGATGGTGCCACAAACGCGCCGCGCCTGACGGTGGCTCCTGGCGTCATCCGAAACCCAGCGGCTTCAAAACGCTGCTCATCCCACCCTTCACATTTAAGGGGGATTTTATCATAAAAAGCCTGTCCACCCGTGTTCATGCATGTGCTTTTGTGATGCCGGAAGTAGAGCAAGATGGCTTTTTTGATCCAAGCGTTGACGTGCCACCCATTATCTTTTTTTGATACAACACAAAGCTTTCCTTCATCAAGATTGTCTAGAATGTTCTTAAAAACAGAAGCAGAAGGGGCTGTACCTTGCTCCCAACAATCGTGAATAAGGTCTTCGTGTGTCATTGACACCTCGCGTGGAAAGGATTAACTGTGGGGAGAGTGTCAACGTTTGATGGGTAAAGTCAAGAGATCTGAAAAGATATCTGGCGCGGAAAATATTTTTTAAGGCGGGCGTGGTGGAATTGGTAGACACGCCAGATTTAGGTTCTGGTGACGCAAGTTGTGGGGGTTCAAGTCCCTCCGCCCGCACCAAGGACGTTGTGTGAGAGGTGAAAGGACAACATGTCAGTCAAGGAAGTGGAAAAACGTGGGCTCTACCAAAAGGTGGAGATCACCGTGGCAACCAAGGTGGTTGAAGATTTGTTTGAGGATGAACTCCAACGCTGGGGGTCACAGCAAAAGATAGCCGGGTTTCGCCCTGGCAAGATTCCTCCGCCCATCTTGAAAGCAAAGTTTGGTGAGCACGCCTTACGTGAAGCCATTTCGCGCGCCATTTCGGATGAGGGCGCTCGTTTTTTTAAGGACAAAAACATTGAGGTGGCGCGCCAGCCTGCCTATGCCATCGTTTCACAACCTTCTCTTCAGGATATGGCCAAGCCTTTGGTGTTTTCCATCGCCTTTGATCTGAAACCTCAGGTGGGTAAGGTGTCTTTGGATGACTTAACGTTGTCGCAAGCAAAGATATCCATCAAAGATAAAGATGTGGATGAGGTCTTAGAGGCATGGGCGCAAAATTATAAAAAATCTGTGGAGATCAAAAGACCCAGCAAACCCGGTGACATTTTGGTGGTGAATGTTGAGGTGACGCCGCCAGGCAAACCTGGACAAACCATGGAAGGCATGGAGCTTTGGGTGCATGAGCAAGATATGGGGGAAGCACTTTTCAAAAAGTGTGTGGGTGTGAAGCCAGGGGATGTGGTGGAAAGAAAAACACCTATTCCCAAATCAGAGGCGGATAAAACCATTGCCGGCAAAAAAGTGCCTACTAAATATACCGTGGTGGCTGTGAAGGAGCGCACTGCCCTGGCAGGGGTCAAGGATCTGCCCGAAGCTTTGGGTGTGAAGGCGATGGATGATGTGCGTAAGAAAGCTCAGGACGAATTGAAGGCAAAGGCTGAAAAACTTTCCTTCTTTTGGTTAAAAAGACAAATCCTTGATTATTTGGCCAAACATAACACCCAGGATATGCCTGAGAGCCTGGTGACAGAAGAATATCAAAAACTTTGGCAGACAGCGTGGCTGGAGGCCGGGTTACCTGTGCGTGACATGCCAAAAACCTTTGGACAGGCTGTGCCATCATCGGCGTCCCCTGAGGAGAAAAAAGCGGCCAAGGCTCATGCAGAAGCCCTTCACAAGACGTTTGATAAAACAGAGAAAGAGCTGGACACCTTTTTTAAGAACGTATCCCACCGCCGTGTGTGCCTGGGGTTTGTGTTGTCAGGGCTTGGGGAAACCTTGGGTGTTTCTTTGACCGAAGAAGAGCTTAAAGGCGCCATTCTGGCAGAGATGCAACAGCATCCTGGCCGTGAGCAACAGGTGTTGGCCTATTATCAAAAAAATCCGGCCGCCGTTGACGCTTTGAAAGGCCCTTTGTTCGAAGATAAAATTGTACGCGCATTGATTGAAAAAAAGAAACCTCAACAAGAGGAAACTTTTTCTTTAGCAGGGATTGAAAAGCGCCTTGAAGAGGAAGAGTCTGTGCAGCCGAAAGCATCGTGAGCCCTATCAACAAGCAGAGAGGATTTATGTCAGATACTATCATGAATACACTTGTTCCCATGGTCATTGAGCAAACATCGCGCGGGGAGCGGTCGTTTGACATTTTTTCTCGCCTGCTAAAAGAGCGCATCATCTTTCTGACAGGGCCTGTGGATGATCATGTGTCCAGCCTCATTTGCGCGCAGATGCTTTTTTTGGAATCAGAAGAGCCTGAAAAAGATATTTTCTTTTATATCAACTCCCCCGGTGGCGTTGTCACCTCAGGCCTGGCGATTTTTGACACGATGCAATACATCAAGTCTGATGTGTCGACCTTGTGCTTTGGGCAAGCGGCGTCTATGGGGTCTTTGCTTTTGTGTGCGGGGGCAAAGGGGAAACGGCATATCCTGCCTAATGCCCGCGTCATGATCCACCAACCGCTGGGGGGCGCGCAAGGTCAGGCCACCGACATGGAAATCCAGGTGCGTGAAATTCTTTCTGTGAAAAAACGCATTCATGAGATCTATCGCCAGAAAACAGGAAAATCTCTGAAAGACATTGAAAATAATATGGAAAGAGATCGGTTTTTTACGGCTGAAGAAGCTGTAGAATTTGGCCTTGTGGACAAGGTGGTGACTCATCGCGGAGCCAAGAATGCCAAATAAAAAAACAGGGTGCACCTTGGATTTATCTGCCTTTTGGGATGCCCGTTTGAAACTCGTTAAGTTTCACCGGAATATAATGGGTGTAATGAGAGGGTGATTTTGTTTAGCTTAGAGGACGTGGCATGGTGAGACAAGGTGGATCTGACGTGAATGGTATTTTGTGCTGCTCGTTTTGCGGTAAAGACCAGCGAGAAGTGCGCAAGCTTATTGCTGGCCCCACGGTTTATATATGCGATGAGTGTGTTGACCTGTGTTCAGAAATCATTCGTGAAGAAGAGCGGCAAGTGCTGCGGAAAGAGGGAGGTGACATCCCTTCTCCTAAAGAGCTGAGAGAAAACCTGGATGCCTATGTGGTGGGGCAAGATCGCGCTAAATTGATTCTTTCTGTGGCGGTCTATAATCACTATAAACGTCTTCAATCCTTAGGCCATGGCGATGTTGAGCTGGCCAAATCCAATGTGTTGTTGATTGGCCCCACGGGGTGCGGTAAAACACTGCTTGCCCAAACCCTGGCCCGCACCTTGAATGTGCCGTTTACCATGGCAGATGCCACCACACTGACAGAAGCGGGCTATGTGGGGGAAGATGTGGAAAACATTATCCTCAAACTGTTGCAAGCTGCCGATTATGATGTGGAGCGGGCACAAAAAGGCATCGTGTATATTGATGAAATTGATAAAATTTCCCGCAAATCTGACAATCCATCCATCACGCGAGATGTCTCAGGCGAGGGTGTGCAACAAGCGCTCCTCAAGATTATGGAAGGCACCACAGCGTCTGTGCCGCCACAAGGGGGGCGCAAGCACCCTCAGCAAGAATTTTTGCAGATTGACACCACCAACATTCTCTTCATCTGTGGCGGGGCCTTTTCAGGCCTTGAAAAGCTGATGACCAATAAAAAGAAGAAAACGTCCATCGGATTTGGTGCTTCTATTGGTGATGAACACAAAGATGCCAACCTTTTGCATGATGTGGAGCCCGATGACCTGATTAAATTTGGCCTCATTCCTGAATTTGTGGGCCGTCTACCTGTGGTAGCCACGCTGGACTATCTCGATGAAGTGGCGTTGGTTGAAGTGCTGACAGGGCCCAAGAATGCCATCGTTAAGCAGTTTAAGCGTCTTTTTGATATGGAAAACGCACGTCTTAATTTTACGGACGAAGCACTGCTCAAAATTTCTCAACGTGCTATGAAGCACAAAACGGGGGCCAGAGGGCTCAGATCGATTATTGAAGAACTGTTGCTCAAGACCATGTATGAGTTGCCCTCTCTTAAAAATGTGGATGAGGTGATTGTCAATGAGGAGTGTCTTGATAAACAAAAAGATCCCTTGGTGACCTATACATCACGCGATATCAACAAAAGAACCGCAAAGGGGAGTTGAAATTTTTTTCATTTTTTGTCACAATAGCCTCTCTGAGTGAATCAAACTTTTGATAGGAGATGTGCTTGACACAAGAATTAGAAGAAGGTTTTCTCTCTGTTCTCGCTCTTCGAGATATTGTCGTTTTTCCTCACATGGTTGTGCCGCTGTTTATTGGCCGGGATAAATCCGTTCAAGCCATAAGATCGGTGGACAAAACCCGTGAGGTGGTGTTGTTAACACAAAAAGATCCATTGTTAAGCAAACCGTCTGTGGACGGTCTTTTTGAGGTGGGCACGCTGGCCACAGTGATTCAGGTGTTGACGTTGGCGGATGGCACCATCAAGGCGTTGGTGCGTGGTGGCGAGCGGGTGCGTGTGAAAGAGTTTGGCCCTGATGATGATTTTTTTCAGGTCAAGACGGCCCCTTTTGAAACGATCATTGAGGGTGACACCGTCCTTGAGCCCTTAAAACGGACGCTGCTCAGTGAATTTGACCATTTTATTCGTCTTAACCGTAAAGGGGCTTCAGATATTTTAGGTTCGATTAACCAAGTTGAAGATTCTTCCCAATTGGTGGACACCATTGCTGGTCATATGCCGCTGCGTAATTTGAGGCTGAAACAAAACCTTCTTGAAGAAGTGTCTTTGGCTAAGCGTATGGAGCTGTTGATTGGCTATATAGACTCTGAAGTGGAGATGCATCAGGCAGAAAAGCGCATCAAAAACAGAATTCGCAGCCAGGTGGAGCAGAATCATCGCGAATACATCCTCAATGAGCAGATGAAGGCCATTCAACGGGAGCTTGGTGAGGGCGAAGACGATAAAAATGACTTTAGCGTCTTAGAAAAGCAGATTGAATCCACCAAGCTTTCGAAGGAAGCCCGCGTCAAGGCGAAATCAGAGCTGAAGAAACTGAAAAACATGAACCCGATGTCGGCAGAAGCTTCGGTGATTCGTAATTATCTTGAAACATTGCTGGCGCTGCCTTGGGGCAAGTATACGCGGTTGCAGCGCAATTTAAGCAAGGCTGAAGACACGCTTAACAAAGACCATTATGGCCTGAAAAAAATTAAAGAGCGTATTTTGGAGTACCTCGCTGTGGGCGCACGGGTAGAAAAAATCAAAGGCCCGATCTTGTGCCTTGTGGGCCCACCTGGTGTGGGGAAAACATCTTTGGGCAAATCCATCGCGAAGGCAACGGGGCGGAAGTTTGTGCGCATTGCTTTGGGCGGCGTTCAAGATGAGGCTGAGATTCGTGGCCATCGACGCACTTATATTGGCTCGATGCCGGGGAAGATCTTGCAGGCCCTAAAAAAGGCTCAAACCTCAGATCCGCTTATTCTTTTGGATGAGATTGATAAGTTGGGCTCAAGCTGGCGTCGTGACCCTGTGTCTGCCTTGCTGGAGGTATTGGATCCAGAGCAAAATGAGCATTTTCAGGATCATTATTTGGAGCTGGGTTTTGATCTTTCGCGGGTCATGTTTGTGACGACAGCCAATAGCGCGCAGATGCATCCAGCTTTGTTGGATCGTATGGAAACGGTGTCGCTGGCTGGGTATATGGAGGATGAAAAGGTGCATATTGCGCAAAAACACCTGATCCCCAGACAAAAAACGGCTAATGGCTTGAAGAAGGGCGAATTTACCTTGAGTGAAAAGGCCATACGCACGTTGATTCGCAACTATTGTCGTGAGGCAGGTGTGCGTAACCTTGAGCGCGTCATTGCAAGCCTAGCCCGTAAAACAGTTCGTCTGATTGATAAAGGCAAGATTAAGCGCCTCAACATCACCACACAAAATCTTGAAAAACACGCCGGCGTGCCGCGCTTTCATACAGAAGAAGCGGGGCTTGAGAATGCTGTGGGTGTAACGAAAGGTTTGGCATGGACAGAAGTGGGCGGCGAGTTGTTGCACATCGAAGCCCTGATGTTGCCCGGCAAGGGGCGGATCACCGCCACCGGCAAATTGGGGGAAGTGATGCAAGAATCTATTCGTGCTGCTTCCAGCTTTGTGCGCGCGCGGGCCATTGATTATGGCGTAAAACCCACGGTGTTTGAAACGCGAGATATTCACGTGCATGTGCCTGAAGGCGCAACGCCTAAAGATGGACCCTCAGCAGGTGTGGCTATGTGCACCTCCATTGTTTCTGTACTCACGGGGATCCCTGTGCGTGGTGATGTGGCCATGACAGGTGAAATCAGTTTGCGTGGTCGTGTGCTGCCCATTGGCGGGGTGAGAGAAAAACTGTTGGCGGCGCACAGAAGCTGTTTAACAACGGTGCTGATTCCCAAAGATAACGAGCGTGATTTAAAAGATATCCCCAGTCATATCAAAAGGGGTTTGGATATTGTGCTGGTCTCACGCATTGATGATGTGCTGAAAAGGGCCCTTTCTAAGCCGCTTACACCCGTGGCGTGGACAGCAGAAGATCAACGTCTTTTTGACGAGCATCTTTCTACGGGTCGTTCCTTTTTGTCGCACTAGCCGGTTTTTCTCACGTATTTCCAAAGATACGAGGGCTCGTTGTCTCTTGTGATTAGCATGACTGGTGACCTAAAAGGCCTTATATATCTCCATGCATAATAGCCTTTCGTGCAGGGTTAAAAGGTTGCTTGAGATGCCGTAACAATCACACTCTGCCTTAATACATACGCAGGAGCGGTATGCGTAAAGACTTTTTTAATCTTCGTTTTCTTTCTTAATTCTTGTCCATTATGGAGAAACAATTTTATTCCGTCCTACTGGGTTGTAGAAAAAAATATTTCTTCTTGTGCCAAGCTGAGCGTTCTCAAGCACTTATAAAAAACATTTGATTTGAGTCTTGCCTTTTATGCTACAATATTCATGCCTGCGGCAAAACTAGTTATGTTGTGAGTGAGTATTGTTTTTTATGTATATTGTTCTTTTTTTGTGTGTCTGTTTATCTTCATCCCTTTCTTTATTTGCAACAAGACGCACTTTTGATAAGGTAAGTAATCTTCATCCTGAGATGTTAGCAGAGCCGTCCTCTAAAAAACGCTCGGCACCTTCTGAATGCTTACAAAAAGAATCAACAGCACACGGCTTATCTTGTGAAATAAGGCAGTATCAGGGCCGCTCTCCTATAGAAATGCTGCCGGCTGAAATGTTGGATAAAATCATTGATCTTGCCATTGAAGATAGCACAGATGTGAAAAACATCACATCTACATGCAAGCGGTTTCGAGACATTGTTCATGCCCGCGTTTTACCTTATCGCAAATTTTTAGATATCCATCTCGACAATGTTTCTGAAAATTCTTTCATCCCGCTGGCTCCATGGCAGCTTATGTGGAATAAGTCATCTCAAGATATGATGAAAAAAATTTCATATCTGTCTACGATATTAGCCCGAAAAAAGCATCCTCTGAAAAAACTCAACCTTTTTTACAGTCCAGGTATTTTATATCATGATGAAGGTATTTCAGAGTTACTGTCTTCTATAGATAAGGTATCTGAGAATGCTCCTTTCTTTTTGAACGGCTTGACATCTTTTGAGATGTGGGAGGTCAGTTTTACCGAAAGCGAGAGCAGCGGAATTGAACGAGGTCAAAAACTTAGATGTTTGAATAATATTCTTTCCAAAATGCCCTTGTTGAAGAGACTTTCTTTTGAGTCTACTGAGCTATCAGATGCTGCTTTTTATCCTTTAGAGACATTCAGGTCCTATTTAGATGCGATGAGGACGCTGGGGGAAACAATTAAGAATAAACCTCTAGAGTTGCTCAGTATCGACGCCAATGTGGATGATAGGAAAAGCCATGACAATAAGTGGCAAGAACAGACCTTGTTTTTTCATATGGGTGACTTTTTTCCGAAAACATTACGTTCTCTGGAAGTGCGGGATATCTATATGGCACCACAAAACGCTCTTTTTGAAAGGCGTGATCAGCTGGTAGAGCTTATATTGCAGAGTGCACTGCTAGATAAAGACCTTCTCTTGAAAAAGATTCCTTTCATGGAGAAGCTTAAGACGCTTACGATTGTAGACTGTTTTTCATATGAACAGGATAGTCGACCTCTTTTTCATACACGTGGAAGTCATCCTTTTTCTATGACGCTGCGTGAGTGGTTCACACTTCTGCCGCCCCACATTGAATCTATGGCCTTTTCGGGCAACCGTATTCGTGGGATGGGCGGTGATGTATCTGAGGTTAAATTACCCTCATCACTTGCGACACTGATTTTGCAAGACTGTATTAACAACGGGAAGGTTCTACTCGCCTTGGGATCAAAAATGGCTGATATTAAGAATCTGGACGTAAGCTCACGGGTTTATAAGAAAAACAGCGGGCTCACCGTTCAACACGTCAAGACATTTCTGGCACAATTCAGGCCTCACACACGCCAACTGTCCGTGGGCTACAATCATATTCTTCTCAAAGAGGTGCATGAGGTGATAGCGATTCATCTCGGTGTCATCTTTTTGAAAGAGGCCCATTTGCAATCGTTGGATATAGGTGCCTTTGCCCCAGAAGGGGTGGACGAAGTTACAAGAAATGTATTATGCACGCTGGCAGAGAAAGCAGGCGTAAAGTTGTCGGGTTTACCGTGGCATGGATAACCCTTGATAAGGGTCGGTCAAAAAAAATGAATATCACTTTTTTATCTTTTATTTTGCCAAATGAGCGTGGGAGTTTTGATGTGTGCACATGTAATGCAGGTCAATGACCTAGCTTCGCATAAATGGTAGATCTTCTTTTTATTTCAGGTAACCAAAAGAGATAAATTTCATGCATTGCCATAACGCTTTTTTTGTCGTTTCCTAAGGATAAGTTCCCCTTTTGTGTTGACGTCGGTTGTTACAAAAACATTTTCCTACTGGTGCGGTGCCTTCTGTCTGGCTGATTGCCATGGTTGCAGGGTTTCCTATTTTGTCGGAAACCATGTACACGCCGGCACTTCCGAATATTGCCAACAACCTGAATGTCCCGAGTGCCTGGATTGAATATACATTGTCCATTTATTTTGTAGGGACAGCTTTGGGCACAATCCTATGGGGGCGTCTGTCAGATCAATATGGCCGCAGGCCCATTTTGTTTGGCGGGTTTTTGACATATATTGTGGGGTGTTTATTGTGCTTTTTATCCACAAGCATTACCTCGCTTTTTGTGGGGCGTATTGTGCAATCCTTAGGGGCCAGTGTGGGGGTGGTGTTAGGGCAAACGATGGCACATGACCTTTATCGGGGGCGACAACGTGGCCAAGCTTTTTCAACCATTGGTTCTATTTTGTCATTAGCGCCCGCCATTGGCCCTCTCATTGGTGGTTTTGTCGATCAATATATCAGCTGGCAGGCCATCTTTTTGGTCCTGATGATGTGCGGTGTGATGGTGGCCTTCATCGCCTTTTTTCATCTTCCCGAAACGCTGGATAAAGAGCGTCGGGGAAAAGCGATGGTGCGACAACTGGTGCTTTCCATGGCGAAAGACCCGAAGATCATTATTTGTGGAATCACCGTTGGGATCTCCAATGGCCTTGTGTTTAGCTATAACGCCGAAGGCCCGTTTTATCTTATCAATATGTTAGGTCTGACGCCGATGACCTACGGTGCTGGACTTGCGGGTTTTGCGTTAGCAGGTTCTTTGGGTAACCGTTACTCAAAATATCTCCATAATTTTTATGAATCCTCCACTATTTTAAGGATGGGCCAGGTGATCATTTTTTCAGGAAGTTTGATCTTTGCGGTACTGGTGTCACTTCTTTATTTTTATGATGGTTCCCGCATGAGCTATGTGATCTTGACTTTTTTCTGTATGCTGATTGTCGCTTTTGGACGTGGATTGACCATTGCTAACTGCCTGTCTCTTGCCCTTGAGGGGTATAGCAAAGTGTCCGGCACGGCGGCCTCATTTTTTGTGTGCTTTTATTATACCATCATCTCAAGCGTAACAACGGGTATGGGGCTGCTTCATAATGGCACGTTATTCCCCATGCCTTTTTATTTTTGTGCGCTTGGCCTATTTCTTATGATTGTACGATTTTTTGTTCCTTCGCTGTCATCTCACATAAAATCGTAATACTCTGAGAACCAAAAGAGTGTAGAAAGAGGAATTGCTATATTGCATACAAGGGGGGTAGAGTGCTGATCATGAAGTGGCAGGATATAGAAGAAAAACAAAAAAAAGCAGTTTCTTTTTCTAAGGACCATGAATTGTGGGACACACTTCTTGTGGCCAAATCATTAGAATGGGCGCCTTCGCTTTCTTTTCAAAAAGCCATGGCCTTGCGCGAAGGGCAAGAGGCCGTCACGGTTGATAAACCTCGTGACGTGAACGCGTTTTTTTCCGCGCTAGCGTTGCTGAGGTGGTGCGCGCATCATAAGGGTGGAACCTTAGACAAGAAAGACCTTTTTGGGTTGGCCGCCTTGTTGGGCATTGCCCCTTTGTCTTGGCGCCAAAGTCAAGGGGATGGCGGCATGGGTGTCAAGGTGGTGCCAGCTAAAGATATCGATCCCTTGTTGACACAGTTTTTTTCTTGGCTTGCCTCAGCTGAAGATTCTCCCTTGTGGCTTGCCGCAGAGTCTGCCCATGCGCTTTTGTTAATTCAACCCTTTGAGGGACGCACTACGGACCTTGCTCAATGGATGGCTACACTGGTGCTTTTGCGACATGGATATCCGCCTCCGTTACTCTCAAAGCCTTTTCGGGGAAACAAGGAGGCTCTGCTTGCCCTTCTGGCCGAAGGGGTGGAAGCCGCCACGACGTTTACGCCGCCGCCAGTTTCACCATCCTCGCCAGTTTCCCCCTTGCGGGTGGTTAAAAAAGAACCTCTTCCCGAAACAGATGTAGATCAAGCATGGGTGAAAATTGGCGCGTTGGCCAAGCGTGTGGGGGAAACGGTTCCTACGCTGCGTTATTGGACAAAGGAAGGGTTGCTCAAAGCGGCCAGCATCACGCAGGCGGGGTATCATCTTTATGCGGAAGAAGCCGTGCAAGATGTGTTGACCATTCAAAAAATGAAAAAACGTCGGCTAACATTGCAAGAGATTAAAGAAAAACTCAACACCTGACACGTTTCATGGTCATGGATGTGTCCCGAACTCCAACATCAATAATCGTGTGAGCTGCAAGGGTGGTCAGCATCCTCACAGGAGGCAAGAAGGCTGCACCGAGTTTAAAAGGGAAGCCAAGGAGGGTGTCCACACACCGTCTCCAAGGCTATGGGTGTGTTATGTAAGGGGCTTACGCAGCGTGTTTGGCATGCCAGTCGTCAGCTATGAGTTTTGAAGAGACCATGATCAACTGAAGCTGGCGCAAAAGTTCGAAACGGGCGTTTCCTCCTTCAAGGACATGTCGATAAAAGGGCCCCACCGTTAGCAATTTTTTCTGAGGTTGGTCGCCGGGAAACAGGGTGAGTTCAATGCGTTGATAAAAGGATTGATCTTGCTTGCAAGAAGCGATGTCTGAAAGGATGTGAATGTTAAAACCTGCACGAATATTTTTTTGTGTTATCACATCCTGGTCGTAGGGTAGAGAAAGCGTACAGTCAAAAAGCCCCTCTTTACTGCGGACTTCTAGATTATTGCTAATGGTGACAAAAGGCGCTTCAAACAAAGCATTTTTCGCATTTTTTGGAAGATCGAAGCCCGAAGTGTGGGCCAGTATGTCTTGATAAAACTTTTTGTTACTTCTTTTGCCCAAGACAATTCTCTCAAAGCGTTTGCAAGTGTTTTTGAAGGCGATCACATCTCTACCAGAAAGTATTTCTATAACTCTCCTCACCATTTCATCGGGAAGACCGTTCCAGTAATTTATCTTTGCAGAATTTGTGGGGCTATACTCAGGCACACTATTTATAGAAGAATTTTTTCTAAGACCAGGATAGGTTACAGTACAGTGCTGTGCGCCAATGCCCCATGGATCTTCTCCGTGTGCAAAGAACGCTATGTGGCTTTTGACGCCGGTGCGCGGTTGTTGACCCAAATCTCCGTATCCCACATAGGCACCGGCATAGGCAAACGAAGGGGCAATGTTTTTCCAAGACGCATCATGCACAATGGACGTGTTTAAAAAGTAACCTGGGAAGAAAAAAGGAGATGCCTGTGTGTGAACGTGATTGAGCTTGGGAAAGCGCTCCACATCCCAAAAAAGAGGTTTACTTATGGTAACATAGGTGATCGAGGTGAGGGGGGCAGAAAGGTAGCGCAGGCGATGAGGTGTACGATTACTTTTTGTGAATATCACATGGGTTAGTTTTTGGCTGTTAAGGGCATGTTTTGGGTCAGCCAAGGCTATGGGGTCATTGATGAAAAGAGTATATTCTGGCATGGCAGGTATTTTTTTTTGGGTTGTGAGCGGGGTGATGAGCCAATGAAAAAGGTCATCGAGGGTCTGAGAGGAGGTGTATGATGCATCAGTCACAATCACCTCTCCAGCTTGTCTTTGGATGGCCCCAGCGAGAGCAGTAAGTTCTTGAGGCGTGTCTACATAGCGGATTTGACACAGATCATCCTTGTACGTGATATAAAGCATAGATGCCTTTCTTTCCCCATCCGACACACAATCGCCAGGAATGATAAGAGCCGGCGTCACTTTTCCTTTCAGTGAGGGGGGAAAGGGCGTGTCTTTTTCTGCGCAAGCGGGGTGGTTTGGCGTGATGCTCGCCCCATCTGTGGCTTCTGGATTGGCTATGTCCATAGCATTCATGGGCCAGGCGCTTAAAGAAAAGATACTGGTTAACAAAAAAAAGAATTTCATATAAACCTCACTGTTGATCAAGAATTATCGCTTTTTCGGCAAGCACACGTGTGTGATTTCTTGCACAAAAAAGCTTTTTTTCAAGCTACTATCACAAAAGAGCAAGAACATCGATTCTTTTTTAGCTATAAAAGCACAAAGGATTGTTTTTAGCGTTTGTTCTCTTATTTTTTTTCTAAAAAGCGCGCCATGATCTTGCGCACGCCGACGCCTACAAAATCTACCACGATAATGGGGCCTTCTGCCTTTACAACGACGCCCTCACCAAACGCCTTGTGCAGCACAGGTGTACCTTTTGCAAAAAAACCTTCTGATGGTGAAGAGGAGCCGCTTTCAGAGGATAGTGGTGTTCCTGTCTTCAAAAAGGGGGGGGTGGTTGCCTGTGACGCTGACAAGGGCGTTCTTGATGAAGGCATGTAAGGCATGCGCTTTTCATGTTCGATGGCTGTAGCTGGCAGTTCATCTAAAAAGCGTGAGGGAAAGCTGGGTTGCCAGCCGCCGCCAAAAAAGCTGCGCCGCTGGGCATAGGTGATGGTGGCTTTGCGTTTGGCGCGGGTAATGCCCACATAGGCCAGCCGTCGTTCTTCCTCAAGGCCGCGATCCCCTGATTCTTCTAGGGCCTTGGGATGAGGGAAAATATTTTCTTCCCAGCCCGGCAGAAACACCGTATCAAACTCTAACCCTTTGGCGGTGTGGAGGGTCATAAGTTGTACGGCTTCTTGCGTTTCTTGCTTGGTGTTGTCGGTGACAAGGCTGATGTGCTCTAAAAATTCATCTAAGGATGAAAAATCTGTCAGCACCTTCAGCAATTCTCGTAAATTTTCCAGGCGCCCTTGGGCCTCATCCCCTTTCGCGTGACGCCAGTGTTGCATATAGCCTGATTTCTCAAGCACATGTTCGGCTATTTTGGAAGGGGTTTCTTCATGCATCAAGGCTTGCCAGGCTTTGATGTCCGTCACGAAGGCAATCAACTTAGCCAAGGCGCTTTTGGTGAGGGGAGGGCCACCGCCGGTAAAACAATCCTCAAGACTTTCCCAAAGAGAGAGGTTATGCATGCGAGCATGGGCATAAAGCTTTTGAAGGGTGGTGGCGCCAACACCGCGTTTGGGGGTGCTAAGGGCCCGCTCAAAGGCCAAATTGTCTGTGGGGTTTACCATGAGTTTTACATAAGCAACGGCATCTTTGATTTCAAGGCGCTCATAAAAGCGCGTGGATCCCACCAGACGATAGGGAATGCCCAGCCCCAAAAGGGCTTCCTCAAAGGCTCGGGTTTGAAAGGTGGCCCGCACCAAAACGGCGATACTGGTTGGTTTATGACCAGCTGAAAGCATGGTGTGGATGTCATGGGCAATAAAACGGGCTTCAGATCTATCGTCGGTCGTGCTTTTGATGCGGACTTTTTCTTCTTGGGGGTGTGTGGCGGCGGCACGCAGTGTTTTTCCTAAACGGCCTTTGTTGTGATCAATCAAGCCAGAAGCTGCGTGCAAGATAGAGGAGGTGGAGCGATAGTTATCTTCCAACTTAATCAAGGTGGTGCCGTGAAAATCCTGCTCGAATTTTAAAATGTGGTCGACTTCGGCGCCGCGCCATCCATAAATAGATTGATCATCATCTCCTACACAGCATATATGCGGTCGCTCGCCCGCCGCCAGCAAACGCAGCCACACATATTGGGCCACGTTGATATCTTGATACTCATCCACCAACAGATAACGAAACCTTTTCTGATAGCTGTGTAGAATATCGGGATGTTCGCGAAAGAGTTTGAGACACAACAGAATCAGATCGCCAAAATCAGCGCCACCACAGCGGTGCAAGGCCTGTTGATAATCTGTATAAAGGCTGATCAGCAATTGACTTTTGTCGGCGCCCAAAAGGCGCGTGGCTTCTGTGGGCGTCACTTGATGGGGTTCGAGGGCACGATCTTTCAGGCGACCAATGGCCCACGAAAATAATTTGGGCGGATAGGCTTTTTCATCTATCTGACGGGCTTTCATCACTTGTTTCAGAAGACGCAGCTGGTCTTCGTTATCCATAATCAAAAAGCGGGGTGGCAGACCCAAAAGGTCGTGATAACGTCGGCATATCTTCAGCCCAATGTGGTGAAACGTGCCCACCCAGGGATAAAAAGTATCGTCTCCACCAAAAAAGGCGTTGAGGCGCTGCTTCATTTCGTTGGCAGCTTTGTTGGTGAACGTCACGGCCAACATATGGGAAAAAGAACATTGCTTTTCAAGGGCCAAATAGGCCAAGCGTGTGGTGAGCACGGTTGTTTTGCCCGTGCCCGCACCGGCCAAAATCAGCACGGGGCCTTCTGTTGTTTCCACCCCTTGGCGCTGCGAGGGGTTCAGCTTGTTTATTTGCGTCCACAAACGGGTTTGGGGAGAGGGGGGCTGTTGTTCAGGCGGCGGAAGTGTGGTCATGGGGCTTATCACAAATCATAAAAACAAAGGGCTGGTACGCCCGAAGGGATTCGAACCCCTGACCTTTGCCTCCGGAGGGCAACGCTCTATCCAGCTGAGCTACGGGCGCATGGTTAGTCTTTAGTTGTCTCTTTATGTATATACTTGAAAGCAAGGTGCTGAAAGGCCTTCTTTGGTTTTTTCTTTTGGAGGGGGAGTTATGATCAAGTCATCACAAGGGCGCCATGAACGCCATGGTGAATCTATCACCATCTCGATGCCCATTGCCCGTTGTCAGGGCGAAGGAAGCCACGGACACCCCGTGGTGTTTTTGAATCTCCAACCTTCAGGGCGCGTAGTGTGTCCTTATTGCAGCCAGGTGTTTGAGTCCCCCCAACATTACCAAGAGGGGGTGTAGAGACAACCCAAAGGACTTGCCCTTAGTGCTGACACGCCGTGGGGGTGGCTATTCTCCTTCAGCATTGTGCCATACGGCTTGCACATCGTCACAATCTTCTAACAGGTTCACCAGTTTTGTGAAGCTTTCTTTTTTATCGCCCAACGTCACCATCACATCGGGTACCCACACAAGGGCTGCGTTTAAAGGAGGGCCAAATTCTTTTTCCAGTTGTTCTCTCACGGTGTGCCACGCTTCCTTAGGCGCCGAGATTTCAAACCCATCGTCAAGGGCGATAAAATCGTCTGTGCCGGCGTTGAGGGATGCTTCTAGAAGGGCCTCTTCGTTGTTCTCTTGGCCATAAAGGATCATGCCCTTGTGTTTAAACACAAACGTTACACTGCCTGTGTCTGCCATGCGCCCGCCATGCTTGGTTAAAATAGAACGTACCTCTGCGGCTGTGCGATTGCGGTTGTCAGTAAGCGCTTCAATAATGATGGCTACACCACCCGGGCCATAGCCTTCATAGCGCATTTCATTATAAATTACATCAGACGCTTCCCCTGAGCCTTTTTTGATAGCTCGTTCAATATTATCTTTGGGCATGTTGGCAGCGCGGGCGGCCAAGAGGGCTGTGCGCAGGCGAGGATTGGCGTCTACATCAGCCCCCCCCATTTGGGCAGCCACCGTGATTTCGCGAATAATTTTGGTAAAAACTTTGGCGCGTTTGGCATCTTGCGCACCTTTACGGTGCATAATATTTTTAAATTGTGAATGACCGGCCATGAATTCATCTCACAAGGTATGTGCTTGAGGCAAGTGTACAAAAGGTGTGCCCGCTGTGTAAAGTGTGGCGTTAAGGGTTCGGGCTCTTGGGGTTTCCCCTCTAAAAAGCTCATGACAGGCACTTTTTTTCGTACCTATAAAGTGAACACTATCTTTTAAGAAACGGCCTCAAGCATCCTCGTTTTGAGGTGCATAAAAGATAATTTGTTCAGGTCGTTTGGCCGGGTCATCTGACATATTGAAGATGTGCAACGGCTCATCCGGTTTAATAAAATCATTGTCTGGGATGATTTCACATAACACGGTTCCTCGATCAGGAATAAGGCGGATTTTCTCTGCCGTTTGTATATAATTGCGTGTGGCCCCCAAAATACGATTTTCCTGAACGGTTTTTATGCGACTTTGCGACACAATCACGGCATTTTTAATCCACGAAACCATTCTCTCTTCTGTTTGGTTGGGTGGTGCTTTCAGGCCAATGATGAGCGGTTGGTCGAGCCAGGCTTGATCTACTGTCAGGGTGAACAAGCGATCTGTTTTTTGGAAAGCATAGACGCGATAGGCTTCTTCGATTTCAGCAAGGGATTGTTCAATAAAGGTGATGATGTCGTCAAAACACACATGAAGGTTCTCATGCTGATAAGGGGGCAGAGAGGGCGCTGCCCCGCCCCATTTAATGGCTGCGCATCGTGAGGCCACATGAAGCAGCTCGCGATAGAGCACATAAGGGCTCAGCTGTGCTTCTTGTAAGAGCGCTTCAAAATTAATCAAGGCCACAATGAGGTGTCGCCGCATGGTATCAAACTGCCAAATGGACTGTGCATCAAAAAGGGAGGTGGTGGCGCGGGCGCGTTGTCTCACTTTTTTCTGCAAATACATCACCTTATCCCGTAGCGATTTTGACAGCGTGCGGCACCTGGTGAAAAAGGGGGTGCTTTTATCAAGGTGAATGCATGGGGGCATATAAGGAGTTGGTGTTATTTTCAACCCATCTCGCGTCAGGATCGCCAGGGGCAAAAACACCCGTTGTGCTTGATTCTTTTTGTCAAAGCCCAAGGTCAGGATGGGTTTTAGCCGTGTGATGTTGATGTGAGAATCTGGTGCGTTGATGTCATGACTGGCACTTTCCACGGGTTTGTGCCGCGAAGAAAACGTGTCTTTTTTGCCTTCATGAACGCTTTTCTTAAACAGGGAAAGAAAGAGGGTATGGGGTTTTCGATCATCCTCAAGATGGTCGTGGAGAGAGAGCTCAAGAGATTCATCATGGGCATCAGGAAAGAAAATAACCGTGCCATCAGGCATGACGGCTTGAAGTTTGAGGATTTTAAACACACCCTGGGCCAAGGCTGATTCATCAAACGACATATGGGTGATGCCCCAGTGATAGGGGGCCAAATACTGTAAGTGGTGTTGCCACAGGTTTTGATGCAAGGTGTCGTTTTCTTGAAAGTGGTGCGGCATCATGAACATACCTTCATACCACTGGATGGGATGCGCATTAAATGACACGTCAGATTCTCCTTATCGCCTCATGACTCTTATGATGATGCCGTATCTGCTGAAGGTATGGCAAGGGAAAGCGTTGCATCAGTGGGATACACATGAAGGGTTTTTTGTGAAACATAATCAGATTTTTCTTTGTTTTCAACGGCTTGTATTTTTTCTACCCCCAAAATGACGCGTGTGCTTTTTGTTTCTGGCGCAATGGTGAAGCGATGATTGCCTTCTGCAGGATAGTCGGCAAACACAATCACGCCCCAAACATTGCTTTTATCGTTAAACGTGGGGGTATAATCTTCAAGAATTTGCGTGGGCACCACCTCCCAGCGGAAAATTTTAAGCAAGGAAATATTGTCTCGGCGCAATTGGTCAACATCACTGAAATACTCTCCTGAAGACATTTTTTTCAACCTTTCAAAGAGATCCTTATCATAGCAAATTACCAGATCCAAAGAGAGTGCTGAGCTGTGGTTCAGCTTTCTGTGCGAGATAACGGAAAAAGAAGATAAAGATGTGCCAGGCGGTTTTTCTGGGGCGGGGGTGCTTGAGCATCCTGAGAGAATGGCAAGAACACTCAACAACGCAAGAAAACTAAACCAAACGCGCACTCTCTTTACCCTTTACCCACCTTTACAACCGTTGCTGACAGCATGTGCTTACTGATAAGCGTGTCTGCAATCGTCTTGGCTTCCGTATAACTGGCGTACTCTTGTGTCCTGACAATGAAAAGAGGGGGCGCGTTTCGTCGTTGTTTTATGACGATTTTTGATGATATATTTTCTTGTTGCAGGTATTTTGCTAATTCTTCGGCATTCAGGCGGTTGAGCAAAGCACCTAACTGGACGCTATAGAGTGTTTCTGGTTCTTGTTTCAAGATCTTGGCGATATTTTTTTTCAAAGGGTCAAGCTTGCTGGCTGTTTTCTTTTTCGCATGTGTGTATGACGCCGATGCGTGTTTTTTAGCAACCCACAGGCCGTAAAAAAAGCCTGCACTAAATAGGCAAAGGCCAACCAGCACCAACATCAATACCATCAGAATAAGCGCTTTTTTTGAGAACAACGATTTCAATGATTTCGCCGGCGGCTCTTTCCCTCCTTCAAGGTGAGGTGGAATGGCTGAGGGCGTAGCTGAGGGGCGCGCATAAAAAGGCAGGGGTGGGTTTGAAACAGCATGAGGTTCGGGTGGGTGGTCCCACGTGATTTGACCAGCGTCAGAATGATTGTTTTTGTCTGTCATAAGTGCTGTGTGGCCAATCAATAATCAATCAATCCCCTTTGTTAAGAAAATACACATCCTCTTAAGAAAAGATAAACTAAATCCTGAGAAGTCTATGTTTGTAGATCTATTTTGTCGTGAAACATAAGGTATAAATAACACCTTTGTCTGACATATTGTTTGTCAATTTAAAATTTTTATAAGAAATATTCATATCTAAAAATTCTTTAATAGAGCCATAAAGAGGATGAGATGTGTCTTTATGGGTCGCATCACACACAAGGTGTATGTCATTTTTCTTAAAAATAGCTTGCACCTGCGTCAGGCCAGTATGCGTTTTGAGGACCCAAAGAAGCAACAGAAACAGCGGCGGTAACACCTCTTTTTCATGGGAACCTTGGGCTGTGTATGAGAACGCTACTTTTTTTGTCTGACAATAACTTGCCGCATACTGCAGGCCTTGGGGTATATCGATAAGGAGACCGGGAGGGGCAAAGGCAATTCTGAAAAAATCCACGTAAACCCGCAATTTGTGGGTGCTGTCTTTTAAGAGTGTTGAGGTTGTTTGATCAAAGGAGGGGTTGATGTCGTCTAGGCTATAAGAAAGAGCTGTGATGGGTGAGACAAGTTCATGTAAAAGAAAAGAAATAAGGTTTTCTGCTGTGGGCATCAGCATTGCCTCCTTTTTCCTCAAAAGGTACATGCAAAAATAGTTTTAAAAAAGCAATTGTTAAAAAAAAATAAAAATTCTCTTGTTTTTTTTTGTTAGTTTTTACTATGATAACGATGTCTTCTCTTGAAGACTTTTTGAGCGGCCTTGAAACAAATAGAAGCCGTGTGTATATGGGCAAGCCTGTCTTGCTGTGGGGGAGGGGGTAGTCTTCATGGTTCCATGAATTGCGTTTGGCTAGAAGCGGACGTCTTTCTTTAGGAGTCGTTGCTTCTGACGCTGCCAGTCTTTCTTTTTAAGGGCTTCTCTTTTGTCGTGTTTTGTCTTGCCTGATGCGATTCCTATCTCTGCCTTGATCCTTCCTTTGGGTGTTAGGTAGATTTGGATGACTGCTATGGTTGTGCCCGGATTGCTGGCAGCGTTTTTAAGTTTGTTGATTTCTTTGGCATGTAGGAGGATGTTTCTTGGTCTTCGGCTTTGTCCTTCGCCGCTCTTGGGCGCGTTTTTGTAGGGCGGGATGTAGAGGTTTTCTATCATCAGTGTCCCCTGGTTTTCTTTTGCAAAACTGTCTTTGACAGCCCCTTGTCCTTGTCGCAGGGATTTGACTTCCCATCCTTTCAGCACAAGGCCGGCTTCGTAACTCTTGATAATATCATAATTGTGGTGGACTGTTCTGTTTCTTAAGAGTATTTTTCTCACGGGATGACAGCCTTGGTGCCTGGGGTGTGCCTGTGGCCTGGCAGGAGTGCTAGGGGAAGAGCGCATGTGCCAGCCCCCCCTTTGGGGCCTATGAAAAAATGTGTTGGACCCGGGTATGCTAGATTGAGCCTTTTGGGGGTGGGTATATGTAATGTTCTTAGGCGCCGACCCCAAGCGTGTGTGCGTCTCTTACAGATGCAGCACGATTGTTTAAGGTTGCCCTTTGGCGACCGTGGGGGTTTCTCGTGCGTGTGTCGCCAACCGTTTTGATCCATTGTCTTTTCTGTTTACAGCAAACGTTGAGGTGTCTCTCAGCAATTTTCACAACCTACTTCACTTTTTGTGTAACATACAAGCCTTTAGAAAAAGAAATCTGAATTTTCTTTTGCTGTGCGAGGATGCGTGGTGCTTTTTATCGATCCTCAGGCTCTACAACCTGCTGAATCCTAGCCTACAGATGATGATCCATGGATGGCCCATGGCGATACAAGGCTGGTCGGGCCAGCGCTCGCGTCGATGGATACAAAAAAGAATCGATCGGGGGCCGGTGCGAAGGAAAGGGGAGCGTATCTCCAAAAAACTTCCTTCTCAAGGCCTTAAGGCAGCAAAGCTGATGACGTGTTAAGACAGGTGGGATGCTTGAGGATGGTGAGCGGCGCGGTTAGGCTAGGAAAGCGAGGGCTTCCTAAGGTCACTCAACACACAACACAGGATAATGGAGGTTGAGCCTCCTGCCATCCAGGGGAAAAGCGCCAAACCAAGGGGGAGATAGCCGCTTAACGTGTGGCACAAAAAACCAACACCCACAAAAGAGGAAAAAAGAAGCAAGACGGTGATCACGCGGTGCATGAAGGAAAGGCGAATATCAAGATAAGAGGGGTACAGGCGCGTGGCAGCTGTGAGCCCCAAAAGCGCATAGAACCCCATCCATGCATGAGCCGGCACAGAGCCCGACCAAGCCAAAAAGAAGAGAAACGGAAGCGTTGTAACCCACAGCCAGAGATCTTCCTGAAAATACTTCTTCTGGCTGCGTGTGTTCATGCGCACCTTATGATAAGTGTCAAGCAGGATAAACCCAATCACCCACGATCCCAACACATCCACGGGTTGGTGATAGCCCCGATAACAGATGGCCCCACCATAGGCAATCATGAGTAGCACGAAGAAAAGGCGTTGGGGTTGAGGTTGCCACCATAAAAGGGGGCCATAAAAAGCCATCACGGCTAGGGTATGACCGCTGGGAAAAATTTTTGTGTGAAAAAGGGCAGGAAGGCCCACGGCCACAGATAAAGCCTTAAGACTGGCCCCCACAACCATCATCCACAACATCAGCTGGAGGGACCTGACGAAAAGAAGCCGGTGCTGGCTCACAAAGCCCAAGATGAAAAGGCCCAGAATCACATACGGATTTGCCAATAAGCAGATCAAGCCAGAAATATTAAACGCGATCACAGACATCACGCCTTGCCCCTGTAACGCATGACCATGCTGGGCGTTCAGTAATAAAAAATACATCATTGAAGAAAAAGTAGTCTGTTCTTTATATGTGATTCTATGGTGAGATGATAGGCCAATAAAAGGCGTTTGTCTCTTCTTTCCTCAAGAAAAAGAGTGGGTCTGCTAGGCAAAGGTTTCATAAGGGGGGGTGGGGCCAACCTATGAACGCTGCCATGCTTGTGTGCGCGCAAGGTTGTCATACACAGGATATGTGGGCGCCTTTGACGACAGCGTTTGCACCTTAAACGGGGCTTTGCGTTCATAAAAAGGCCGAAGAAGCGCGTCGAGTTGGTCAAGCGCTTTTTGCGCATAGGATGGGGCGGGCGCTAGGGATTTACACAAAGAATGTGTGCCCAGGTGCCAAAAGCTAAGTTCGTGAAGATGTGTGACATGAGAAAAAAAGCCCCCCTTCATGAGCATGGCGCCCTCAAGGGGCAGCTGTGGGGATAACCCTTCGTCAATCTCGCGATCCGAGGGCACAGCGCCTGTTTTATAGTCAATAATGCGGCCCCCTTCAGGTGTGAGGTCAAGACGGTCGGCGCGTGCATAAATCGTGATGGGTTGGCCCACATGCACCGTCATACGCCCTGACACTTCGGGGTAGGTGTGGGATGTGAGAGGCTGTGATGCCAAAAACGTGGCGATTGAGGGAATGATGTGTTTGAGGCGTTGCCACCAAAACAAAGAGACCACCGGTGACATCCAAAAAGGATGAAGCTGGTCGTGGGCAAGTTCAAAAAGTTTTAACATTAATGTATCACGTGAGTGTTTCTGGTTTTTTTCTGAAGCCAAGATTTCCAACATACGGTGCACACGTGTGCCAAACAAGGCAGCATCCAGTGCCCCTCCCACAGGAGGTAGGGGTTTGAGATTCAGAATATAGCGGGCATAAAACGCATAAGGATCACGGCTGAGAAGCTCGATAGCAGTCACCGAGAGCATGCGCGGCAAGGCCTGAGAGGGTGGGTTGGGTCGTGGCGGTTTTGTGCGTATGGGCGGCGCGTCTGAGGCATCCATTGCTGTGACCCAAGCCAAGAGATGAGGCGCCTTAGGCAGCGCGCTGTGATGCTGCGCCAAGGTGTGCTCAAGGGCAAGGAGAAAACGAGACGGCGAGGTAGGGCCTTCTGGTCCGTGCTGGCTACGTGTTAAAAACACCTGCGGGGCAGCGGCCGTGCTCATAAAATCATGGGCTTGCAGGCTTTGTTTGCGTTCATCATCAAAAAAACCCAGGTGATGCCGCATGGATCGGTTGAGCCACGGCCCATCAGAGACATGGGTGGGCCATTCTCCTTCGTTGAGACACGCAAGGATCATCACATCCCCATGAATAAGGCGCGCTTCCCGTGTGCTTAACACTTGGACACGCGTGTGCCCTTTTTTCCCTGTGGTTGTGGCTGTTGCTAAGACATGGGCTAAAAGATCACGATAATCTTCCAGCGTGAGGGAAGAAAAAGAGGTTGCCTGTTGGCTGATCTCTTCAAGGTGAGAAAGAAATACGTTGTCGTCAGGGGATAAAGAGGCGGCATCGCCCACCATATGCTGCAGCGTGGCATAGAGTTGCTCTCCCCAGTGCGCCGCCGATTGTTGTGTGTGTTTATGGCGGACAAGGCTTTCAAGTCCTTCTCTCAGACAAGACATCAACCATGCAAAGCGCTTTGAAAAGGGCGATTGTTGGATGCGCGCATCTATATCGTCTTGCGTGAGCAAAGGCGTTGGTTGCCGCAAAATATCACACTCAAAATGACAAACAAGATGATCTTTAAGATGTTGGGGCCTATGTGCCAACCATAACGGATGTTTGAGCACGGCGAGGTTGGCTGTCATATCATGAGGAGAAAGCGCAGCTTCAATGACCAAGAACGCCAACTGCGGCCATGGCGCCACGGATAAGGGCATGCCCGTCGTATACTTTGCCTCAATATGCCAGCGCGTCAGCTGGGCCGTCAGGAGGTGACGCATAGGGGCACTGGGCACACAGGCCACCACAGAGGTGTGAGGATCCTCAAGGGCTTGTCGGATGATGAGCGCGATGGCCAAGGCTTCTTCCTGTTCATGAGACAAGGTGGTGAGCGACATGCCCTTGACCGCACTGGATACATCAGGGTCAGCCTCAGGTGCTGGCTCTTGATGCTCGTGCTGAAAGGCTGTTCTGATGAGGTGTTGGCGCTGTGTATGGTGCGGCGTTGTGTCTGTGGGGAAAAGACGTACCTGAGACGCATCCACATGCAAAAACGCCAAAAGGTCTTGTAGGTTTTTTTGAGGATGTGTGGCATGAAGCATTGCGTGATGGGTCTGTGGATCAAACCCTGGTAAGATGACATAGCCGCGCGGCAAGGAGAGCACAGCCTTCATCAAACGTCGCACATGAGGCACACTGCCCGTAGAGCCCACAATCATCACAGGGCATGTGGGTTGTTTTTGCTCAAAATAATCAACCAGCGCCTGGCTCTGGGCCACTTCATGTTCATAGGGCGTTAAGGCGTTCATTTCTTTCATCAGCTTGGGCCACACATGAGAGACAATATCCATAAACTGAAGTGTTTTTTGCCAATGGCGTGAGAAGGTTTCGGGCACCAAATCATGCAGGCGATCAAAAGACACCCCTTCCAGGGTAGCGGCATCCAAGATATCGCCTAAATCTTTGGCCAAAGCCAACATGGTGGGAAAGGTATAGGCCTCTTGATTGTCGGTCAAACGCTTTTTTTCATCAATCAGCTGAAGCAACAACCCCAAACGCTCAAGAGGAGCAAGCACTCGCTCAGACACAGGCGGTGGCAATCCTTGCTCTTGCAAAAGAGGTGCACTCTTTTTCAAGTTATAGAGCCTGGGCAAAGGCGTAGGGCGCTTTTGATGTCGACACACATGATAGGAGAAATCTTGAATAGCGAGCTGATAAGGCCACATGATGATAGTCTCTGGCCAATCGTCAGGGCAGACAAAATAAGACAGATGACGCGCCAGTGTCTTGGTGAAGGGCACACCCGGCGGCATTGCCCACAAGCCTGCTTGATGATCTGTGTTTTCCATACCCTTTGCGCTTTTATGCATAAGGCGTTGCTCTTGACCTTGACGGAACACCCCGTAAGAATCAAGCCCTCACGCCAAGATCAACGATAAAGCGTGACGAGTCTAGGAGACTCTCACCACTTTTTCTTACAAATCCACCACAAAGGGGTTCGCTTATCTCGTGCATGGGTAAGCACATACCTCACACATACCCCACAGCTTGATAGGCCTTTTTGGTGCCCACGTGATACCATGGGTCTGGGAAAACATAGCCTGCCAGCTCTTTTTTCTGCATCTGCGGTTGCCACAAATGATTGACAGGATAGGGCGCGGTCAGTCGCAACGAAGCCGCAACATGGTCATCTGCATAGGCGGGATGCACAATTTGAATCCCCGCATAAACATAAGGCGCCACTTGGTGCTTGTTGCGTTTCGGCACAATCGCCTGATCGTCATCAAGAAAAAAATCACCGTTGCCATCATAGCCCCAGGCTTTTTCCCGACCCACCAATGCCAAAAGCCCTGTGTGGGTTTGCTGCCAAGATGAGGCCATGGCATGAAGGGCGCTGCCAGCCCGCTCGCGCCACAAAACATCGCCATTGATCACAAAAAAAGGTTGACCCTCCACAAATTGGCATGCCTTCGTGACGGTTCCCCCTGTACCCAAGATTTCATCCTCTTCGATGAGAATCAGATCGGCAATGCGTTCTTTCCACGGCAAGAGATAGTCTTTCATTTGGGGCGCCAGATAATGCACATTAATCATAACCCGCTGAATGCCGGCGTTGACCACCTTTGTGAGGATATGATCCAGCAATGTTTTCCCCCACACAACCAACAAGGGCTTAGGTGTGTTTTGCGTCAGATTTTCCATGCGCTTGCCATAACCGGCCGCCAGAATCAAAGCATTTTCAATCAAAAACTCTCCAAACGTCTTTTAAAATCTAAGGATAAAAACCAATCGCGCACGTCATGCGCGGCGGGGTGCTTCAACCCTTGCTCTATAAATAGAAAGGCATTTGCCAAACAGTCAACCTTTTTTAGCTTGCCATCGCGCAACGCCAGGCGACAAAATACCCCAAAAATTTTGACCGCGCGCTGAAGGCTGAGGCGATCGTAGGTGGCTTCCCACTCATGGTTTGTAAACAGCGATTGTTTGTGAATAAAGTGGGATTTTTGGCGCATGATGCGCGGGCCGTCAAAGGGCAGCCTCACGTCTTCAATAAGTGACACCAGGTCATAGGCCGGCGGCCCCCACAACGCATCTTGAAAATCAATCACACCACAGCCTTGAGGGTTATCCTCACCCAAGGCGAGCAGATTTTCTGAGTGAAAATCTTTGTGGACACACACATACCCTTCTGTTGCCTGACAAGGCATGTGGTCAGCCAGGGGCGTTAAAAACATCTCCCACACGCGGCGCGCTTCGTGCCGTTCTGGCGCAGACAAAGAGCGCCCAATATAAGAAAGACCCCATTCTAGAAAAATATCCACCTCCTCAAGAAGTGTCTCTACCGTCATCATCTCTAAGGACGGGGGCGTAGAAGCATGATGGTGAGCCAGGGTAGAAAGCGAAGCGGAGGCAGGTGAGGCACCGGTTTGATGGCTGGCTTGCTGCAGGTGGATTAAGGTATCAAAGAGTGTTTCCCACAGGTCATCGTGGGCTGAAGGGTCATCCTTCAACACATCACGAAAACGTGTTTCGCCTAAATCCTCAATCAACAAAAACCCATGCTCTGAAGCCGCATAAATGTGAGGCACGCGAAGCCCCAGCGAGGCCAGATAGTGCGCGATGTCAGCAAAGCGCTTGGCATTGTCTGGGTCAGGGTCGTCCACAAACATGACTTGCCCATTGTTCCACATACCTTGACCTTGAAGGCGGGTGTAGACTCTGTTGGAGCAGTCTGGCACCAAAGGCTCTTGGGGTAAGTTGTTGGCTCCATACTGCCTCAAAAAAGCTTGTTTCTCATCCTCGCGGTTGAGCGAGCGCAGCGAGTTTGTCATGCCGTGCCTTCCCATCGTTGGGGCCAGGGATGCTTACCATAACAAGACAGTGTGCGTTTCCTGTGCGGTGCGTCCACGGTCAGGTCCAGCAACAGGGGGTGGGGCGGACATGCAGTCAACCGGTCCGGCCATTCAATAAAGGTGATGCGCTCGTCCCATGCTTCCTCCAACCCTAAGGAAGGTATTTCGTCAGGGGTGAGGCGATAAAGATCGGCATGCCACACAGGCCCTTGCGGCGTGTCATAGGTGAGAACCAACGGAAAGGTAGGGCTTTGCACCCTCACATCATCACCACGCATGGCTTGAAGCGTCAGGCGCACCAGGGCTGTTTTCCCTGACCCCAGATCGCCGCATAACAGCACCACATCGCCTTTTCTCACACATGCCCCTAACGCCTTTGCCACGTTTTTTGTATCTTGCCACGAGCAAAGCGAAAAGGTGTTGAGAAAATGTGAATGCCGCAATGTTTGTAAATTTTTTTTCAATTTTCCACCTGCCGTTGACATAGGGCCCCTGTTTCATTTAAGTAACAACCAAGAAATATTCTGACCTCGCAGGCCTTGTCTATGCTCTCTATCACATTCTCTCCTCAGCTGCCAAGGGATGTGCGCACCTTGGTGTTAGGCGTGGCCAAGGACCATAAGCTGGGTCCTGTTTTTGACGACCTTGATGCGCCTATCCAAGCGCTGATCAAACAACTGATAGAAAACAAAACCTTTAAGGCTGAGGCTGGGGAGGTGGTGCCTGTCTATGGTCAGGGGGATGTTGCATTGGTTATGTTGCTGGGGCTGGGGGATGACTTATCCTCTGCGCAAAAGGCCCTCACAGTGGGCGGCAAGGCTGCCGCTGCTCTTGAAAAGCACAAGATCGCGCAGGTGGCGCTGGCGGCGCCTTTTTGTGAGGATGACCCGCTGTCTTATGTGTTAGAAGGTCTGATGCTGCGCAGCTGGCGGTTTGATCGCTATAAAAAAAGCAATGCGGTGCCGCTCAAAACCGTCACGGTGGTGCGTGCCTCGTCTGAAGGCCTGGCTAGCCGCCTTTCTGCCCAAAGCCATGTGACCGAAAGCGTGCTCTGGGCAAGGGACTGCGTGAATGAGCCGGGCAACATGCTCTATCCTCAAACCTTTGTGGACAGGATCCGTGCCTTTGAGTCCTTGGGTCTTAAGGTCGAGGTGTTGGACAAAGCGCGCATGACCGCGTTAGGCATGGGGTCGCTGTTGGGCGTGGCGCAAGGCAGTGATTATGAACCCTTCTTGGCCGTGGTGCATTGGCAGGGAGGCGCAGAGCATGACAAGCCGCTGGCTTTTGTGGGGAAAGGGGTCACGTTTGATTCGGGCGGTCTTTCCATCAAACCTTCCCGGGGCATGGAAGAAATGAAGGGCGACATGGGCGGCGCGGCCGTGGTGATGGGCCTGATGCGGGCGTTGGCGCTGACCAAGGCGCCGATTAATGCCGTGGGCGTGGTGGCCTTGGTGGAAAATATGCCTTCTGGTAAGGCCATGCGTCCGGGTGATATTGTCACCAGCATGTCAGGGCAAACCATCGAAGTGCTGAACACAGATGCCGAAGGGCGCCTCATTTTGGCCGATGCCCTTTATTATGCCAACAAGCATCTCACCCCCCGCGCCATGGTGGATGTGGCCACGTTGACGGGCGCCATGCGCTTTGCCTTGGGGCCATCGTATGCGGGCCTGTTTTCCCCTCAAGATACCCTGGCACACACCTTAGATGCAGCCGGCACCACCGTGGGCGAACCTGTGTGGCGTTTGCCGCTTTGCGAAGCGTTTACCAAAGCCATGGAGAGCCGTGTGGCCGACCTTAAAAACATCTCTTCCCCCGGTTTTGGCGCGGGCAGCAGCACCGCCGCGGCCTTTTTAGAGCGCTTTGTAGGCGACACCCCCTGGGCGCACCTGGACATCGCCAATGTAGACTTTAACGCCAAAGATACAGATGTGGCCACCGAAGGTGGGTGCGCCTTTGGGCTGCGTTTACTCTATCATTGGGCCACCAAAGTGGCCCCCTCGCTCACGCTGTAAGGCCTCTGCTTTGCTTTTGGTGAGCTCCTTTTGCCCCCTCTCTGGGGGCTTTGGGGTGTCAAAAAACTATTGACATTTTGGCAATATGTGGCCACAATGCAGCGATTGTTGTGTGTAGGAAGAGGGAAAGATTATGACTATGCTTATAAACGTGCAGAGGCCCGTGAGGGGCGCGTGTGGAACAGCCTTTTTGGGTGGGGCTTTGCTTAGCCTGTTTTTATGGGCCCAAGGGGCACGAGGTGCAGATTCAGGCCCATCTTCTGACGAACCTTGTTCTCCATGGGCATTAAAGCCAGTTCCGGTAAGATTGCCTGCTGCCCCCCCCCCAAGATGTGCCTGAAGGTCCAGAAAACGATGTGCCTGTGGACTCACTGTCTAAAGATCCAACTGTGTGGGAAGATGATCAGGCTAAGGAACTTCTGCTACAATGGGTCGATGTTTTTCCTGCGTTTAGGTCAAGATATAGAAAATGGGAAAATCGACGCTGGGAAGAACACCAACAACAGCTTGGTGAAGAGGACTCCCTGGCGCCCGATGCATCCGCGACTGAGCCACAGGGCAAAAAGCGCGTGTCAGACTCTTTATTTCAAAACATGGATAAGGTGGGTAAAGGTTTTGTCATTCTTGAAAACAACCTCTTACCTATGCTCGCAAAATATGTCAACGCAAAGGATGATGCGAGGCAACGTCTGGCAACCATCAAAGAAAAACATGAGGCACATCAAGGGGCCCTCTTGCAACTCTGGAAAGAAGAGGACTCTTCAAAAAGAGAAGAACAAACCCTTAAGATCCGGGACGTGTATTTGCCGGACGTGACTGAAATCATAAGAAGCTTGAAGGAAGATCCGCTGCCAAAAGAAGTCTAGGCAAAGGTGGTTCTTAGTTAATCTCCTTCAAGAGCGGGACTGATAAGAAGCCTTTTGTGAAACGGCATTGACAATAGAGCAAAATGTCTTACCATGCCCATGGAGCGTGTGATCAAAAAGGGATTCAGATGATGCATTGGCGGGGTTTTCTTTCTGTTGTGTGGGCGCACGTTGTGGTGACCGCTTGGGCGTTCTCGCCCCTGGCCTATGGGGGTAATCCCGATCAGGTTTTTGACGTGGATACGCTTCGGGGCGCGTTGCCTCAAGGTGCAGATGAGGAGAAGCAGACGATCCACAAGGCCTTTAACGCCCTGCTTAACGAGATTGAAGCGATCATGAACGAACAGCCCAAACACGAAAAACGATGTCAAGAGATACAAGCTTTTGCGTGCGAAGTCTCCGCTAACTATCAACAGGGTGCTGAAGAAAGGGAAGAGCAATTAAAAAAGGCACTTGCCGCTGATGACAACAGCCTCTCACCGGCACTTTCTGACGCAGACGTGGTGAAAGAGGGCGAAGAGATTGATAAGATGCAGAAACCGGTCGATGACTTGGGTGCCATTGTCCATCATATGGATCCCCGTGAAGAGAGTCTTTCCATCATGTATCAAGGTTTGCGACGTGCAACGAACACTTTTGTTCAGCGCCATATAAAGGGTATAGGCATATTGCGTGAATTGTATGTACAGCTGAATGATACGTCGACTTTTAAAAGCTCTGATACGTTTGCGAATTATCTGATAACCTTGTCTTACGGTATGGACAATTATTTGGTCGGGCAAGCAGGAAGCATAGAAGACAGTGCCCTTCACAGTGCCTTTCAAGACCCTGCTTCGCAGGAACCTGTCCCAGGATTGCTTTCTCAGGAAGATCCGTCTCAACGCGTTCTTGCTCATGATCCTGCTCAAGGGGGTGAACCGGAGAGCTACCCAGAGGAAGATGAAGGAGGGGCGCCTTATTAACAGGGGGTTTGCTAAGAGGGCCCACTAGGTAGCCACCTTTGTGAGGAAAAGAAATCATCACGCCCCTCGTAACGAGGCGATAAGTCTCACAAAAATCCCGCGCATGCCTGTCGTTATACGCATAAGGCATAAAAGCCCAGCCAGGAAGACAGAATACACATCCCAGAGGCAGGCCCCAGAGCTGGGGCGCCCTTAACCAAAAAATAGCAAAAAAAGACAATAATAGAGACATAAACGCTAACCTATTGTTTTTGCTTTTTTTTGGGAGGGTCTGTATGTATCGATCCATGGTTGTGAGGGCGATGTGTGTGGGGGCTTGGTTAGGAAGCGCTTCGTGGTTGCACGGTGATCAGCGACTTCATGACCATGTGCCCGTTCACACTCATAAGCCTCATATGTTTACTGACCATCGACCGCTCGTTTATCATAGGCCTATATTTACTGGCCATGGACCGGCCGTTCATCATAGGCCCGTGCAAGACGTTGATCCTGGACCAGAGATTGCTACGCAAGACATGGGTGATGCTGTTATGGATGCCAGACAGCCGGGTCAAGAGACGCCGCAACAGGAGGGAACGCACCAGCTAGATACCCCCCCAAAAGCGACAGGGGAAGACAATGCAGGCGGGCAGCAATTCTCGCGGCGCAATTATATAAGGTTTGAGAAAAACCTTAAGCAAACACTGGGAAAATTGCATCACTCCTTTGATGTGCTCAAACGCAAAAATCACGCACAGCTTAAGGATTTTCAAGCTGTGCTAGAAAATTATGAATCGGCCATGAAAAAGACCCAAGATACGTTATCCCTGATCTTTAAGAACAAAAACGAAGAAATGATGTGGACGTCTCATGTTCTCCCCAACATTCTCGAGGCTTTCGAAAAGAGCTCAGAAATGCTGAAAAAGAACATGGAGGCGCTATCTGTGACCTATCAAGCATTGCGTGAAGGCCACCTTAAGATTTTGCCTTATCAAGGTTTGTTGCAAGCTCTTTTGGCTATACGAAGATTGCCCTTTATGCAGAAGGCAGACAAAGGGAGATTCACGGCAGAAGATCTTAAGGAGCTGGAAGAAGCATTGCGGGTTTTTACGTTTAGGGTAGAACGTGAAAGACGGTCTTCTTAACCCAAACATTTAAGGCACAGACGACCCTCACAGCTCATCTCAAATATATATGCTGCAAAATCTATGCTGAAAAGTGGGTTTTGCAGCACCTAAAGGTGCGCGGCGCCATGCAAGTGGTTTGTGGTTGCAGGTGGAGAATCGCCTAAAGGCTATTGTCTATCCTGCATCGCCTCCTTCAGCGGGGGTGGCATCCTTTTGAGAATTGAGAAAGGCGATGAAAGCGGCGGTAGCAACCCCACCCGCGGCGGCTGATTTGGCATCTAGTTTTTTCTTTTTCTTGCCACCATCTTCCGTACTTGCATGTTGTTCTTTAGCTTGTGCATAAGCTTGAGACGCGGCGCCATAAGCTTGGTTTGCCGTTGCTGCATGTTGGGACGCCTTGTCGACATGGTGTTGATACTTATGGGCGTTCGGGATTGGCGGCAAAGGCCCAGTAGCGACATGAGGATCAGGGGTGACAGTCTGCCCAGAAGGACTATGGCTTACGTCTTGGGTCGCGCCAGCATCTGCAAGGGCCGTGTGAGCCATCCATAACCCTGCACACAGCACACCCAAGGTATCGCGATACATCATAACCCATTACCCCACTTATCTCTCTGATACACCTCAGACCCCATCAAAGGTCATACCATCCTTGTCTTTATCATACAAAGCGCATGCCAATGCCAATACTGTTCTGATTGCATGAGGTTAAGCTTTTGAAAGTTAACCCCTTTTATTGACATTATGGCACAAAAAAGGAGATAATAAGGGGTAGAGTGTGAGGTTAAACGGAGTTATTGTGTCATGAGGTATGTTTATGTCGTTTTGGTGGGTTTTTTCTGTGCGTTGAGCGCTGGGTTTGGGCCCGTTCTCAAGGCACAACCTGCTGATCTTTCTTTGTTAACAGCTGAGGCGTTTGACGCGTTTTATGGGGCGAATATGAAGCCTGCCGTCCCTGATAATATTCATGATTTTAGAGATGCTCCGTGGGCACGCCCTGGGGTTTTGGCGAATGATGTTAAACGGGATTTGATCCGAGAAGATTTACGTCGTCATATCCTTGATGGCATCAATGATGGTTCATTTGAGAAAAGGGCTGATTATGGTGATATAGACCAGCTTATTCAAGACCAAAATTTGCTGGCCAACTGGCAAGTGCATAAGGACCTTGAGGACCGATCCACATACCTTGATGCGTGGACAGTCAACCTGGCAGGAGAAGATGTTGCCGATGAGGTGCGGGCTTCCAATGAAGCCATCAGAAATGAGGCAGAAGATGCGTCTGTAGGATTTTACGATCATTTATTTCAGTATCTCGCGCATGCGGAACCAGAGCCCGAAGATGCTGAAAATGCGGGTCAGCTTTTGCCCTATGATCTGTGGGTTCAAGAATATATCGGTGAATAACCAAGGGGGTTGAGGCGAAGGCGTGTTGTTTGGGGGGGCATTGTCTGTGATAATGAGCTCTCCCGAACATCAACCCTTTACCCCTTCGCGCTAACCTCGTGGGTGATAACACACACGCAGGAGCAACGTTTCTGTGAGCTTTGCCTATAAAAAAAGGACGCGCCTCTGGCGCAAGCCGCCCCTTATCATTTTTTCACTGTCTGCATTGTTTAGGGCGCGCGTGTTGCTTGGTCTTCTTTAACACTTGTGTGTGTTTTTCTCTGGCTGCCATGCGTCCAGGATCTGTGGATTACACGTGTCTGACGAATCACGATCTGTGGAATATTTATGCAAGAGAAGCGAATGTCGATGTTGAAAAGATTGACAATCAATTGCGAGAAAAATCCCACAGACCTCTTTATGCCTTGAATGTCCCCATGCCCAAAGGATGGCAAGAGGGCCTATTGGGACGCGTGATGCTTTTGCGGTTTACTGAGTTTGTCGATACACAGCTGGTCAAGAGAAAAGAGAAGTTCATCAAAGAAGAGTCCTTTAACTATCGATGGCATTTTATGGGTGACGAATCCTTGCAGCGCATGTTTCTCCATGTGGAGCACAATCTCCTTTGCCGCATGTTTTATGACCGCGTGGTAGCCATCAAAACAAAAGAAGCAACACTCGCCAGTCAGCCTTCAGAAGGACTTACAAAAAAAGAAAGGTTTTTTCTTAGCAAGCTTCAGCAGGATATATCTGATGACCTTGCGCAAGCAGGGCGTTATATAATTTACATTATCGCCACCAAATTTGGGTTGTTGCGCTATAAAGAATGGTTAAAAGTGAGCGCTACATCAAAACAACGCGTAAAGCCAGGCGTCTTCGCAGGGCCCAAATCTTGACATATAGGCATGATGGGACATATAACGCCAACAATGAAATGTCATAGGCTTTCGCAATGAGACCCCTTTTTCAATCGCTGCTCAACCTGTGTTTTGTTATGCTCTGTCAACACCAGATCTATGCAGGTTTTGGGGGAGAGCACGATATAGATGGATGCGTGGAACATTTCCACGTTGTGGCTGCCTCTTATGATGAGGAGACACATCATTATCTGTCGCATGACGTTGGTGAAACCCTCGCGATTGTGCCTCTCGGTGTGGATGGCAGGCTTACGCAATACCTAGCTGTATTGGCAGACTATTCTTGGGAGGGCTATAAGGGGTTTTATGATCTTTATGCGTGCGCCATGGTGCCTGATTTTGAGGACTTTGCCGAGGCAATCGCGTGTGATCCTTGTATTGAAAATATTGTGTGGGCGCATCCCGCAGATTCACCAGCCCTTTCGATAATGCAAACGTCTTTTCCGGGCCTATCCCTCGAAACCATGCGGTTTACATTTATGCGTGAGCGGTTGAGGCGGCATATTCATGATCAGATGTTAGCAGGCGTATTACTCAGAGAGGGGCTTCAAGAGGTGGGGGCATGGCTAGGGGACGAACACTTGCTGTTGGCCTTTGCGCATTATCAAGAGATCAGGGATAAGATTTATTTTTATGAAGATCTTGAACACCTCATCAAGGTTCAGTCCTCATTAGAAGGTGAGGAGCGTTCAGCATCCTATGACGAAGAGACCAAGCATAAGAACACAACCTTTCTTACGCGTTTGAGGGCCCTCAGCTCTGATGCATATCAACCTATCAGCGATTATTTCAGCTGTGTGCTTGCCATTGTCGGATGATCTGCCTGAGCCCACGTGAAACACCCAGGGATGAGGAAACGGGATACTAGTGCTGAAAGATGTCGTCTTGCCAGCCCCTTAAATCCAGTTTGACGCGAGTGGGCAAAAAGGTGAAGCACGCGTCTGCCAAATCATAGCGGTCTTCGCGCATTAAAAGATTGGTCAGCCTGTCTTTCAGGTTGTGCAAATAAATGACGTCTTTGGCCGCATAACGTTTTTGCTCATCCGTGAGGTCTTCGCGCCCCCAGTCTGATGTTTGTTCATATTTGGATATTTCCGTGCCGAGCAGCTCGCGGCATAGCTCTTTCAATCCATGGCGATCGGTGTAGGTGCGTGCCAATTTTGACGCAATTTTTGTACAATAAACAGGCTCAGGCATCACCCCAAAACGAAAATACAGGGCCGCCATATCAAAGCGGGCAAAATGAAAAATCTTGAGAATACGGGGGTTGGTGAGCATGGCTATCATGTGCTTCGGTGGTGGCGCCTCCTTTTGAATTTGCACAAGATAAGGTTGGCCATCTTGAGAGGATAGCTGAACCAGGCACAAACGATCTCTTTGTGTGTTAAGGCCCATGGTTTCGGTGTCAATGGCCACCGAGTTGCCATGCCAGGGCGCGGGTAAATCGTTATGGACGTGCTGAATATTCATAAAAAGCCTATGCGATACCTCTAACAGTTTAGTGATCTGGTGCCCAAGAGAAGACTCGAACTTCCACGAGATTGCTCTCACTAGGACCTGAACCTAGCGCGTCTACCAATTCCGCCACCTGGGCCGTTTCACGTATGTTTCTTATGAGGTATCGTGCTTTATCTCCCTTGTCAACCACAAGGTGGCGCAAGACACGGCAACAGGGAACATCTAAAAAAGCGTTTTTTTATGTGCAGCCTGGCATGTTTTTTTATTCTGGGCCATAACGCATTGAAATATCTTGTTGTTCATTCATTATAACCAATAAATAAATATATAATTAACTATTATACATAAAAATGTATTTACTAGATATTTTGTTTGCAGAGAGATGTGTTGTGTTTTGTGAGTTACCCGACGGTTATGAGCCGACAATTGACGAACCCTTCATGAATAAGCTTCAAAAAGAATATTTTAGAAGGCGTCTTATTGCGTGGCGCGATGCTTTGCAGCAACACTCTCTTGATACGTGTTCGCACCTGAAAGGCGACAACCTTCACGAACCAGATGATGTGGATAATGCATCTCTTGAAGAAGAGTTAACATCCGAACTGTTAGCCCGTGATCGCGAGGCTAAATTGTTGGTGAAGATTGACGAGGCGATTCAACGCTTAGAAAATGGCACCTATGGTTTTTGTGAGGCCACAGGTGACCCCATTGGTCTTGAACGCTTAAAAGCCCGTCCTGTGGCTGTTTATTGCCTGGAAGCGCAAGAACAATACGAAAAAGAAAAACATCTCTATGGCCTAAACTAGGCGTTGGTGGCAGTTGTGTCTTGATGGCCAGCGTCATCAGGTTTTTTTTCAAGAGGCAAGATAATCGAGAGGGCGTTGTCCTTTTCATCAAAAGAGAGCATGCCATCATGACCTTGAAGAATGGATATGCTTGAGGATATGGGCATAATATCACTTTTGTCTGTGCTGTCTTCCGGATGGTTCATTTTTTCAAAAAAGGCGCCTTGACGCTGTTTAGAAAAAGCAGGCCCACTATCTTGGATATGGATGACGAGGGTGTATTCTTTTTTGACAAGCGTCACAGAAACGTGCGCAACGGTGCTCTCATCTTGTTGCGTTTTATATCCATAAAGGGCTGATTCCAGCGCTTGCGCAATAAGGCTATACATAGCGCTGCCAAGCTGATGCTCAATGCCCAGGCAAATCATAGGATCTTTGGGTATATTCATCGACATGACAACAGGTTTTTTATTTTCTTTAGATAAAAAAGAGGCATAGGCGAGTTTTCCATATCTGATAAGAACAGGGCCGATGGCGAGAGGTACGAACACAGAACCACGCTCGCCTGGACATAGCAACACATCAAACAAAATGCGGCAGGCCTTGTCTATTTCTTGAGACATATGGTGAAGGATGGTCGGAAACTCTTTGCCAGCCTGAGGTTTTGTATGTGCATGAAGCTCTTGCAGGAGGTGGTGAGTCAGATGCTTGGTGTGATATAAAAGTTCATTAATTTCGTGGGCAACGCCAATGGCAATGCCGCCTAAGCTCACAAACTTTTCTTGCGAAATCAATTGGTATTGATTTTTTTCAAGATAGTCCATCATACGCCCTAAATCCCCCAGACGCTCTTTTAGGCTGTTTTCAAGCTTTAAAGAGCGGAGTCTTTTTTCCTGAAAGGATACAGCAATAAGGTTTTCCCACTGAGACCACTGTCCTTTCAGCGTGTGATGTGTTTTGATGTTGAGCCGTTCTTGATGAAGGCGATTCATCAGTGTACGCACGGGTTTGATAAAACCATAATGCACAAGGTAGGCGTTGAGGCAGAGTAAAAACAAAGCACATGCAGCGATGAGAAGCAGATCTTGGCTGAGAAACTCGAGGGAAAGCAGGCCAAGATTTTGATTCAGGACTGACACGTGATTGGCGAAAAAAATCAGGCGCCAGGGGGCATGTTCGAAGGGAATATCGTCAATCCAATAGCGTTTGGTGCGCACTTTGTGTGAAGCTCGGCCATCATGGCGATTCAGCTTGTGGATATAGCGCCTTACGGTTCGAGGCAGAGCACTGTTTTTTTGAAACCCTTTTTTGGTTTTTTCTATCAAAATATCCCCATGATGAGAAACCAATAACAATTTGCCAAAGGGCACATGGATGGTTTCAAGATGATGCTTGAGAAAAGCTTTGCCGATGTGAACAGAAAAAAAACCTATCAATGCGTTGTTATGCTCGCACGGATAAACATAGCGAATGTGCCACGCATTGTGCTGTGCTTGAGGTACGCTCCATCCTGAGAAATAGTGACTTAATTGAACCAAAAGGTCATAACTGTATGCCATGTTTTTCTTCACGACATCGCTTTTAAGGGTTGGGTCTTTCTGGGCAAACGGTGACACAAAAGAAAAGCCCTTAGAGAAAAAATAAAGACCCTCAATGTGGGGAAAGTGGCTTAAGAACGTGTTGATAAAGGAGGGGGCATGGGCCCGAAATGTTGAAAATATTTCTGAAGATGCAGGCGTGAGAGGCAACGAGGTGGTGAGCAACCCTTGATAAAAGGGGGCCTCGAGATCGAGGGGATAAGGCCCCGGATCCGGAGTAAAAGGATCTTTGGTTTTTTCATGAAAAATGTGGCGTAATTGCCTGACGCTTTCTTTGAAATGCCTCAGGGTCACATCAATAGCGTCTTTTTCTCGCAAGAGGTGTCTGTGAAAGTGGGTGAAGGACGACTGGGTGGTGCGTTTCCAAAACAGAAATCCAATCAGCAGAAAAAACCCCAGAAAGCACACCAATAACAGGCGCAAATATTTTTGCCCAGCGAGCAGATCAAGGAAGTTACGCATGGTTATTAGGGGAGGTTTTGTGCATAGTCTTTTATGAATTCATAGTGTTGGAGTTGTTCCCTCAGCTCTTGCACGCTTTTGGTTGTCTGGGCATGGGGTTTCATCATGAGAAGCGATATAAACGATGTTTTTGGCGCCTTGGCTTTGGTAAGAAACGTATCCAGTGCCGTCAGGTTGTCTTGTGCATAAAGCAGCATGCCTAGCTGGTCGACATAGTCAGGGTTTTTTGTTTCCTGAATGAGATATTTCAATACATGCGACATGTCATCGACATCACCCGTCGTGCGATAAATAGCCAACAAAACCTTGGCCTTTGCCGGGGTGAGGGGGAGGTTTCTCACCGTGCTTAAGGCTTCCTGTGCCTTATGAAGACGCGTCAGCGCCGTAGCTTTTTGAAGCGTCCACGTATCTTGAAGCGTTTCTGGGACAGGGATATCCTTATTTAAAATCCACAACGCTTCTTCATACCGCCCTTCTTTGACATAGTGTTTCACACACGCCAGCAAAAGCTTCGTGTTTGCTGTGGGCGCTTGAGGCCGTTTTTGGAAAAGAATCGGCACGATGTGGTCGATAAATCCTTTCTCAATAAACAGCATCGTAAAGGTAGATAAAACGCCATCTCCCCGTTTGTCAGCATGTAAAAACGCTTTATATTGCTTAAAAAAACCACAGCGGGTGAGGGTGTCCCACTCTTCGCGATACAGAGCCTGAATATAGATATCTTGCGCGGCTTTTAAAAAAACTTCACGCTTGGGGTCATCTTCGGGCGAATAGCGCAAGAGTTTGTCATAGGCGCGCATGGCGCGTGTGTAGTCTTTCTTTTTTTGATAGAGAAGGGCGAGCTTTTCAAGCACCTCAAACTCGACAACACCCCCTCGTCCTTCTTGGGAGAGCTTCTCAAGCTCAAACAGCGTGTGCGATAGGGTGGCTTGGCGGGTTTCATAGCGCAACAAGATTTTTCTTAATTTTTTCCGCACCTCCATGTGATAGGTTTGCCACGCAATGCTGGCCGCAGAAGCCCCCGCAATTTGCCGCTCAATAAAGGTTTGATCCACAAGCGTGTTATTTTTGAGCAAGGATAATAGGGCTTTTTTCTCATGGTTGAGGGGGGATTTTTCCAGATTAGATAAGAAAAAGTCTGCTTTTTTCTGACTGCCCAGCAAAAGGCTGCTTTCGGCGCCTAGAAAGAAAAGATTGCATTGAAACGTCATGGGCATCTTTTTAATTCTGGAAAAATACCGATTAAGCAGTTTCACACCTGTTTGATGGTGGCCACTTTTGATGTAAGGAACGGCATGGAAGGGTTGTGAGGCTTTCCACAGGGAAGGTGATGTTCCAAACGCCGCCAGGGCGCCCGAAGCGCATCCTCTAAAAGCTAGGATGATGCCCTTAAGGGCATTAAAATCTTGACTGCTTTCAAGCAAAGCGTTGTGGCTTTCAAGCTCGCAGATCCATTGCCAAGCCCTATCTGTGTGGCCGGAAAGAAGCGCTCTTTTGGCATGTTCAATGGCGGGATGTTCGTATTTTTTTCTTTGAAAGAAGTCATGAAAAGAAAAGGGGGACGTTTCTTTTTGACTGACCCAAGGGCGAAATCCATCGTCAAGAAGAAGCTGCTTATTTTTGAGCCCAAGCGATGGATGGTGGCCAGCGATGAACAATCCTTGATAGGTGGCGTGAAGAGAAAACTCATCACGACGAAGGGTGGGGCCCATGCCTGTATAATAATCATGTGTCAACATCACAAAAGCTGGATTTCCATCTTTTTGTGTAAACGAAATTGTATGTGAAACGTCGCACGTAATATTTATGCTTTTACGCCCCGCAAGCTTCAGGATTGAGGGGGACAGAAAGCGGGGATTTAAGTCCATCAGTTTGGGTTTTTTGTCCATCACAATCTCAATGCCCTGCGGGGTACGCTTGAGGGAGGGAAAGGTCTCACTATCTACCGCCAGGCTGTACAGATCCCCGCCGTTTGCTGCCACGCGTACAAACCGTGGATCCAGGGACGTGTCAGACAACGTGCCGTAAGGCACCCCCACCCAAATTTTATTTTGCCACTTAAACAGGGCAAAGGGCGTACCTTTTGGGAGTTTCATCACCAGTCGATGTTCTGGCAAAGCAGGGGAAGAGGTCGGGGCATGGGATGCTATGTCATGAGCAGGGGGGGTGTGTGGATCGGTAGGGGCTACGGAGGATGTGGGCAAAGCACCGGCCAATAATGGGGGATTCGTGCCAGAGCCTTCTGAGGCGCTTACGTTTTCTTCACCCCATAGGTAGGGCATGCTGAGTGTGCCTATGTGAAGCGGCAATGCCAAAACACAGGCTAGAAAAAGCGACATCACAAAAAGGCGGCCCAAGGGCATGGTTCCAAACCTGCGGCAGGGGGTGGTGTGCCCCTATTAAGATGGGGATAGGGTTAAGAAAAACTAAAATACATGGCATCTGTCCACTGTTTTGGCGCTATGGATTCTTTGGGAGCTAATGGCTCTTTGAAAGAAAGGGCCTTTAGGGAGGTTCAGAAGACAATAACAATAAGAAGAAATGATGATGATGCCCCTATGGGGCGCCATTCCTATCTTGCCTATTGAACATCAAGGAAACCACGTCTCAAATACAGGCGCTGGCAAATGATACAACGGTGGGTGGTGCTCAGAAACATGGCCGCATGATGACTCTATTTACCAACTGGGAGCGTGATATTCATCTTCTGGGGCTTGCCAACGCACACCTTGAAGAGGTGAGAAAGATGCCGATTGAAGAAAAGTCGATGACAAAAAGTGCCATGAAAAAAACCGCACACAACTCATCATCTTGAACCATTGTGCATCGGATGGGAGACATAGCTTTGGCAGGGCTGTCTTTGTGACGTTGTGTCGTGCCTTACCCGTTCCCGCTTGCCTGTATCTTGCCTATTTACGCTTTGTTGACAAAAAAAATCGTAAAATGTATGTATGTATTTGTTTTTCTTAAGATGTTAGGTGATTTATGAAAAAGATAAGCCAACTGTTAACAATCATGATGACAGGTGGGGCCTTGACGTTATGCCCTCTGTGTGTTGGGGCGCTCTCCCCAGAAGAGGAAGAGAAACTCAGGCATATTGTGCATCAACAGGATCAGCAGGTTGAAGAGGCTAAAGAGGATGTGTCTCAGGTAGAAAAGCATATAGGCAAGCTAGAGAATCGTGTAGAGATGTTAAAGCTTGAGATTGATCATTTAGAAAGCCCAAACAAATTCCCAAACACAGGACCTCACGCAAGAAAAGTGGCATTGGAGCGTCAAGAGGCATTAGCGCATAAAGAGCAGCATTTAGAGAGTGCAGAGAATGAATTAGAAACAGCAAAGCATGAACTCGCGGCTACAAAAGATAAATTGCAGGGTGAAATAGACGCGCGTTCAGAAAACATGAAGCTACTGGCCCCAAAGACAAAAGGAGCACATAAAAAACCAAAGAGCTCAAAGGACTAGGCCACTAGGCAAAAAAGGCAGGAAAAACAGGAAAAAAGAAAAAGAACTAGGCGCAAAAAAAATCTAGGCGCAAAAGAAGCAAAATAAAAGAATATATATTATGTAATATAATTATTCCGCCAAAACAGACAAATAAATCTTTTTTTATGGCTGAAAAAGATATCTTTATGCGCCATATCTAAAAAGGATAGTTTGAATGCGATGGTTTGGATTTTAACACCCCCTTGTTGCCGAGTGAAGCATCGTTATTTATTCCCAGGTTAAAGATGTTGATGTTAATAGCTGGATAATACGGCAAAAGCCTGCCCAAACACCCTGGTGCTTTTTGGGTTTCGCTGTTCTTAGGAAGACGTGGCGGCTTTGGTGCTTTGTGCCAGGCTTTCCTTCACCTTTGTGAGAAACATGCCGGCATCAAAGGGCTCACTTAGCATCAGCGGTGCATGGGTTGCCACATCGTGCACCACCGCGTCTAGAGTGTGGGCGTCTTCACGCGAAGGTCTCTCCAACACATAGCGCACAACATCGGTTTTGTAGGTGGGCCGACCAATGCCCAAACGCAAGCGCCGATAGCCTTTGCCGATGCGGCTGTCTATGTCTTTCAATCCATTGTGACCGCCGTGGCCGCCCCCTAGTTTGAAACGCACCGTGCCTACCTCCAGATCAAGATCATCATGAATGGCAATGATATGCTCAGGCTTGATTTTAAAGAACCGTGCCACCTCAGCCGTGGGGCCGCCCGAGCGGTTCATAAAGGTCATGGGTTTAAGAAGAAGAATACGCGCGGGTTCTGTGTTTGCAGGCCGTGTGTTGTGGCGACCCAGCGTTCGGGGCGTTAACGTGCCTTTGGCGATGTGATAGGCTTCTTTTTTGTCAGCCTCACGCACGTCATAGCGGCGCGCCATTTCATCAATAAACCAAAACCCGATGTTATGGCGGGTGTCAGCATAGGTGTCGCCAGGATTGCCTAGCCCCACAAATAACCACGTTGTCATTCGGCGCCCCCATTAGAGAGAACAGCTCACCCCTACGTTAACACAAATGAACGCATGGCTGTATAGATGATTAACAAACTATTAATGTAATCGTTAAGTAGATAAAGTGGAGGTTTGCTCGAGGCGGGGTCAATTGCTTGAGTGTGCTCTTTACGCCCCTTTATGTGAGTACATGAACCACCACCAAAGGTCGTTTACCGATTGTGTCATAGCAATAGCTGCTCACCTCTTTGGCCACGATGGCTTGCATTTTGTCTGGGTCATCATAATGTTTGGCTGACATATGCCCGAGCGTGCGTTTCACCAGCGCGGATAACTCGTGGGTGGCATCATCTTTATGATCTGCGCTGCAAAAAAGGCCCACGGTGTGAACCTTAAGCGCTTCCAAGCGGTCGTCATGAAAAACACCTGACACCAGCACTACCCCATCGTGAGAAAGGCGTTTGCGTTGGCTGAGGAGCGGGTTGTCCATAGAAATCAGACGTGACCCGTCAAGCCCCACACGGCCCGTGGGCACATGACCCACCTTTTTGGGTCCCTCTTTCGCATCAAACAGAATCACATCCCCATTATGGGGCGCGATGGAAGCAATCCCCAAATCATGGGCCAGCTGTTTGTGCGCTTCTAGGTGGCGATCTTCACCATGCACAGGAATCACGTTTTTGGGGCGCGTCCAAGCGTACATTTGCTTAAGCTCTTCACAGGAAGGATGCCCTGAGACATGGATATCCGGCACATCCTTGGGGGTAATCACCCGAACGCCTTTTTGGGTGAGTTTATTTTGAAGTGCAAAAATCTCTTTCTCATTGCCAGGGATAATGCGTGATGAAAAAATAACCGTGTCGCCCGCATCAAGCTTGAGAAAGGGATGGTGCCCTTCGGCCATGCGCCTGAGAGCGGCTTTGGGCTCCCCTTGGCTTCCTGTGGCCACAATGAGGGTTTTATCGGCTGCCAAACCCTTGCCTTCTTTGGGGGTAAGAGCCGTGAGGTTATCATCAAGATAGTCCGTTTCCCGAGACGCGGCCTCCATACGCTCGAGAGAACGACCCGCCAGCACAATGCTGCGCCCCGACTTCTTGGCAGCCTCAAAGCACGAGACAAGACGTGCCACGTTTGAGGCAAAGCAGGCAATGACCACGCGCCCCTTGGTGATGGATGACACCTGGTGAACAAGGGCATCTTGCACCGTTTTCTCCGACCCTGACCACCCCTTTTCAAACACGCAAGTAGAGTCGCATACAACGCCCAAAACACCTGCATCACCGACGGCTTGAAGGGCTTCTTGGTTTGTGGCTTCCCCCACCAACGGGTTGGCGTCAATTTTCCAATCGCCTGTATGCACCACAATGCCGGCCTCTGTTTGAATCGCCAGTGCGGAAGGTTCAGGGATAGAGTGCGTCAACGAAATAAAGCCCACACGAAACGGCCCCAAAGCCACTTCTGACGAAAGCGGCACTTCATGCAGAGGCGCGCGCACCCGGGCCTCGCGCAATTTGTGCTTGATGATCTGCGATGTAAAGGGGGTAGCATAAAGCGGCGCTTCCAGATCCGGCCACAAATGGCCAATGGCACCGATGTGATCTTCGTGGGCATGGGTGAGAACAATGCCTGCAATGTGTTTTTTTTGCTTTCTCAGCCATGACACATGAGGCATCACCACCTCAACGCCAGGAAGTTTTTCAAAGGTGACCCCCACGTCTACCACCAGCAGTTTCCCGCCATAGGCATACACATTGAGGTTCATGCCAATCTCCCCTGACCCACCGAGGGGAATGAAGTAGAGTCGATGAGGGTCGAATTGAAGTGTTTTTGTCATAAAAAATAGCTCTTAGGTATTGTACTTTTCATCAATGCGGGGCTAGATTGGACTAAAAAGAAGAGAAAATGGTGTCATACCTGGTGTTTCTCTTGCAAGAAACGGGGATAACATGGGCGTTTTGCCTGGGCCACACGCTATGACCACACATTCAAACCACCATCCTTCGCCCATTAATGCGTCCTCTTCCTCGCCTATAACATGGATTATAACAGATAATGGGAAGGTCGGTACAGAAAATCAAGCCCTTGGATTGGCAAAGGCCCTTTCTCTCGAGGCAAAAACCTTCTATGTCAAAGCCAGGCCTTTGTTTTTTTGGTGGCCACGCCGTTCGTGGCGTTTGTGGTCAGCCAAGGTTTTGCGTCGCGACACCCTCTCGCCCCCCTGGCCTCATATGCTGATCACGGCGGGGCGAAGCGCCACAGGCGTGGGGGCATGTCTCAAACGGCTGTTAGGCAGGCGCGTGTATCACATTGCGCTTATGGACCCCAAACTTCCTGAGGTTTTTTTTGATGCCATCATTGCGCCGGCCCATGACAAGCGTGAGGGGGGTCATGTCATTAACACGACCTTGTCTTTGCATGATATTTCTTCTCCCCAGCTGGCTTCAGAGAAGGTGGCCTGGCAAAAGCGTTTAGAAGGCTTGCCCCTGCCTTTTCTGGGCGTGATGTTGGGGGGATCCACCCGCTCTTTCTATTTTTCATCCGTATTTGCCCGCCAGTTGGCAGAAGATATTCTGGCCATCGCCCGCAGTCATAAAGTGACGCCGCTGATCATTCCTTCACGGCGCACGCCTCAAGCTGCCCTGGCCATCATAAAAAAAGCTCTCGAAGGCACGCCCCATTTTGTGTGGACGCGTGAGGGGGATAACCCCTATCATGGGGTGTTGGCCCTGGCTGATTATGTGTTGGTGACGGGTGATTCGGTGCAGATGATTTCAGAAGCTGCAAGTTTAAGAACGCCCCTGTTTGTTTATCCGCTTCCCTATACTTCAGATAAACTCAAGGCCTTTCACACCTCTGTGTTTCAAAAAAACATTGCCAGGCCCTTTGAGGGCAGCCTCTTTTCTTGGGCGCGCGAGCCTTACCGGGAGGAAGAGCATGTGGCGAACGCCTTAAAGAAAAAAATCAACGCGCACCTGCAAAGGTTAAAAGAAGCGTCAGACAAAGAACTGCCTTCTTTAAGGCACAAGGAGCCTTAGAAGGCCCCCCGCATCGCATCTCCCCCTAACGTAAAGTGCCAAAACACAAAAATTGCCCAACACAAGTGATGCGTTTTAGAAAAGCTCTCTAACAGCATTGAGCGCTTGCTGGACTCCCTTTTTTACATTGCCATACAAAGGCTCTCCGCCCTCTTTTGGCCATTGATCATGGTCATTGCGTACAATACGAATGCCCACAGACTGTCTCACCGGGGAGGGCACATCCTTGGGCAAGGTCGCCACATCAAGCAACCTTCCCGTTACAGACCGTTTCAGCCAATGGATGGTGGGTTCCGGTTTAAAGGCCGCGGTTTCAGAATCTGTGTCATATGCTGCCCCAGGTGTTTTTTCAAGCGTGCTATCAAGTGATTTCTCAGGCGTTTTGTCGGGCATGTTATCAGATGCCTTCTCAGGCGCTGGGGCAGACGTCGGACTCGCCAGCATGCTGTCAGGAACCAGGGCCCACGCATCAAAGCGAATCTCAGCCGTGACGTGTTGATATTTATCGTCTTCTGTCACCACACAATAGTGTTTTTTTTCTCTATCCCCAAGCCCTTGGAGCGGAAAGTCATGATCGTCAGCTTCTTTCTGACCGGCACAGGTCAGCGCGGCAAACTGAAGGTGCACCAGATCAAACACAGGGTCTAAGGGGCGGAATGTGAGATCTGTAACCTCGCCCCCTTCCATCAGTTGAAAACGTGTCTTATAACGCATGATGTTCACATTAACGGGGGTGTTTGTGTTCATGGTCCGTGTGTTTTGCCACACATAAGCATCCTTCCCTTTGCGCGTGGCCAAGAGGGTGCTCACATCCCACCAATCCTCCGCTATAAGCCAAGCTGAAGATTGGCGCATCACCTTTGTTACCACCTGATCATAAACCCTGTCGATCCACGCAGGTGATAAAGGCGCTGGGGCATGCCCCTCCCCTTCAAAAACATCATAATCCAAGTTCATCCCAAAATAATCCACCACACTGGTGACGCCCTCTTTATCGGCAGCCTCACCTATCGTTAAGATATTGTTGTGTTCATAGATCTTACCAGGTAAATAGAAGGTTTCACTCACGTCACCCGCTTTGGTGGCGGCTTCGCCTTCTTTTGGGGGGGCGGGCTGCAAGAAACCGACGTCTCTTGTCTCTACGTCTTTTTTTGTGGCGCTTGCAGGTTGGCTTTCGCCTTTGCTTTCATCGGGCCCTTCATCGCTTCTTAATGCCCCCTCTGATGCAGGCATGGCGGGAGAAAGTGAGGACGTCGCACCACCGCTCCCCTCCTCAGGAAGCGGCGCATAGACAGGCTGCATCACAGCGCCCATACAGAAGCAAAACACAACCCCACAAAGGGCCACCATCTTGAAACGATGTTGATGCATACACGCCCCCCCTTCTCATGTATTTTTTGAGAGGTTGTATGCCCATTATGCCGATATGTCAATGTTTTTCTTGGGGCCTCAGTTTATAAACAGAGATGCATCCGGGAGCGGGGCTTTGCCTTGTTCATAGGCCTCCAGCATGTCTTCAATCCTTTCCACCTCTTTATTCAAAATGCCAAACTCCTCTTGCAGGGAAGCCAACTTTTTTTGCGCAGGGGAGAGCGCACTTTTTATATTTTCGTGATTCTCTGATTCCTTCACTATCGACTTTTCGAGTGCGTCTATCTGGGTTTGTGTATAGAGCTTCTTCTGGGCTAAGGGGGTGAGCACATGCTTGGCAAGCATCTCAGCATCTAAAACGTCAAGCATACCAGGCAATGAGAGTTTCTGAATGAGGTCATCTCGCGCCGCTTTAAGGACGGCGGTGGTTTCTTCATCCGCACCTTCTTCACGGCCTGCCTCAATAACGCTGTTTATGACCTCTTGAAGCTTGGCGACGGAAAGGCCTGCCTCCTCACCGTCTCTGGCCTGATTAATGCTTGTTTCTAGGCCTGTGATCATAGTCTGAAGCAACTGCTTGTTTCTAAGTTTTTTTGCAGAACCTTTGATGAATTCGTCATACCATGTCTCATCCTCTTTCCACGCATCTACATCTGTTTGTGCCTCTTCCATTTGATGTTTGATGGAGGACCGCGCGCGCCACGCATAAGAATCTTCTATTTGGTAAAGAAGCAGGTTGTCTCCTTCATCATCGGTTCCTTCTTCCACAAAGATCGTTTGCATGGAAGGAGCAAGAGAGCGTTCGTCTGAAGGTGTATCTAAACGTTCGGGCTGGCCAGCCTGCACGCTGTGAAGCGACAGCGCCGTGGTGGTTACAAAAGCCGCCATCATGGGCAGCCACATCCAAATGCGCGTCATGTTATGCATACACAAAAACCTTCAAAAAAAAACCATTGGATACAACAACTTATACCCTTATTTCTAGCACATTTTCTTAATTTTGTCAAAATTTGACATTTGAGGAAGCGCAGTCGCATGACATCATGCAAAGGGCATGGAGGAAAGGCTTTCTTTAACCGTCAGGAAGTGGCCCCTCCCCCTCTCTTGCAAGGGTTTTGATAAGGCATGAGGGAGATTTTTGAGGGCATTGTGCGTTTAGGACACCTTGGAGAAAGCTTCAGAAAAACCTTTAAGAGGATTTGGCAGATGACGCCTCTTCACAAGGTTTGCCGGTGGCTGGGGCCTTTGCAGCCGCCTTTGGGGCCGTTGTTGACGCCTCACTCTGGGCAGAGGATGGCGGTTGGTGCCCTACAAGCACGCGTACGCCCGAAGCCAGCCGCAATGGACATGGGGCAAAGGTAAGGTTTGTTAAGGTGGCTACGCGAGACATCACCAATTCATTATGTTTATTCCACGGACCCACACCACGCAAGGACAACAGCTGAAAAGCAGGCATGCTATCGCGCCCTTCAGGGGGCACAATCATGCCAGAAGCCGCGATATCGAGAAACGTGAGCACGTGCTGATTATGCTCTTTTTCTGCCAGCTGCGCTGAGAATGTCTGGGTATCAGGGTCACCCTCAAACACCCATGTTTTATCCTGTTGTCCTTGCCATCTGTTGGCGATCTTTTCATCATCCTTGTCTTTGACCAGGCGGGCTGCATAGTGAAAATCGCGCACGCCGCTGCCAAAGGGGCCGACCAGGTCATTTTTGCCGCAACAAGACAACGTTCGCGCCCACACAAACATCACGCCGCTGCCCTTGGTCTCTTTTTTGCCGTTTTTTGATTCATACACCACGCGCAAGGGAACATCCGTTTTGCGCCCCTGAGGCCCTGTGAGACGCACCGTGCCTGCAAACAATTTGAGACACAACACATTAGGCACTTTGGTTTCCGCTTGATCTCGCGTATAGAGCCAAAGATGGCTTCCATACCCTTTGGGCGTCATGTTCCGCGGCACACGCGGACGGGAGAGGTAGCCATCCCCGCGCAAGCCACCGCCTTCATACTCTTGCTCTATATCCCACAGGCCAAAAATGGTGTCATACTCGCGTGGTTTACCGAAGGCCTGTGCGATGCGCCCTTTTTCATCCGATGACAGGGGTTTGCCATAAGGCTCCGCAGAGGTGAGCGAGGCATTGCCCAGCGATTCGATCATATTTTTTCGCCCGGTAAAGCTGAGAATTTCCTCGGCCTCCACCTCTAGGTCAAGATAGTTTTTGGACCAAAAAATCTGTCTCGGCGGCAGTGCTTTCAGCAGCACAGGCACCACAGACGCCAGTGTGCTTTTGTGGAGCACCTTTTTGCCCACCATAAAGGCCACGATAACGCACTGTCCTTTGCGGGGTTCGGTTATTCTTAAGATAAGCTCTTTAGGTTTGGTGTTAAGAGAGACAGGCCCCAGTTGATAACGTCCAGCCGCACAGAGGTGCGTAGATGACAAGATCCCTAAGAAGATCGAAAGAAAGAGAGCACCAGCAAGACGAAACACGGCCGATAGAAACCAGGCTTACATAGATCTATCATAGATAAAAATTGATTAAAAAAATCTTAAAAAAAAGATTTTATAACCAAAAAAGGGTAAGCCACTGAATTTAAGATAAGAAAAATGAAAGACGCTTTTTTGTGGCTTCAGACAGAGGGATAGCCCCTTTAAGGGCCTGAGCATACACCGCCACACCGCCTTTGCCAAAAATAACGCCATCACACCCTGCCGCCAACGCTTTGCGAACGCGCACGTCCGGTGGTTCGTGAGATACAGCGCCCATGGCCAAATCATCGCTCATTAAGAAACCTTCAAACCCCAAGGTTTGACGGAGGGTGTGCTGAATAACGCGCGGTGAAAACGTAGCCGGCACCTGAGGGTCAAGCGCGTCATAGGCCACATGGGCCGTCATTCCCCATAAAGGTACGGGAGATGCCTTCACCTCGGCGTGGGAAAGAACGGCGTGAAAAGGGTGCCTGTGGCGCTCAAGCTCTTGGGCCGTCAGATGAATGCTGGGACAGACAAGGTGAGAATCTTCTCTAGCAGCGCCGTGCCCGGGCATATGCTTGATCACAGGCACAATGCCTGCGTCTTGCAGAGCCCGCACCGCAGATAACCCCAAATCAGCCACAACGTGTGGGTCATCAGAGAAGGTGCGGTCCTCCAACGCATCTGTAGCGCCCGCTACAGATAGATCCAAAAGCGGCGCACAGTTCACCGAAAGGCCCAGCGTTTGAAGATAGCGCCCCATGGTGTGATAGTTCTCATAACAGGCGCGGCGCGCCTTCTCAGGAGACTGGGTATACACATCACCAAAATGTCGCGGCGGTGGTGGCGTTTTCATCATGGCGCTCGGCAAGCGAAATACCCTCCCCCCTTCACAATCCACCAACAGCGGAAGTGAAAGCCTGCCGGTGACAGTGGCCAGCTGGTGCACCAAATTTTTGAGTTGTTTCTCAGATTCAATATTGCGGCGAAACAAAATAAAGCCCAACGGGTTGCTGTTGGCAAAAAACGCTTGCTCTTCTGGGGTCAGGGAGAGGCCTTCTATACCTAAAAAAAGAGGCATGATGGGCTTGGTGGCAAGTGATGCAGCGTCTGTATGATGCATGGTCACCGTGTGCGCTTTCTGTTGTTCATTGTTGACAAGAGACTATCAATAGATCGTGCCGAGGATTTTGAAGAAAGCTTGGCAGATTGTCTTGAGGAAGGCCTGGTAGAAGTGTGGGAAGAGCGTTTTGCAGAAGGGCGCGCAAAAGGACGTTTCTGTTTTTTGACCCGAGGCAGAGAAGTTTTTTTGGATAAGGGCCAACCTGCACGTGATGACGCCGCACTTCTTGGCAGAGGGCGGCGAGACGCGGATGAGCGCGCATGCGACGACGCGTGGGGCGTACGCGGATGGGCATAGGTTGCTTTTCTACTCACGCGCCTTGGGGGGATCGATGCCTTCCCAGGCACCAGTTTTTTTGTGGAGGCTGCAGCAGAAGAAGAACGTCCCTTTGCTGAAAACTCTCTTTCTGAAGGCCCTTTTGCTTGAGGAGAGGGCACTTTTGGGGGATAAGGCGCGGCGCGAGGGGCCCCTTGGACAGGGGATGTGTTCACCCGCTTGTTCACCCTCGTTTTGCTTTTCTGTTTCACCTCAGGTTTCCGTGGGATCGCAGGGGGCCTTTCCTCCCCCACATTAAGGGTGTCTGGCATTTTTTTCTTAGCAGGTGCGACATGATCATAGACGCGATAAGAAGGCGTTTGGGAAGGCTCTTGGGGCGGGATGCGCATGGGCCCTGCAGGGGGATAAATCACAGGCAAAGGGGTGCGCGTTGGGGGGGCCAATACAAAATGGGCTATATGCCACAGCCCGACCCCAAGCCCTAACAGCAACAGACCACCCCATACGAAGGAAAGCTTTTGAGATCCCCTGAGACCGCCGATCCAAGAAAATAGCTTGGCTTTTGTGTGCGCGAAATGGGTTACCATGTCAGTGTTTCCTTGGGGGTAATGCCCAGTATCGCAAAGCCTGAGGCCAGCACATAGAGCATGGCTTGTACCAAAGCCAGGCGCGCCAGGCTGACGTCAGGGTCATCTTCACGCAAAAAACGCAAGGTTGTCTGTTGATTGCCTTGGCTCCACAGGCTGTGAAACCGTGTGGCCACATCTGTGAGAAACGTGGTGATGCGATGCGGTTCACGGGCGCGCGTGCTCCCTTCGACACAGGCCGGCCAGAAAGCCATTTTTTTGATAAGGTCTTGCTCGCCTTTCGTGCACAAAAGATCAAGACGGGCCTTCTTCAGGCGGGATGTGTGGGTGACATCATGTCCCCAGATTTTTTGCGCCTCTTTCAACACAGAGTGGCCCCGGGCATAGGCATAGTGCACATAAAACACGGGGTTGTTTGACGATGTTTCTTTCACCACGTCAATATCAAGGGTGAGGTGCGTAGTGTGCTCTCGTGACACCATCATAAAGCGCAGCACATCGGCACCAACGTCTTGCACAATGTCTTCAAGTTCTACATAACTGCCGGCACGTTTCGACATTTTGACGGGCTTGCCCCCCTGCAACACGTGCACAATTTGGCACAGCACAAAAGAAAGATCGGCTTTTCCTTCAGACAGAACGTCCACAGCGGCTTTCAAGCGCCCCACTTGGCTGGCATGATCGGCGCCCCACACGTTAATCAGCAGGTCAAACTGCCGCGACAGCTTATCTGTGTGATAGGCAAGATCTCCTCCCAAGTAGGTGGGGCTGCCATCACTTTTGCAAAGTGGAGCATCTTGGGTCTCTCCCAGCTTTGTGGCTTTAAACAGCAAGAGCGGTTCAGCGGTCCACCCTTCAGCCTTTTTCCCTTTTGGCGGGGGCAATGTGTCTATAGCCGTTAATTGGTGGGCATCAAGACTCGCTTTCACCTCGTCAAAAAGCCCGCGGTCAAAAAGGTCCTGTTCTGACACAAATACATCGTGCTTGATGCCCACAACGTCCATGGTGTGGCGGATCATAGCCATCAGGGCTGACATCGCAAAAGCCTTGAATGGAGAAAGCCATGCTGACTCGTCTTTATCCAACCATGTGTGCCCGTCACGTGCATAAAGATCTTGGGCAATATCTATTAAATAGGCACCGGGATAGGCTCCTTCCAGCACGGTTTCGCAAGAAACGCCGCAAACTTCGCAATAACGCATATAAAGAGAACGGGCCAGCTTATCCACCTGCACACCGCGATCGTTGATATAATATTCGCGGGTCACATCAAACCCTGAGGCTTCAAAAAGGTTGGCAAGCACGTCCCCCACTACGGCTACACGTCCATGCGCCATATGCAAAGGGCCCGTCGGGTTGGCAGACACATACTCCACATTCACAGATTGACCTGCGCCCCAGACGCCATGGCCAAAGGTTTTTTCTTGCGACAAAATGGCGCGCACGGTGTCTGCCCAAAAACCCTCTTTCAGGGTGAGATTCAAAAACCCCGGCCCTGCGACGCTCACCTCTTCCACATAAGGGGATGCAGACAAAACGGGCACCAACAAATGTGCCGTGTCTCGTGGTGACAGAGAAAGCCTGCGAGATAAGATAAAGGCAACATTGGTAGCGATATCTCCTTCTGTGCCTTTAGGAGGAAGTTCACATGTCACCTCTGCCAAGGAAAGGTCTGTCCTCGCCAGGCTTCGTAGCGGATGGTCTGAGGCCAGGTCAAAATCACACGTTTCGCGCCCAAGGGCCGAAAGTGCATCGAGAATAACGTGTCGCGGTGTCATAGTCAGACAATCTTCACACTCGCTTCAACATAGCACTGCCTTGGAGAAAAGGCCATGTTCACGCTATGATCTTTCTAAAAAAAATCTTCACGGTGCTTGTGGATCACGAATCGCCTTTATCCCATGCGTTGGCGTTGTTTTGTGAGCCCCTCTGGGCTGCAATGATCAACAAAGATGTCACGCATTACGCTGTGGCTACATCAGGTGGGCCGGATAGCTTAGTGCTTACGGTCTTACTTGATGCCTATTTGAAAAAACATCATCAAAAACTCACCGCCCTTACCGTTGACCATGGCTTAAGACCTGAGTCTTCCTATGAAGCGCAGCATGTGGCCACTTTTTGCGCCCAGCAAGGCATTCCCCACGTGACGCTTAAGGCCACAGATCTTCCTGTGGGCACTATGCATGCCAAGGCGCGGAAACAGCGCTATCGCGCGTTATCTCTTTGGTGTCACCAACAAGGGGTTAAGCACCTTTTTTTGGGTCATCACCGTGATGATCAACTTGAGACGTTCGGCTTTCGTGTTTTGCGCCGAAGTGGCGTTCATGGATGGGGAGGCATGAAGGCACACACACTTCTTTGGGGACTGCATCTTCTGCGCCCCCTGCTTTCCTTAACAAAAAAAGAGATTATGCATGCGGCTCATCTTCTTGATCTTCCCTTTGTGCGCGATCCATCCAACACCCATCCGCGATTTACACGCGCGCGCATCCGACAAAGCCTTCAGGGCCTATCTTCTGATCAGCGCGCCCTTTGGTCTCATATTGCCCACACGTATAGACAACGGGGTGAGCAAGAAGATCATGCCAGTGCGCAGGTGTTAACGCGTCATCTCATCCATTGGCAGCAGGGGTATGCCCGCGTGTCAGCCGCGCGCCCCCTCCTTACCCATCCCCAGGGTGTGCCTATATTACGCATGCTTCTCACACACATACGCGGCCACACTCCTCACCCCTTGACCACAGATCGTTTGCGCCATGTGCATGCGCAACTATTGTTGAAAAAAAATGTCACCTATGGCGGGTGTTTGATGCAGTGGTGCCAAGAGGAGCTGTGGGTGATGAGAGAATGGCGACGTATCGCATCTGTACCCCTTAAACAACCCTTCATGCACATGCTGTGGGATGATCGCTTTTATCTTCACATACATGCGCCCCCTCACCTCCTGAAACCATGGATAGCTCCATTAGGCTCTCATGAACGCTATCGCCGTGCGCCCCTTATGATGCAAAGTTGGCCAAGCCTTATGGAAGAAGCCGGCGAGGTTATCCCGTGCTGGAACAACGATGTGTTTGTGGCTTGCCGTTGGATGCAAGCTGAATGCTTCCCTCAAACACCAAAGCTACGGAGCCACGATGGGCAATGGGCGCATCTGGGCGACAGGTAACCCACAAATCTCCACCTTCAAGGTGAACCAACACGGTGTCATGCTCAAGGATGCCTTCATGCTTCAGGGCAAACACCGCGGCGCATGTGCCCGAAGCGCAGGCCTGTGTGCGCCCTGTGCCGCGCTCCCACACCCATAGGGTTAAGGTGCCATCAGGGTTTTGACGCACAAACTCAACGTTGGTTTTGTCTGGAAAAAAAGGATGGGCCTCAAGGCGCGGGCCGATGCGGGTCATATTGTCAGGGCTAAAACGCGTCACAGGCACAACAAGATGCGGGTTGCCCATGGTCACGGCATACCCTTCATCGCACCCAAAATCATCCAGCGGCAAGGCCTCGTCAGACAACAAGTGCGGCATGCCTTGGGTTACCTCGACCTCCTGATGATCCATCACGCGCCCAGTTAACAGACCTGATGAGCTTTCAATGGTCACGCATGAAGTGCCATAGGTTTGTGCCAGGTTCCACATCACACAACGAGTGCCGTTGCCGCAGGCCTCAGCCTCTGTGCCATCTGCGTTAAAGATACGCAACGCCGCATGCACATTGTCACGCGATGAGGGCAACACCTCAAGCACCTGGTCGCACCCAACGCCCAAACGCCGATCACTTAGGAAGCGAATCATGTCAGGGGTGACATGGGCTGGCTCATCAAAAATGACGAAATCATTGCCCAGGCTATGCATTTTCTTAAAGGGAAGCATGTGTTGGCTCATAGTGGTTCGTGTCCTTTGCTGCGGCAGAGGTTGTCAAAGATGCCTCGCCTAAAGTAATCGATAAAGAGTTGGCAAGCAAGCGATCCATCACCATCGGGGTCAGACATATTTTTTGAGGCACAACAAGGGTGACATCCACAGGCTTGCCCCCCACGTTCTGCACGGGAAGCTGCACATGAACCGAGGTATGCCCTGTGGACAGCGCTTCTCCTTGCAGAGCCTTGGCCACCTCTTCTATCTCAGTCGGGGTATGCACATGGATTGTGCATGTTGGGGCGGCAGCAAAAAAATCATCCCGCACCACCAAGCCTTCTACCAGTAAGCGAAGTTGGTCCCCATCCGTGCGCCCAGACACCTTCACCTGAAATAAATCCCCTGCCACAAGGCGCTCACGCCATGAGGCAAGCATATCTTCAAACATGATGGCCTCAAACGTCCCCCGTGGATCTGAAAAATGAAGAAAAGCAAAGCGTTTGCCGGATCGTCCCATTTTGATTTTTGACGAAATAAGCACTGCCGCTAGCCACGCATGAGGCATATTCGCCAATGTTTCTTTAAGGGTGTGACTGCTTACGACATGGGGGAGAAAGGGTGTATAGGGTGTGATGGGGTGATCATTGAGGTAAAAGCCAATGGCATCATATTCAAGGCGCAAGCGCTCAGAACGTGGATAGGGATCTTTGGGCGTGATCACCGGCCGCGTATCTTCCTGGTGAAACAGTGTGGGCGCTGTGTCAAGGGCGCCATAGCTCATGAAGGTGTCAAGATGCGCCATCAACGTGTGCCTGTCTGTGCCCAAAGCATCTAAAGCCCCTGCGGCGATCAAACTCTCGAGCTGTCTTTTGTTCAACACTTTGGTGCCGCGCAAACGCTCAAAAACATCATAAATATCCTTGAAGGGGCCATGCTGGATGCGCGCGTTGACAAGCTCGTCCATAGCGCTTTTCCCCACATTTTTCAAGGCGGCCAACCCATAACGAAGTGCTGGCCCTGAAGGCGTATCTTCAAGAGAAAAATCAGCCATGGAGGCGTTAATATCGGGGCCCAACAGGGTAAGCCCGTTATCTTGCATATCTTGTGCAAACAGCGCCAAGCGATCGGTGTTGTGTATGTCTTGATTCATGGATGCCGCCATAAACTCGAGGGTATGGTTGGCCTTCATATACGCGGTTTGATAGCTAAGCAACGCATAGGGCGTGGCATGGGCCCGCACAAAGGCATAGCCTGCAAACTTGGCAATTTGATCAAACAGGGCTGCCGCTTTTTCCGCCGGACCACCTTCTTTGCTGAGCACCCCGTCAATAAAATGCTTGCGCTGGGCCTCCATCTCTTTCTTGATTTTTTTACCCATGGCGCGCCTAAGAAGGTCGGCCTGCCCTAATGTATAGCCGGCCAATCGCTGGGCAATCTGTAAGACTTGCTCTTGATAGACCATCACGCCAAACGTCTCTTTCAATATATCTTGCAAGCACGGATAGGCATAGGTCACCTCTTCCCGTCCATGACGACAGGCGAGATAGTAAGGGATGTCATCCATGGGGCCTGGGCGGTAAAGGGCGACTAAGGCAATAAGTTCTTCAAAGGCATGGGGCTGAAGTTGATAGAGCACATCCCGCATGCCCGCACTTTCAAGCTGGAATAGGCCCACCACGTTAACATTACGCAGCAAAACAAAGGTGTTGTCATCATCAAGGGGCAACGTTGAGAGATGAAGGTTCGCCCCCCGTTTGTTGGCAAGGTTCACCGTGTCTTGCAGCACGGTGAGCGTTTTGAGCCCCAAAAAGTCAAACTTCACCAGACCCATTTTTTCTACAAAATGCATGCTAAAGCCTGTGGCGGGTAAAGAGGATTTAGGGTCTTTATAAAGGGGCAGCATCTTCACAAGGGGCTGTCCCCCAATCACCACACCAGCTGCATGGGTAGATGCGTGACGATAGAGCCCCTCCAAACGCTTAGCATAATCAAAAAGCTGGCCCACAGCACCATCTTTGGCGCACATATCCCTCAGCTCAGCATCTTGTGCCAGCACCTCTTTCAGCGTCACCGGATTGGCGGGGTTAAAAGGAATGCGTTTGGCCAGTTTATCCACCTGACCATAGGGCATGCTGAGCACGCGCCCCACATCACGAAGCACGGCGCGGGCTTGCAGTTTTCCGAACGTCACAATATGGGCCACGCTGTCGCTGCCATATTTTTTTTGCACATACGCAATCACGTCATCCCGCCGCTCGGGGCAAAAATCGATATCAAAGTCAGGCATAGAAACACGTTCGGGGTTGAGAAAGCGTTCAAAAATCAATTTGAAACGAATGGGATCCACATCGGTGATGGATAAACACCATGCCACCAAAGACCCGGCCCCCGAGCCACGGCCTGGCCCCACGGGAATCCCCTGTTCCTTCGCCCACTGCACAAAGTCTGAGACAATCAAAAAATAGCCATCAAACCCCATCGAAATAATCACGTCCAGCTCTGTGTTCAGACGCTCTTGATAGACGTCCGGCTTGGCAGCGTCAGGAGGCAAGGTTTTCAAGCGTTTTTCAAGGCCTTCTTCAGCTTTGGCCCTTAACAGATCGGCCTGGCTTTTGCCCTCAGGCAAAGGATAGGGTGGCAACACAGGCGCTTGTGTTTCCAGCAAAAAAGAACACCGCTTGGCCACATGAACCGTGTTGATCAAGGCCTCTGGAATGTCGGCAAAGAGGCTTGCCATCTCAGTCGGAGATTTAAGGCGGTGATGAGGGGTTTCGCGTCGCCGTTCTTTTTCATTGACATAGGTGGATTCTTTAACACAAATCAACGCATCGTGGGCGGCATAATCATCCTCATGGGCAAAAAAAGCTTCATTAGTGGCCACCAGCGGCCACTTTTCCTTAAAAGCCGCAGCTAACAAAAAAGACTCTTCAGAAGCCTGTCCCCGGGTCCGCTCAATTTCAATATAGAATCGATCCTTAAAAAGTTGACCCAGCTTTGTGAGCAACATCCCCGCCTTTTCTGGGTTGTTCTCATATAAAAAGGGGATGGGCCCGCGCGCGCCCCCTGAAAACGCTAAGAGCCCTTCGGTGCGCCCCACCAGTTGTGAAATATGCACGCCGCCCATCCAGCGATCTTCTTGCCTTACGCTGGTGAGCGTGAGAAGCGCCGATAGATGTTCATAGCCTGTCTTATTTTGGACAAAAAGAGGCAATAAAAAACAAGGTGATGGCGAAGAGGTAAGGCCCTCCCCTGTGGGTTGTTTGTCGAAATCTTCAATAAAAAGGGGCAGCAAGCTCCCCAACACAGGTTTAATACCGGCCTTTTGTGCGGCCAGCGAAAATGCCATCGCGCCGAACATGTTGCCTGTATCTGTCATGCCTAAAGCAGGCCAGGCTTCTTTCTGAGCTTTGTGGATCAGTGCCTCAACCGTGATGGCGCCTTCAAGCAATGAATAATTTGTGTGGTTTTTGAGAGGCACATAAGGCACCGTGCCGTCAAAGCCTGCATCCTCACCCCATTGCGTCACACGCGTCCCCCCTCAACAACAACAGCCCTAGTTTAGGCCAGAATGTGGAAGGGTTCAACAGAATAACGCCCCAAGGCGCGGCCTTTCAAAACGGCCTCACTTTTTTACGTGTCGCACACATGCCCTACGTTTCAAGGCAATTCAGGCGTGTTCTCTTGAACATACCGCTTGGTAATCTGAAACATGTCCTTCAAAAAGCCTGTAAAGGAGTGGTCAGCGGCGCGAATGACCTTCAAGTCAATGTCGGTGGATTTTTGCACCTTAAGACGCGTGACAAGACGCGTCACAGATTCTTTGGGCACCAGGCCATCTTGGCCGCCTTGCACCACAAGACCTGGTTTAGGACAGGGCGCAAGAAAACTGAAATCATAAAGATTGGCGGGCGGTGAAATAGACACAAAGCGCTGAATCTCGGGCCGCCGCATAAGCAGCTGCATGCCCACCCAGGCGCCAAAGGAATAGCCTCCCACAAAACAGGTGGAGGCATTGGGGTTGTGGGCGCAAAGCCAGTTGAGGCAAGCAGACGCATCGTCAAGCTCCCCATCCCCAGATGTGCCTTCCGAGCGGCCCACACCGCGAAAATTAAACCGCAATACAGAAAAACCAAGATCCACAAAGACCCGGTACAAAAGATAGGCCACGTTGTGGTTCATATCCCCACCGTGCTCAGGATTGGGGTGTAACACCAGCGCCAGAGGTCCACCTTTTTTCCCCGCATGATAGCGTCCCTCAATACGTCCCGCAGGACCTCTCAACATCACCTCAGGCATTCAGACCACTCATGCATACTATGAATTTTCTTGACTTTTTTAATCAGGTTTTTAAGATTAACAATCATTATACAGGAAATGCAAGAAAAAGCTAGCTCTAGTAACCTCTTTGAGGAACCGTAAGTTGATTTTATGAAAATAAGTGCCCGCAGCCGTTATGCCATTATGGCCCTCGCCGACTTGACGTTGAATAGGGCTCAAGGCCCTGTGTCTTTGCGAGATATGGCCCATCGACAGGGATTGTCTCACGTTTATCTCGAACAATTATTCTCTACGTTAAGACGTCGGGGCCTTGTGGACAGCATTCGTGGCGCTAAGGGAGGATATAGACTTTCGCGTTCGCCTAAAGACGTGACGATTGGGTGCATTATGAAGGCTGTGAACGAGCCTGTTCGGGCCATGCGTTGCAACGGCCACGGCGACAAGGGTCAAGGATGCCAAAAAGATGGCGATATGTGCATTACTCATCATTTATGGGCGCGTTTTGAACAACACATCTGGCGCTATCTTAACAATGTCACCCTCGACGACGTTGTGAACAACACCCTCACATCTGAAGACCTTTCTGAGGGGTTTTCTGCGATGCGCGAGGTGTGTTCATGAAGAGAATTTATCTTGACAGCAATGCCTCCATGCCGCTGAGGCCTGAAGCCAAAGAGGCCATGAATCACTATGTCCACTATTTGGGAAACCCCTCATCAGCTCATCATTTTGGTGTGCAGCTTAATCAATGCTTGACGCAAGCACGCGAAGCGCTGGCCGAGCTTTTGAATGTTAAGCCCTCAGAAGTGGTGTTCACCAGCGGTGCGACCGAAAGTAATTTTCTGGCTATTTACGGCATGCTGCCCCGCGTCTCGGCCCTGTTCACAGGCACCACAGAACATGCCTCTCTTCTTGAAAACGTGAAAGAGGCCATCACACGTTCACACAACAAAGATCTCTATCTCTGCGCTGTGGGGCCCTCGGGCTATGTGACAGACAAGATCTTTGATGCCACCTATAGAAGCGTGCAACAAGAGATCACCCAAAACATTCCTGGTGACGATCATCGCTATCCTTTCCTGGCCTCCTTTATGATGGCGAACCATGAAACCGGCATTATCAGTGATCTCTCCCCCTTGAGCAAGATCATCAAGTCTTATGGTGGACTGTTCCATACAGATGCCAGCCAAGCGTTAGGGAAAATCCCTGTTGATTTTTCTCATGTGGATATGGCGACCCTCTCGTCTCATAAACTGGGCGGCCCTTGCGGTGTGGGCGCCTTGATGATTAAAGAACATGTGCCGTTTTCCCCTGTTTTGTGTGGAGGTGGTCAAGAGCACGGCCTTCGGTCAGGCACGCCGTCTCTTCCCCTCATTTGGGGATTTGTGGAGGCTGTACGCGCCTCTCTCTCTGAAGCCGGTGTCCGCCATTTTCATGCATGCCAAACATGGCGCGATGAAGCTGAGCAAAATATTCACGCTCTTGCGCCACATGCGCGCATTTTTGGCCAACACACCCCCAGACTTCCCCAAACCTTATGCCTGTCTATGCCTCACATCTCTAAGGATATTCAGTTGGCTGCTTTTGACCTTGAGAGCGTGGCCGTCAGTGGCGGCAGTGCCTGTCATTCGGGCGTTTCTGAGCCATCCGTGGTGCTGAGCGCCATGGGCGTTGGAGAAGAAGAAGCCAGCACAGCTATTCGCATGTCTATGGGGTGGCACACCCAAGAAGATGACGTCAAACATTTCGTGTGGCTGTGGAAAAAAATATATCAACAACTCAACAAAAGAGGAAAGACTCGCCATGTCCATGCCGCTTAATCACGCTGCTAAGCACTCTGCATCTGGCCCCACGTCAAAAATGGGGCCGGCCATGACGCCTTATGACGCAACGGATCTGACAGCGCGTCCTCTTTATTTTGATTATCAAGCCACCACGCCCCTGGATCCGCGTGTATTAGAAACCATGATGCCTTATTTGACATCTGAATTTGGCAACCCCCATTCTCGCACGCATCGCTATGGATGGGATGCAGAAAAGGCAGTGGAAGATGCACGCCAACACGTGGCGCACATCTTGCACGCGGACCCGAAAGATATTGTGCTTACCTCGGGTGCAACCGAATCTAATAATTTGGCCATCAAGGGCCTGGCTCATTTCTGGAAAGGCAAAAAACGGCACATTATCACCACACAAATTGAGCATAAATGCCTTTTGGAAAGCTGTCGTTCCCTTGAACAAGAAGGGTTTCGCATCACCTTTTTACCAGTGCAGAAAAATGGCCTGATTGACCTTGACGCTCTCAAGGATGCCTTGGAGGATGATACTCTGCTTGTGTCTGTGCTGGCGGTGCACAATGAAATTGGTGTTGTTCAGCCCCTTGAAGCGATTGGCAAGCTGTGCCGCGCACGCGGGATCTATTTTCATACGGATGCCGCGCAGGCCTTGGGCAAGATTCCTCTAGACGTGGAGGCCATGAACATCGATCTCTTAAGCCTTTCCGGTCACAAAATTTATGGCCCCAAAGGCATTGGCGCGCTTTATGTGCGACGGAAAAACCCGCGGGTGCGACTGCGGGCTCTCTTAAGCGGTGGTGGTCAAGAGCGCAATATGCGCTCAGGCACCCTGTCTCCGGCTCTGTGTGCCGGACTGGGTGAGGCCTGCAGGCTGGCTGAGCAAGAGCAACAAGACGAGGTGGCCCGGATACAGGGGTTTTTCGATGACATGTATCACACCCTCACCACATCGCTGCCTGAGGTGTTTCTCAATGGTGACAAAACCCACCGTGTACCCCATAATCTCAACCTCAGTTTCGCAGGCGTAGAAGGCGAAGGACTGATGATGGGCCTTAAAGATCTAGCTATTTCTTCAGGATCGGCGTGCACGTCGGCTTCCCTTGAACCTTCCTATGTGCTGGGCGCCCTGGGTGTGAATGAAGAGCTCGCGCACACCTCGCTGCGCATCAGTTTTGGGCGGATGACCACACAAGAGGAAGTCACCTATGCCACAAAACGCATTATTGAGGAGGTTACCCGTTTACGCGACATGAGCCCTTTGTGGGAAATGCACCTTGAGGGTGTGGATGTCAGCGCCATTCAGTGGGCCCATTAAGAAAAAGGAGGAAAAACCATGCCTTATGACAAAAAAGTGATCGACCACTATGAAAAGCCGCGCAATGTGGGAAAACTAGACAAAACCAAGAAAAACGTAGGCACCGGCCTTGTGGGCGCGCCGGCGTGTGGGGATGTGCTGAAGCTGCAAATTGAAGTGAATGACAAGGGCGTGATTGAAAAATCTGTGTTTAAAACCTTTGGTTGTGGCTCGGCCATTGCGTCAAGCTCATTGGCCACCACATGGCTAAAGGGCAAAACCCTGCAAGAGGCCCGCACCATCAAAAACAAGGATATTGCCGATGAGTTGGTGTTGCCACCCGTGAAACTTCACTGCTCGGTGCTAGCGGAAGAAGCTATTAAAGCCGCCATCTCTGATTATGAATCAAAACAAACCCCTGCACCTGCTGGCTAGAGGATCCCACAAGGTCAGAATATGTCAACGTCTTCATCCCCCCCTCCTTCAGTGCCTCTTAAGGCAAAGCCAGCCATCCTGACGCTTACGCCGAAGGCCGCTGTGCACATAAAACGCCTTTTGAAGGAACGTCACAAGCCCTCTCTTGGGGTGCGGGTGAGCCTCAAGACCAAAGGGTGTTCGGGCATGGCTTACCACCTTGAATATGTCGATGCCGTGAAACCAGGCGATGAATGCGTAAAGGATCAAGATGTTACGCTGTTTATTGACCCAGCCGCCGTGCTTTTCTTGATTGGCACACACATGGATTTTGATGATGATCCGCTGGCCCCTGGCTTCAAATTTATTAATCCCAATGAAAAGGGCCAATGCGGCTGCGGTCAGTCTTTTCATGTCTAGTGTGCGCGGGTTTCTTGTGTAACGATTTTTTTGTTTCTCCCTCTTCTCTCTTCTCATCGTAACCCTATGTCCACACCTTTTGTTTCCTCTTCCCCTGCGCCCCACGATTCTGCTGTGATCGCACCGTTTACGCAGCTGGGGCTGCCGCTCACTCTTTCCCTTGACCCTGCCGTCTTAGAGGCCGCTTTTCTCAAACGTCAACTAGCTCTTCACCCTGATCAGTTTGTGAAGGATCCGGTGAAACAAGCCGAGGCTGAAACGGCTTTTGCCCGTGTGGTGGAGGCCTATGAAACCCTTAAAGAGATCAAAACGCGCGCCAAGCTCTTGTTTCAATACCACGGCCTGTGGCCACTGCGCCAAGATCCAGAGACCCTGGAGGCCTTGATGGAGGCAGAAGAGGCGTGTCAAGAAGGCCGCCTGGATGAACCCACCTTAACACGCACCATCACCGAAGCTGAGCAAACGCTGTGCAAGGCCTTTGATGCCCATCAATTTGAGGTGGCGAGTGCAGCCTATATGCGCATGCGTGGGCTGTGGCGGTTGCGTGAGATGCTGAGTCAACCGTTGATTCCCCCCCCTGTTCTCTCATCAGCAAAGGAGACGCCATGAGTCTTCAGATTCAAGAACCCGAGACCGAAAACACCAACCCCCGATGCACAGCCATCGGCATTGATTTGGGCACCACCCACACCTTGGTGTCTGTTATGCGCGAAAACGCCCCTGCATTGATTCACCTGGATGACCAGCTCTTAATGCCTTCATTGATCGGGTGGGAAGATAACCCCTCTGACACCCACAAGGGGCCAGCGCTTGTGTTTGGCCATGAGGCAGCCGCTTTGTTAACAACACGGCCAGATCATGTGGTGTCATCCATCAAACGTCTTATGGGCGCATCGCCTGACAGCTCAGAAGCACACACTTTCCCTCACACTGTTTTTCCTCATGCCTCAGGGGGTGTGGCACTCAAGATGGGCGACCACCTCTTAACCCCCACAGAACTGACCGCCCACTTTTTGTCTTCCCTCAAAACCAAGGTTGAAACGGCACTGGGCCACCCAGTGCACGAGGCGGTGATCACCATCCCGGCCTATTTTCGTGATCATGCCCGCGCGGCTACGCGCAAGGCGGCCGAAAAGGCGGGGTTTCGTGTGTTACGCCTTCTGTCTGAACCCACATCGGCAGCATTGGCTTATGGCCTTGACCAAGGTATAGAAGGCCTTTATGGGGTTTATGATCTCGGTGGTGGCACGTTTGACTTTTCACTGCTCTCGATGAGCCGTGGCGTATTTGATGTACGGGCCACGGGCGGCGACACACAGTTGGGCGGCGATGACATCGATGAAGCTTTGGCGCAATGGGCGCTGGGTCAAGCGTGGCCCTCCCTCTCGCCAGCGCAAAAAATGACGGCGCGCCTTCATGCAAAGGTGGTCAAAGAGGTCTTGAGTCACCAGGAAGAGGCCGTTTTTCTTCACCCCCCCCACCAACACACCGTCACTCGTGATAATCTCACTCATTGTGCCCAGACGTGGGTGGATAAAACGTTTGTGTGTGTGAAAAACGTTTTACGTGATGCCAACGTTCAGCCCCACGACCTTAAGGGCATCATCTTGGTGGGCGGGGCCACGCGCATGCCTCTGGTGCAAAAAGCAGTGTCGTCTTATTTTGGTCAAGAAGCACTGCACACCCTTGACCCCGATCACGTGGTGGCCTTGGGAGCCGGATTGCAGGCCAAAGCGTTAAGCCAAGGCGCAGACCATATTTTGTTAGATGTCACCCCCCTTTCCTTGGGCATTGAGGTGATAGGTGACACATTTGAACCCCTGATTCGCCGCAACACACGCATTCCTGTGAAGGCTACACAAACCTTCACCACCGCCAAAGATAATCAAGACGCCCTGCGCATCCATGTGCTTCAAGGCGAGCACGATCACATCAAACACAATCGCTCGTTAGCCATGTTTGAATTTGTGGACCTTCCCCCGTTGCCTGCAGGCACGGCGCGCATATGTGTAAGCTTTACCCTTGATAAAGACGGCATCCTCACCGTGTCGGCCCAAGAAGAAACAACGGGCCAAAAGCAAACGGTGAAAATTAACCCCAGCTATGGCCTCACCCTTGAAGGAGCCAAAGCTTTGCTGGACGTGTCATAAGCGCCCATACCCCCCTGCGAACACAAGGAAATGTAACAAGTCAGCCTGTTAACAGAGAGACTGTTTAGGTTTTCGTGTCCGTAGCCAGTTGTTTTTTAATGCCGGCAATGGCCTTGGCCGGGTTTAACCCCTTAGGGCATGCCTTGGCGCAATTAAGGATAGTGTGACAGCGATAGAGCGAAAAGGGCCCCTCCACATGATCTAAGCGTTTCGTCTCAGCCTCATCACGGCTGTCATGAATCCATCGCGCCGCTTGCAAAAGCGCCGCAGGGCCCAGATATTGATCGCCATTCCACCAATAGCTAGGACAACTGGTGGAGCAGCAAAAGCACAAAACACACTCCCACAATCCATCAAGTTTTTCGCGCGCTTCTGGAGATTGCGTCACCTCTTTTCCTTCAGGATAGGTTGTGCGCTGCATCCAGGGTTTGAGTTCGGCATACTGCTTGAACGCATGGCTCAAGTCAGGCACCAAATCCTTGATCACGGGCTGGTGCGGAAGGGGGTAAATCGTCAGCATCTTGCGCGTGCCCACAGGATCGATACAGGCTAATTTATTTTCGCCATTGATGTTCATGGCGCACGAGCCGCACACCCCTTCCCGACACGAGCGCCGAAAGGTAAGGCTGGGGTCAATATGACCTTTGATATGCATCAGCACATCCAGCACCATGGGGCCTACATCACTTCTGTCGAGACATATTTTATCCAAGGAGGGCTCTTTATCCACGCTAGGCTGAAAGCGATACACAAACACCGTCAACACATCTGAAGAGGCAAGCGACGCATGGTCTAACACCTTGCCCTTCCGTGGATAGATACGCGGCAACCACTTTTTTGGGGTCATACGGGTTTGTGGCATGGTTTCTTTCCCCCCACCCTCACATCACACGCAATCTATGAAGACGAAGTTTTCTGCGTTGTGTCTTTAACGGTCGCCCCTTGAGATGCTTTGATAGAAGAGGCAGCTTTATCAGCAGACGCTTTTGCAGGAACTGGCGTCTTCGCAGCGTCACTCACCGATGCGGATGAGGCCTTGCGTGCGTTTTTTTCGGAAAAATATTTTTTCTCCTTAATGCGTGCCCGCTTGCCTTGACGATCCCGCAGATAATACAACTTGGCCCGGCGCACGACACCTTCGCGCAGACGCTCAATGGTGATGAGCGGAGAATAGAGCGGAAAAACACGCTCCACACCCTCACCGGCTAAAATTTTGCGCATCCGGAAGGATGAATGAATGCAGCGATTTTTGCGCCCAATGCACAACCCCTCAAAGGCTTGAAGCCTTTCCTTGTTGCCTTCCTTAATCTTCACCTGAACACGCAACGTATCACCAGGGCGAAAAGCTGGGATGTTGCCATGCCCGGGAAGGGCCTCACGGGTACGTTTTGCAAATTCTTGGAGCTGATTCATAACGCCTTGCTTTCTTCACATCAAACACCTTCTTCTCTACCACATTTCACACGTTTCGTCCACCTATCCCACAGATCAGGACGCATTTTTTGTGTTATATGCTCCCGTTCTTGCTGACGCCACACCTGAATGCGCTCGTGATGACCCGAAAGCAGCACCTGGGGCACCTCACGGCCCTGCCACACGCGCGGGCGGGTGTAGTGCGGATATTCTAAGAGCCCGTCTTCAAAAGATTCTTCTGTTAAAGAAGAAGCATTCCCCAACACGCCAGGCAACAGGCGGACCACACTTTCAATCAGCGCCATGGCCGCCACTTCACCGCCCATGAGCACAAAATCACCCAACGACACCTCTTCCACGCTGTGATGGTCAAGCACCCGTTGATCGACCCCTTCAAAACGTCCACATAGCAAAACCAGCGGCCGAGGCTTTGGTGGTGCTGCGCCGCTTCCTTCATGAGGAGATGGTTGCACAGGACGCACCGCTTTTTTGATCCACGCTTGGGTCAAGGTGCGCCCACGCGGTGAAAGGTATATATAGCGGGGATGGGAGACAAGGCGACCCGCATGCGTCAGCGCGTCATCCACCACATGGGGCATCATGACCATGCCTGCGCCGCCACCAAACGCGGGGGCATCCACACTTTTGTGGGTGTCATGGGCAAAATCTCGCATATTCACCAGCGATAGGGTCCAGTGTTTGTCTGTGCGTGCTTTGGCCAACACCCCTTCCCCCAAGGGCCCTGGAAACATAGAAGGATACAGGGTCAACACCACAATATGCATAAGCCAATCACCTCACGATGAGGGTTTAGGGGAAGAACGCGATGGCGGCATGATATCAAAAAAGGTCAGGCCATGGGAGGTCAGGCTTAACGTGCTGTTCTCAAGAGAGATATCTGCTACCACATCAGCGCGAAACGGAACAAACAAAGAAGGGCCGGCCTTGGTTTTTACATCCAGTAAGTCACCCGCCCCAAAATTGTGAACAGACCTGACATGTCCCAAAGGCGCTTTGCTGATGGGGTGAAGCACCGCAAGACTCTCAAGGGCATGATGATAAAACACATCCTCGTCAAGGCCAGGTAAATCTTTTTTGGGAATATAAAGTTTCTTTGTGACCAAAAGGCTTGCCTGCTCACGCGTGCTGCACCCCTCAACCCCCACCAAAAAAAAAGGTCGACCTTGATAGTGCCCCCTGACCGAAAGAGAGCGGGTGTCAAAGGTCAGCAAGGCATCCCCTTGTTTGTCCAGACAAGGATAGGAAAACAGTGCATCGGGAGGTTCTGTAAAACTGTGCACTTTCAATAGCCCCTTAAGACCATGCACCCCCAAGATGCGACCGACGCACACAAGGTCACCCATGCTCACGCCTTTCTGCCGTCTATGCTGAATCGGTTGTTAAGAACGGGATGATGAAAAATGTGACAAAACATAAGGAACAACACCCCCCTCCCTCACCCACAAAAGGGCCATGACGGGTGATTCTATTTCTTGGTGCTTTCACTTTTGCCGGCGTCAGCTCCACTCTTTGTGTCACCTTTTGCAGGCACAGATTCTGTGGCCTTGACGTCAGACTTCACCTCTGAAGAGGGTGATGCTTTTTTTGAATCTTCTTTAACCTCAGCTTTGGGCTCTTTGGCAGGGGCGTCTTTAGGTGTTTCTTTGGGGGCTTCAGAAGAGGGTTCTTCAGCAGGTGTTTTCTTCACAGCTTCCTTCTTCACCGCCTCTTCTTGAGCTGCCGCCGCTTCTTTTGTTTTCTCGGCTTGCTTGGCTTCTTTTTCAGCTTTGCGTTCTAAGGCCTTCTTGCGAGGTGCCGCTTTTTGAGGACGATTGGGTTGCGCTGGTGCAGGAATGATATCTGCCTTGGCCAAAAACAACGCCGCCCGCTCTGTAGGCTTCGCGCCCACGGACAACCAGTGCTCAATACGGTCTTTTTTCAACACCACACGCAAAAGATTGTCTGAAGGAAGGCGTGGATCATAGGTGCCCACCTTCTCCACGAAACGGCCGTCACGCGGGGCTGTGGCCTCCGCCACCACAATGCGATAAAAAGGACGTTTCTTTGTGCCGGCACGGGCCAAACGTATCTTAAGAGCCATAAGTTTTACAAGCCAAATCTAATCATCGGCCCCAGTGTAACCAAGATCACCGCAAACCCCAAGAGAAAAAATGAACCCACACCCTTTTCTCTCTGGCAGCACTTTTGAGCAACGACTCCAGCGACGAACACAAGGCCTGGCCGCAAAAACAGGAAGATGTCATGGCCTTAGGTAGTTTTTCTCGATGAAAATGTGTGCAAACCGAAAAAGACGCCTTTCTCCTATACCCTTGCGTCCTGTGTTGTGCATTTTTTCCACAGGTTTTTCCACAAAAATCGTGGATAGTTTTTAGCCTTTCTTTACCATTGTCTGTTCTTATGTCATCTTTTTTTTACGGCGACGACGCATAAAAAAAGGGCCTTTTTTTTGGAAAAAAAAGAGTTGAAAAATAATTCTATACAAGGTTTTGCCTACCTCAAGCAGCGAGTCACATCCGTTCCTACCACCCCGGGCATTTACCAGATGAAAGATGCCGGGGGCCGGACACTTTACGTGGGGAAAGCTAAAAATCTCTTCAAAAGGGTGTCAAGTTATACACAAAAGACCAGGTTGTCTGTGCGTATACAACGGATGGTCTCTTCTGTAACATATCTCGACATTATTCAAACGCGCAATGAGGCTGAAGCCCTGCTGCTGGAGGTGAAGCTGATTCAAAAACACCTGCCTCCTTATAACGTCGTCTTTAGAGATAACAAAAGCTTGCCCCATCTGTGTTTGCATCACAGCACGTGGCCTTATCTGAAGCGCGTGCGTAACACCCAAACATTGTCAAAAAAAGATGTTCTTTTTGGCCCCTTTCCTTCCGCCACATCGGTGTCTCTCACCCAAAATGCGCTCCAACGTGCCTTTATGTTACGCACCTGCACAGATCACACGTTTCAGACACGGACGCGGCCATGTCTTCAGTATCACATCAAACGTTGCAGCGCCCCTTGTGTGGGCAAGATTGACCGCGGGGCCTATTTGGCCTCTGTGCGCGGGGTGAAAAAAGTGTTGCAAGGCAAATCAGGTGATATTCAAAAAACATTGACCCAAACCATGCATAACTTAAGCGCGCAACGGCGCTATGAAGAAGCGGCGCGTGTGCGTAATCGCCTCCATGCCTTGATGGATATTCAGCAAACACAGGCATTGTTTTTGTCAAATGCCACCTCCACCGATATCATCGGCATTCGGGCAGATGCGTCTGCCTTTGGGTTTTATTGGCTTTTTTTTCGTCAAGGACAATTGTTGGGCGGCACATTCCTCAAAGCCCCACGCCAAGATGATGCGTCAACGCACATCCCCCCTACCACCTTTTGGCAGCTGTTAGTGCAATTTTATCAAAAAAATCCCCTCCCTGCCCAGGTCATCACACCAGATGTCCCAGAGGGCGCTGCTCTTTTTAAAAGCGCCATGGCTGCCTTGGGCACCACCGATATCCGCCCGCCCCAGAATCGCCAAGAGCGTGAGCTGTGTGACCAGGCCATCACCAATGCACAAGAGTCACTCACCCGGCATCACCACCACATGCAAGGGATCGCCGACTGTCTTCATGTGCTGCAAGATCACTTGGGCCTTGCCCGCCCTATAAGTCGTATTGATGTGTTTGATAACAGCCATCTTCAGGGACGTCATGCCTATGGTGCCATGATTGTGGCCACACCGGAAGGCTTTAAAAAATCTGCCTACCGGCGCTTTTCTTTTGACCCCACGGTTAATACGCAAGACGATTATCAGATGATGGATCACGTGCTCACACGCCATTTTCACCACATCAGCCATGCACCGCAAGAAGCACCGGATCTGATTATCATTGATGGGGGGCGCGGTCATTATCACCAAGCAGAGAAAACGTTAGCACGTTTTCCTCACCTGTCTATCTCTATCCTGACCATCGCCAAGGGACCTGATCGTGGGCGATGGAAAGAAACCTTTCACACCGCTCAGGGTGTGTGGTCTTTGACGCCGGACACCCCACTTTACACCTATCTTCAGCGCCTGCGTGATGAGGCCCATACCTTTGCCATCACGTCTCACCGTAAGCGACGGACGAAAGAGATGATCACCTCTTCCTTTTCCTCACTGCCGTGGGTTGGAAGCAAGAAGTCTAAAGTTTTACGTGATACATTTGGCTCTATGGCCGCCTTACGGCGAGCCACCTGTGAGCAAATTGCCCACCTACCAGGCTTTTCAAAAATTCTTTCCCAAAAAATCTATGAATACTTGAAAAAAAATGATTAGATAATCACAAAGGAGAAAATGGAGGCTGTGAGCATGTCTTGTCCATTACGCAAAACGCCTCTTGCTGGCACAGGGAGACCCCTTGCCAAACCCTCTTTTTCTGTTCTCTCTTTGCCCAATATGTTGACCTTTTTTCGCCTTGGATGCGCATTTGTGATCTTAGGCCTCTGCTTTGTTCATCAACCGTGGTCTTTGTGGGCGCGTAATATTCTTTTTGCTGTGGCGGCCCTCACAGATTTTTTCGATGGTTATTTTGCCCGTCTCTATAACCAAATTTCACGGTTGGGACGTCTCTTAGATCCATTGGCAGACAAATTGTTGGTTGTGCCGATGCTGTTGATTTTTGTGGACCAAGGTAAAATTGATGGCTTTTACCTGATCCCGGCGCTTGTCATTGTGGCACGTGAACTGGCAGCGCCTACCCTTAAAGAGCGTTATATGGAAATGACTCACACAGCCTTACATGTGCCGCTGCTTGCAAAGTGGAAAACAGCCGTTGAGATGATGACCATCGCCATCTTGATGGCCACAGACCTTGTACATATACCCATGCGACATAGCCTCCATACACTAGGGCTGTGGGTGATGTGCGTGGCGGCTTTTTTAGGTGTTGCTAGTTTTTATAGTTATTGCAGATGTATTCGCCGTAAGCTCTGACGTTTCTATGCTGCTTGACCTGGTGAACGCTTTTGTGATCGGCATTCTTGTCTCAGCGCCCGTAGGTGCAGCAACCCTTTTTATTTCTTATTTCACACTCAAGCGTCAATGGGTGCAGGTGGGGTCCTTAGCCTTAGGCGTGAGTGTGGCAGATGGGGTGATCGCCTTGATGGCCTCTTTGGGCGCTAAAGTGGTTGAGCAGTGGGTGCCTGCCCCTTCCCCTCATATGTATGGCGTGATAGGCGTGTTACTCATCTGTTTTGCCCTCTATCTATGGCACAAGCCGCCGCAACACAGCGTGGCTCAAAAAAAGCAGCGTCCTTTCTTCGCCTTTATCTCAGGGTTTTCTCTTACCATCCTCAACCCCCTCACCGCAGGCGCCTTGGTGGTGCTCTTTTCTCTGTTTAACCTTTCCTTTCATGGCGGTGCGCTACACCATGGGCTTCTTATTCTCTCTCTATTTTTAGGGTCCTGCACGTGGTGGTGTTTTCTTGCGGCCAGCATATTCTTCATGACCCAAAAAAACCCCCACAATCTTGAAAAGATTAATCGGGCACTGGCCATCATTGTCTTGGTGCTCGCTCTATACGCCCTGACCAAAGGGATGGCGCCCTTCTTCTTTTGATCGCCGACTTTATCGTCTTCTTCTCTTTCTTTGGACGCTTTAGCGCCAGGCCCTCTTAATGGGCAACCTGGGCTGGTCAAGCCGTGGCCCTTAGGCTTGGGCTGCACTGCGTGTGATCATCCACTGCTGCCCCACCGACAGCAAGTTGTTCCATGTCCAAAAAATGACCAAACCGGCAGCCAGTTGGCCGAACATGAAGGTAAAAATGATAGGCATGCCATAGAGAAACATGTTTTTCTGCACAGGGTCCGCCGGAGGAGGCGACAGCTTTTGCTGCAAAAACATACTCAGCCCCATCAACAAAGGCCATACGCCTAAGTGAAGAAATCCGGGCAACGTGATAGGCAGCAACCCAAACAGCGTGAAAAGATTGGTAGGGTCAGGCGCAGAGAGGTCTTGAATCCAGCCCCAAAAAGGCGCATGGCGCATTTCGATGCTCACCGACAACACTTTGTAGAGCGCAAAGAAAAATGGAAACTGCAAAAACATGGGCAAACAGCCCGAAATCGGATTCACCTTCTCCCGTTTATAAAGAGCCATCACCTCAGCGCTCATGCGCTGCGGATCACTTTTATAACGCTTTTTCAGCTCTTCCAGCTTAGGCGTCAAAAGCTTCATGCGGGTCATGGAGCGATAGGATTTATTTGCCAGAGGAAAGAAAATGATTTTCAGCAAAATGGTGAACAACAGCAACGCTAATCCAAAATTTCCCGTCCACGTTTTCAGCCATGACAAGACATGAAAGGTGGGTTTCGTCAGAAAATAGAACCACCCAAAATCCACCGCTAAATCAAAGTGCTTAATGTTTTGGGATGTTTCATAACCATCAAGTACCTTAAGCACCTTAGCGCCCACAAAAAGGCGCGATGACAGGTCTTGCGTCTGACCCGGCATCACCACCATAGATGGCGTGGCAAAAGACGCCGACACAGGCACGCGGGCGGCTGCGTTTTGCTGAAAAACAGGCGTCACCACTTGATAAGGGGCAAAGGCCACCAACCAATATTTATCGGTAATCCCCAACCACCCTTTGGTGGGTGATTCCTGGATAAGGCCTTTGGTCTTCAGTTTGTCATAAGAAAACTCTTGCAGGCCCTCATGAAAAAAGCCAATGGGCCCTTCATGGGCCATCATTTGATTCTCCAAGACAGGCTCGGTCCGATGAATATCACCACGCAACGTCACAGACACAGGTTGCGCTCCCTCGTTTTTCACCCGATAACGCACAAAAAACATGCCCGTATCATCAATAGCAAAGGTTTTTTGCAAAGAAAGGCTGCCATAAGCAAGTGACAATGTCACGGGGGTGGCGGGGGTCAACTTGCCCTCACCTTCCACACGCCACAAGGCATCCTCGGGCGGCACACGCACGGCGTCACTGCCCTCCCCCACCAACGTCCATGCGGCATAATAGGCTTGATCAGTGTTTTGAGGGGCCAATAATCGAATGGAAGGGCTGTCTTTTTTGAGCGTACAGCGATAGTTTTTGAGCACCACGTCATCAAGCACGCCGCCCACAAGGTTGATAGATCCCTGAATGGAAGGGCTGTCAATCGGCACACGCGCCCCACCTTCTAAGGCCTTGGACACAGGCAACACAGACGCTTCTTTTGTTGCACTCCCCCCCGGCATAAGCGAAGAAGGTGTTGGAGATGTCTCGCATGCAGGATCTTGAGGCGTGGTACGGAAAAAGCTGAGGATATAATCGCCCCCCATCAAAATGACGATACACAAAGCGCCCAAAAGCAATAACCTGCGCAAATCATCTCCCATTATGCTTCTCCTTTTATCCCGTGAAGTGTTTGGTGGGTGTGCCAACCTATGTCAACCTTAACAAGAACCGCTCTTTCTGTCATGCCTCTTCTTACGCCTTATTTTATCGTCTAAAAATATCGGTTCTTGCTCCTTATTATGGTATCGTGCCTCATAAAAACAAACACATCAATGCATGCCAGCTGACCTTATAGCAACTTAGGATAAATGTGAGAACGATATGCACACCAGCGCTTCCTCAAGGCATCGCCTTTTTTTATGTCTCACCAGCCTTTTTGACCATTTTGACACGGCACTTTATGGCTTTTTAGCACCCATTTTGGCACCCTTGTTTTTTTCCTATGAAACCCCGTTAATGAATCTTATGGCCACCTATGGCGTGCTTTCCATTGGGGTTGTGTTCAGGCCCTTGGGTGTGATGGCTGCCTATCGTGCCTGCCAGCACTGGGGCGTGGATGCGGCCCTTACCTTCTCATTGTGGATGATGACCCTAGCCATGATGGGCATGAGTCTTGTGCCTACAGCCGGCGTGTGGGGCATGGGTGCACCCCTTGCGCTTATTTGCCTGAGAGGCGTGCTTGATATGAGCGTGTCTTGGGAACGCAGCTTGTCGAAACTCTACCTCCTGGAATGCACACCCCAAGGGCATCATTTATGGTGGTCTGCGTTGTATGAGGGTTGTTCTTTGGTAGGGATGTTTTTGGCTGCCATGGCTGTGTTTGTGTCACAAAACCATCACGTGTCATGGCGCTGGCTTTTTGTTGCGGGAGGGCTGTTGGCGCTGTGGCTCGCCCTACAAAGACACACCCACACAACCGCGAAGAAACGGCATGTCATACCGGCACCTGTGGCCTCTCGCAACCTTCTTTACCTTTTATGGCAAAAAAAGAACCCCCTCACACGCATTGCCTTGGCGCAAGGGTTTGCCTATGGCACCTATGTGATGCCCTTTGTGTTTTTCGCGGTCACCTTACCCACACTGTGTGGCGCTATGAACCTTACCTGGGAAGGATATACGCCCGCGCAACTTTCCTTTTTGTATGGGTTTGATTTTCTGTGCCTCTTGGGATTGGGATGGCGGTGCCGACATCAAAAGCCTCACAACCTTTTGTGGATTTCATCGTGCGTGCTTGGCCTGTCTGTGATCCCTCTATTCTTAGGTATGCAGAGGTGGACATCGTTCTTTGTGATGGGGAGCGCGCTGTGGATTGTATTTTGGGGGGTTCTTTTTACCATCGCGCTTACGCCATGGATCACAACCTGTATCCCGCCCAGCGCTGAACGCTATCTTTTGGTGGGTCTCAGCAAAGCTGTGGGCAGCAGCGTCATCGGCCGGAATATGATCACATGGTCACTTATTGGCTATCATCTCACCCATCACATTGTTGGTGCCGGGCTCCCTCTGGCCGTTTTGGGCCTTATCAATGCGTTTCAATTCACGCGCCACCAGAAGATCTTTACGAAGATGAAGGCACCTCAAAAGGTTCTTGAACGATCTCACCCTCTGAGGTAAGCGAAAGCTTCTCAATACGCAAACGCGCGCCCTCCAGCTGCTGGCTGCAGCGCTTTTGAAGCGCCATACCCCGCTCATAAAGAGAAACGGCTTCTTCAAGGCTCACACGCCCCTCTTCCATTTGCGTCACAATCGCTTCAAGCTCTTTAAGCCCTTGCTCAAAAGAAAGATCCACCTCCTCTGCATGCGCAGGCATAGGCTTGTCTATAGGATGGTTCATGAAAGAATCTCCAAGGGTGATGTTTTTGCCTGAAGCCAGTTTTGCAAAGAAGTCTCACCAAGTAAAGGCGAAATCGTGTCAAACACCGTGTCATGATAGTGATTCATCCAGGCCATTTCTGCAGGTGTGAGCGCGCGCAGATCAATCAAACGATAATCAAACGGCACCAGCGTCAATACATCAAAAGTCAAAAATCCCTTCAAGGGAGCGGTCACCACCGCCATCATATTTTCAAGGCGCATCCCAAAGGCCCCTTCTCGGTAATAGCCAGGCTCACAGGTGACCGTCATGCCTGGTTTAAGGGCTATGCCATCATCACGCCCACTTAAAGTGGGGGGCTCGTGCACATTTAAAAAATACCCCACCCCATGGCCGGTGGCGTGGGCATAGTCAAGCCCTTCTTGCCACAAAAACTGTCTGGCCAAAGCTTCTAAGTGGACACCGCGGGTTTTTTCAGGAAACACAGCACACGTATGGGCGATCATGCCCTTAAGCACGCGGGTATAGGCCGCCGAGATATAAGGGTCATGCATATCCCCCAAAGCCACTGTGCGCGTTGTGTCGGTGGTGCCCCCCGGCCAATAGTGCCCCCCCGCATCCACCAACAATATCTGCCCCGGGGCCAGCGGCGCCGCTTGATCTTGCTTAGGGTGATAATGCACAAAAGCCCCATTCACACCCGTAGAAGCAATGGTAGGGAAACTGGGGCCCTTATAAGAGCGATGTTCTTGGCGAATCTCTTCCAGGCGACTGACGATGTCCCACTCTGTCAAAGGTTCTGCGGCAGACATGGCCTTGTCAATATCAAAAAAAAGACGGCTGAACGCCACACCCTCCTTTTGTTGCACCTGTTTCAGATGGGCAAGCTCTGTTTCTGTTTTGATGATTTGAAGCGGCGTGATGGGATTGGCAATGCTGCGCGTAGGGCGCTTATCTTGGATCACAAGTCGCCACACCTCATAGGGTGTTTTCTCTGGCACATACACCAAAGACGACATATCCATAATGGATGTAAACGTAGCCTCAAAATCATCTATGGGAAGAAGCGAAGCCCAGGGCGACACATAGGCCCTCACATCATCCGACACGCAAGACAGGTCGCACCATAAGAAAAAGCTGGTCTTTGACAAAAGACCATACATGTTCGTGGCTGGCACATAAGAAGGTGTTTGTTGTCTCAACCCCACAAGCCACGAAAGCGACACACAGTCACCGCAAAACAACGCCTCATCATCAGCCAGACTATCCCGGATTTTCATACAGGAACGCAGCACGGATGCGTCTGACTTATCTAAGACATAGATATTTCCTGGCGATAGGGAGGGTTGTGTCTTTTTTTCAAATACATCATATGAGGCCCCCACAAACTCAAGATGGGGCAAGAGTTGACTCAGCTTGTTAAACAAGGCAACAGATACACGCCATGGGTCAAAAATGATGGTGGCTTGTTGAGGAAAGGTTTGCGCCAGCAAGCTTTCAAGGGATGTATCTTGTTGGTCCAACACGCGCACACTCGGCAACACCTTGTCTTTGGCATAGGCGGTATAGCGGGCATCGGTGATCAAGTCTACGCCCGTTTTTGTGACAAGCACCGTGGCCGATGAACCATCAAACCCCGTAAGCCACTGGATAGGTGAGGCTTGTTCGCCATAAAGGGGTTGAAAAAAACGATCCACGCCTGTCACCACAATCGCATCGCCTTGAAGTTGCTCGAGGCAGTCTTTGGCATAGTCTAAAAGCGATGTAGAGATGGCGACCATAATGACCTAGAGAATAAAACGAGAAAGATCCGTGCTTTTCACCAAAGACCCTACCTTATCTTGCACATAGGCGGCATCAATCAAAACCTGGGTGCCTGCACAAGTGGGGGCGTCAAAACTAATGCTTTCTAAGAGACGTTCCAAAATGGTCTGCAAACGCCGTGCCCCAATGTTTTCTATAGACGCATTCACCTCCGCGGCACAGCTAGCAATTTCTTCAATGCCATCTTCTGCAAACACCAAATCCACCCCTTCGGTTTTTAGAAGCTCTGTGTACTGACGCGTCAGGCTAGCTTCTGGCTCGACCAACACGCGCACAAAATCTTCTTGAGTGAGTGGTTTTAATTCAACCCGCGTGGGCAAACGCCCTTGCAGCTCAGGCAACAAGTCTGAGGGCTTGGCCACATGAAAGGCCCCAGAGGTAATAAATAAAATATGATCTGTTTGCAGCGTGCCGTGCTTGGTGTTGATGGTGGTCCCCTCCAACAAAGGCAATAAATCGCGCTGCACACCCTCGCGGCTTACATCACCGCCGGCGCGGTTGCTGCGGCCACAAATTTTGTCAATTTCATCAATAAAGACAATACCGTTTTCCTCGGTCAGGCGAATGGCTTCGCGCACGGCCTTTTCTTGGTCCAAAAGTTTTTCGCTTTCCTCTTGAAAAAAAAGGGACTTCGCCTCTTTGACGGTGGTTCTTAAGGTTTTGGTGCGCCCACCCCCCAAGGTTTTTCCCAACACATCGCTGATATTAATCATCCCCATTTGTGCGCCTGGCACGCCCGGAATATCAAATGTGGGCATCCCTGATGTGCCATGATCGGCCACCTGAATATCCACCTCTTTGGTATCGATCTCCCCATGTGCCAGTTTGTCTAAAAACGATTGCCGCGTTTCTTGGCTGGCATCCTTGCCTACCAACACATCCAGCAACCGGTGGGAGGCGTTTTTTTGGGCCGTCGCTTCTACGTCCGCACGCATTTTTTCTTTGGTTTGTTCGATGGCGATTTCGAGAAGATCGCGCCCAATTTGTTCTACATCGCGGCCCATATAGCCCACTTCTGTGAATTTTGTGGCTTCCACCTTTAAAAAGGGCGCGTCTGTCAGGCGCGCAAGCCTGCGGGCAATGGCCGTCTTCCCACACCCCGTGGGTCCGATCATGATAATATGTTTGGGAGAAACTTCATGACGCAAATCATCAGCCAACTGCAACCGGCGCCAGCGATTGCGCAACGCAATGGCCACAGACCGTTTGGCCTCCTTTTGCCCCACAACATGGCGATCCAGTTGCTCCACAATCTGTTGCGGCGTCAGGCCGCTTGTCACATTTTTTTCAAGGTTAAGCGCGTGTTGCGATGTGTTCATGAGCTAATCTTTTCCATAACAAGATGTGTGTTGGTATAAACACAAATATCAGCGGCAATCTTCATGGCTGTTTTGGCCACCTCTTCAGAAGAAAGCCCCCGCCCCACCAAGGCCCGTGCCGCCGCCTGAGCATAGGTGCCGCCTGAGCCAATGCCAATCAGCCCGTCTTCTGGTTCAAGCACATCCCCCGATCCCGTGAGGATAAACCCGTGTTTATGATTGGCCACGGCCAGCATGGCTTCAAGGCGCCTTAAATAGCGATCAGTGCGCCACTCCTGCGCAAGCTCAACACAAGCCCGCGACAGCTGTTGAGGATACTGCTCCAGTTTTTTCTCTAAGCGTTCAAACAGGGTAAACGCATCGGCCGTGGCCCCAGCAAACCCCACCAAGGCTTTGCCGTCTAGCAAGGCGCGCACCTTAGACGCACTGTGTTTCACAATGGTGTTGCCCAATGAAACCTGGCCGTCCGCTACCATCACAACGTCTTGCTTTTGGCGTACCAACAAGACGGTGGTCCCATACCATATGTCCTTTTGCGTATGAATCAAGGCCTTTCCTCCATGGATGACACGCTTTTGATGGTACGCAATTTTTCTCTACAAAAAAAGCACGCAATGTGCATTTTTTTCACCATACGCCTGTGGCTGCTTGAGGCGCATCACACGCGATAAGACCACTGCTTCTCTCACACCATAAGATAGGGAAACAAGGGAAAGCAGATCAACAGCACGGAAACAACGTAATAAGCCGTTTTGCGCCCCACCTAACTCTTCAATACAAAAGGTAGGTTGAGGCGACTGCGATAAATAGCATAGGTTTCCAAAAACCGCTGCACATAACCACGCGTAGACTCATAGGGTACAGACTCCGTCAGGTTGACATAATAATCAATAAAGCGCGGAAAATGTTTGTGGAAAACGGTTCGTTTTTTTGAAAAAATTCTTTTCTCCCACCCCAACACAGCCTTAGCACCGGCGTTATAAGCCGAAATGGTGAGGGGATGAAAATTAAATTGTTTTTGGTGCCGCTTAAAATGGGCCATCCCCAGCAGAATGTTATGGGCCGGCTCAGACAGCTTATCGGGATGATGATGCACATTAAGGGCCTTGGCCTCCATCACCGCCGTGTTGGGCATCACTTGCATCAAGCCCTTTTCACCTGCATCACCAGTCACATAAGGATCAAAACGCGTTTCTTTATAGATGATGGCCAGCGCCACGGCCTTGTCTTCACGGGATAAATTCGGCAACTTGCACAAAGGATAAGAGCACCGCATGGGCACAAAAGGGTCACCTTTAATCCAAAAAGCCCGTGAAATATCCACCACCACGCTGGGATGGATGTCATGTGCCAAACGCAACAGAGCTTTTTTCTCCATAGGCGTTTTCATGCTCGGCACCAGGGTTTGTAAAAACATCTTCGTGCCAATCAAACCATCAGGGCCCAACGTGCTGAGAAGACGCGCTGCTTTCGCACAACTTTGCTGATTCAGTTTTCTACGCGCTGCCGTGGGCACCGCCGGTAACCCTTTGAGGGTTGGAATGGGCGTGATTCCTAGCTTATAGCTGGCGAGTTGTCCATAAAAAGCGGCTTTGTGGCGCGAGGCTTTCCGGTAATGCCATGTTGATTTGTCTTTCTTTTTTTCTGTTTCGTATAAACGGCCCATCCAATAATGACCCCGTGAAAGGCTGATCGGTGTTTTCACAATTTTTAAAAACCGCTCAAAATAAGGTCGGGCCTTCTGGGTATTATCCAAAAAAGAAAACCACACCCACCCCAAATGCCATTGAATGTCTGAATACATAAGAATTTTCGTAGGCGCAATCTGGTGATTGTTAAGAAGACGCACGGCTTCACGATAGCGGCCCATTTCTAAAAGTTCGCGCGCCGACATCATGCGCAAACTGTGAAATAACTCAGGATCCTCAAGGTGCTTAGGCAAATAAGCAAACACATCCGGCACCTTGCGAAATTGACGTGTGCGGGCCAAATAACGCATATAAGACCACGCAACCAGCTCTTCCATACGCCCTCCATGCACCAGAGATCGATAGCGCGGCGGGGTAGCTTTCGGATCTAAAAGCGCAATGCATGTTTTTCCCCGAACGCGCCAGGGCTTTGAGACCTTTGGCAACATACGCCAGGCGCTCTCCACATCCCTGGCAATGATCAGGTGCTGCAATCGTTGTTCATGGTGATGTTGCGTGAGCCACGGGCGAGCCAAGGAAAAAAACTGCTTTTCTTGCCCTTCTGCAAACCTTGATGTCACCCAATAGTCTTTGACCACCGTCGATAAACGCTGACGCTTTTTGGCCTTATACAGCGCTTCAGCATAAAGCAACTTGCCCGTGGGGCTTACGGGCGGCCTCGCCTCAAAAAACGCCAGCACATCACGAAGCGGCAAGGGGTCATCCACCATGCGCTTTTCAAGACGGATCTGCACCGCGCCCAAGCCCGGCCAATGACCGCGCCGTTTCATCAACCCAAAAACATCGCCATAAGGCACATCCATGTTTTTTTGAAGGCGCGTCCAGATCACCACGTCCCTGATCAACGGATCTGCCACAACGCTCACGTCACCGAAAGATGTATCTTGCTCAAAAGAGCGTTGCAGCATTTTTTGAGCCTTTTTGTCAGAAACCGTTTGCGCGAGCACCGCGTTCCCATATAGCATAAAAAAAAGCCCATATAGCGCCACCTTACCGAGCACATTCTTTACAAAAAAAGATGAAGTTACGCGCATAATTCCTTGCATCAAGGTCAACAATATATCCCTCTTACCCTAGCATAAAATCATTAGCATTCCTTCAGAAAAAGCAGAAAAAAGAGGGCACACATCCTTCCTTTGAAGGATCACCAAAAAGGCGTTCTTTTTTCACAAAGGTGCCACGCACATGATCACATAAAGAGTCTGGATCTCTAGGGATTATGCGTATACGATGTCGGATGAGCGTTTACGGATACGAATAGCCGATGTCTTCTTCTTCCCTTTCAGGTGTTTTTCCTGCTGTTATCACACCGTTTGTGAAGGGGAAGCTAACCACAAGCGCCTATGAGAAACATCTCCATTTTCTGAAAGAGGCCGGGGTTTCTGGTGTAGTTGTGGGCGGGACAACAGGTGAAGGTCTGGCTCTTACGCCCGATGAACGCACGCACCTGTGCTCTGTGGCCCGCGATGTTTTTGGCGATGCGCCTGTGTTTATGGGCGTCAACGCCGCTCACCTGGAAGAAGCATTCATGCAGTTGCAATCGGCACGCATGGGTGGTGCCACAGGCTTACTGGTCTCTCCCCCCTATTATGTCAAGCCGGACACACAAGGTTTGCAAAACTATTTTGAAAGCATCCATAACGAATCTGATTTTCTCATCCTGCTTTACAATCACCCTGGGCGACTGGGGTTTGAACTTTCTCTCCCACTTCTTGGTAACCTGGCTCATTTGCCACGCATCGTGGGTCTTAAGGAGTCATCATCGTCTCTTGAAAGAATCCTCACCCTTAAAACCGCCACCTCATGGTCTTTATTCAGCGGCAATGATGGCACCTGGCCGGCTTTTCTGGCCATGGGAGGACAAGGGGTGATCAGCGTCGGTGCCGGCATTGCCCCAGAGCTTTACGTACGTCATTGGCAGGCCTGGCAAAACCAAGATCTTGCCACCGTTCAAAAACTTCAGGAAACCTTAGAGAAGCTCCATAGAGCTTTGAGCCTTCACCCGAACCCTCAAGCCATCAACTATATGTGTGCCCTCAAAGGATGGGGGGATGGCAGCATGCGACTGCCGTTTTCTGCGCTTAAGGCCGCTGAAAAAGATGCGCTATCCGATTGCATGAAACAACTTGAGCTTATGTAATATGAGGTCATGGATTTACACCGTTTTCATCACATGCATTGGCCTCTCTTGGCTGAACGCCCAAAACGCCGTGGTATCCTTGAAAAGCAAACAGGCAAATTTGCGCGCGGGCCCGGGAAAATATTATCCTGCACGATGGGTTTTGCTTTATCCCACAACGCCGCTGCGGGTGATTGAAAAGTTTGATGTATGGCGCAAGGTTGAAGACCCTTGGGGAAGCACAGGGTGGATCCACAAAAGCCTGGTGTGGAACAAAAAGTTTGTGTATGTCGCCAAGGATATTTTGCTAAGACAGCGTCCCCACAACATGTCCACGGCCTGTGCTTTCGTGAAGAAAGGCGCGATTTTAACCGTTAAAAAAACCTGTGGACAGTGGTTTTATATACAGCATGACGGTTTTTATGGCTATGTGCCTGCTCATGCCTGTTGGCACGCAAAGCTTTACTAAGCCTTACTCTGGTTAACACATCCCACCTCTCTGCATATCACTTATATTATCCACTGATTTCTCCACCACATCGATGGCTGGCTCATGCCATGGACGGCTCCCTTCTTATCCAAAATCGTTATCCACGCTGAGATTGCTTTTTGATCTCGTCACCACCTCCATGACCACACACAGCGCCTTCTTATCTAAAAATTGTTTTATTTTTTTGCTTATTAACTTTTTTATGTATTTTTATTTTCTTTTTTTTGCCACACATGATATGATTCTTTTTTATAGATAAAAATTATGATAAATTTTTATATAATTTTACTATTATCTTTATGGGTCAAGGTGTTTGCCCTTGCTGAAGTTTGGGGAACGAAAGAAGCATCTGATAAAACAGGTGATCTGGTGGCCTTTACCCTGCGTGCTGAACCTCACACTTCCTCGCTTCTGTCCTCTTTTTCCTTATCGATGCACACATCACCCGCCAATCGGCCACACATAAGAAGTGAGGTATCGTATACTTTATTTAAAGGCCTGGATACAACGCATCTCTCGCATCACTATGCACTAGATCCTCCCCCCCACCTTGAAACGCCTTGCGATGCTTTTGAAGCCCTTAAACACTGCATAGAAAGCGTGGTGTCATTTTTTGCAGATCACGCCCCAGAGCACCGACCCTTTACCCCCATCCACGCCGATATCCTTCGTAACCTCGATCTTCAGCCATGGGTCATGATTTACGGTGATCTTAAAAAACCAATCAAGCACGCAGAGCAGGTCTCTCGACTGACTCTCAAGCCAGCATTTTGCAAAGAGATCAACCTTGCTGGCTATCCCAACATCACAACCCTAGAATTGCCTGTGACGCTTGAAAGCGTTCACGTTGAACCTGTGGTCGGCATCAAAACGCTTAAGCTTTCTATTAACCATCCCCATACGTTATTACCATCATGGCTGAGCTGTTTTGCGCACACACAAACAATTAGCTTAGCTATATATCCTTATAGAGAGTTTGATCCTGCCGTCTCATTCATCACACTCAACGCATCTCTTCAAGACATGCCTGCCCTTCACACGCTGCATGCAGGCCATGCAGATTTTTACCCCCAATGGCGTGAGGACACATCAAGGCAAGAGCACTACTCTTTTCATGGAATTATCCCCTCTCATGGTTGCGCTGAGCTGTTTTGCCTAGATGCGATGTATCGAGAAGGGCCGTTTTATTTTGACTGTGCCACTTATAGTACATTTCCCCAATGTCAACGACCCTGGAGACTTCCTATGGCCCCCTACCGTGAATATGTTGCGTTTGACGCTTTGCTGCCGTCTGAAAAAAAAGCGCCCCCCCAGGCGACAGAGCCCAAGGAGGGGTCTCTTCTAGAAAGTCTTCCTGAGGAACTGCTTCAAAACATTATGTTCTACTTATGCAAAAAAGATCGCCGCCAGCTCCGTGCGACGTGCCGTTATTTTCTCCCTCGCTGTGGCGATGTTTTTCACAATGCCGTGACCGTCTCTTTTATGCCACAACAAAGCCGTATAAACAGACGCTTTCTCAAAACACTGCGCTTCCAAAACAAGCGAGGGAAGATTCTGCACACATGTAAGGTGCGGGAATCTTTTCCCATCACCCATCTTGGCCACAACATCTTTAAGATCGATTGTTCTTGGTACTCACAAAATGCACACACACCGTGCTTGGTTTATAAAAATTTTTATATCAAATCTTTTGGAGAAGAGGTCAATAGCATTGTTCGTGGTAGTCAAAAACGCATCAAGCCTAGCCAAGTGGCCTATAAGTTAACACAAGACCTAGCACTTGTTATCGCCAATCAGGGAAGAAATGGCGTACTTTTGTTAAATCATATCCTCTCTGGATCCCCTCCCAACCCTTTAAGGCCCACAGCTTATATGCTGAAAGCAACAGGTTGGAAATCTTTCCTTCCTCATGAGGAGCCTGTGCCATGAGTATCACGTTGATCACAACCCTTTTATTTATCTTTTTTTTTAAACCATGGCTGTCGTGTGCGGGGAATCTTTTCGAGCAATTAACAGCGTGTGATCCTGAAAGCAGGTTTTCAGCGACGTCTCAAGAGGATGAGTTTTTCATCACCACCTACGTGCTATCCAAAAGCATCATGGAAAGAAACCCCAACCTTTTGATTACAAGAAGAAAAATTTCTGAAGGTAACGATTTTTTTGATAAAGACATCCAACACCCTATACACGCCCCCTTCCACAAAATGGACGATGTATTCTCTCTGCTATCAAGCCTTCATACGTCAGAGCATAAGACCTATACCCTAGAAATCTTTCAATGTCAGACAAGGTTGCCTTTTATGCAATCCGAAAAGATGACGCATTTTGCCTTTACACCGCCCTACCTCAAATCGCATGCTAGGAAAAAATATGGTGGGTATAAAGTTTGTGAACCTGATTTTTCTGGATGTCCCAACCTTGAATCTCTCATTTTGCTTAATACTGGGATATCCAACCTACCGCCATCTATTCAGAAACTCACAAAGCTAGAAAACCTTGAGATTATATCTGATATCTTGTCTGTTCCTTCATGGGTGGCCGAGTTGCCTCATATCCAAAATATTAGCATCAAAAGCTCTGTGTTGATGGATTACACGATTTGGGACCCTTCATTGCCGCCCATGGCCCGTGAGGCATTGAATATTATGTCTTATGCCAGGGGGTTTGTCGCCGCTATTTTTGGTCCCGCAGGGGGAGAATGGAACGCGCGCATCAGGCCCTATCGAAAAAACATTGATATTCCTTCGTGGGATTTTTCTTTTAAAAATCCACCTGTGACCTCTGAAACGTGTGCTTGCCTTGACAGGCTTCCCCCTGAAATAATTCTCACCATTGCTTCCTATTTAGATTCAAAAACGCGCAGCACGCTCAGTCTGGGCAATCAGCGCTTTGCCTGTCTTTTGTTTCAAAAACCTTATTTGACCCTTTCTATCAGCCCTTTTGAGCCTTCAAAGCAGCAGTGCATGTTCGTGTTTACAGACGGTAAGGGTCAAGATATTGGTAAACGTCCTGTATATGAGTGTTTAACGGTAGAAAAGGTGCTTAACGATGACAAAACAAAAGACGACATTTACAGGGTGGGGCTTTCGTGGCACCGATCCGCAGAAGAGCCTCCCTTTTTAACCTTTGAATCGCTTTATATCAAGGTGCACCAAAAAATAAAAATACGTCGCGATTTTTTAAAGCACAAAGTTTCTTTTGTGCAAAAAGTGTCAAGATGCCTGGCCCTTAAAGAACTTCAGGGTCATGACATTGCTTCTTTATTCTATTATTTATCGCCCGATGATTGTGGTCTTATACGAACTTTCAGCACCGATATAACGCCGGGGTTTGAAGAAACGGTGTGTGATTCTGTTCAGGGCGCAGCAGCTGAAGCTTGCATCTGAGCCGGGGCTTGAGGCGCAATGGTGCCAGCCCACATGCACATCGTGCAAGCACTTTTGGTCACAAGGGGCACTTTCCCCCCCGGTTCGCGCATACCCGCCATCATCCAGGGCATAGCCGGGGCTGGAATACACGCAAACTGTTGCACAGCACCAAATGTGGCCGCCATCACGGCAATCACGGCTGGATTAGCTTTCGACGTACACATCACAAAAGAAGGGATATTGAGAAACGGCACAATATCTTTCATGGTGGCGGTGGGCATTTTTGAGGTCATGATGCGGTTGGTAGGCAACACGCCCATGGGCATCGGTGCCGCCCCCCAGGGCTTGCACCCCAACATGGTGCCCAGTGTTAACAAAGGTTGTCCACCCATGGATATGTGCTCCTTTTTGTGTGGCTAGCTTTTCTGAGGCGTGATTAACTTGCCTTCAGGATCATAAAGGAAAGGGCCCTCCACAGGCACCCCTGCCTTATATTTACAAAACTCTAACACCAACCCATTGTCGTGATACTTATAAAACACCCCTTCCTCCACATCATCAACATACGTGCCCTGACTCAGCATGGATCCTCCAGGGTAATAGAGCACACAAAAGCCGTTTTTTTTGCCCTCTGCATAGGTCATAGCTTGGGCCACATGTCCTTTGTCGTCATAAGCCAAAAATACACCGCTTAAGACACCCTTTGCATAGTTAGCGCAGGATTGAATAAGGCCATTACTTTTATAGGCATAGCAAGGGCCTTCTAAAACGCCATTTTTATAGTGCGCCAATAAGGTCATTCGCCCCCCTTCAAAAGCTTCAAAGGTGCCATGCAGCATATCTTGGGCATAGTGCGCACGTTGGGTCAAAAACCCATCGTCTCCATAAAGGCGCACCTCACCATGAAGGGCCCCTTCTTGGTAGGTGGATAAAGACATGAGTTTTCCATCTCGATATTCTTCATACACACCATTTTCTGGCGGGCCTTGTGAAGGTGCGGACTCAGGAAGAGGAGCGTCAGAGGTTGCCTCTTCCTTTTCCTCAGAAATCGCTCCTTGATCTTGCGGCTGCTCTTGCCCTGTGGGCACCGGCACGCTTTGTTCTTCACCACTCATAAACCTCTCCTTTCCACCCATGCCTTAATTGATCATCACCATGCCGCCCTTAACCGTGGACATGGCCGATCCATTCACATCCACCATCGCGCCCTTGAGGCTGGCTTTCATTTCGCCTTCCATGGTGAGCGCCATTTTTGCAGCCACGGTGGCATTCATTTTGGCATTGATGTTGGCATTCTTGCCGGCGTCAATCGTGGTGTCGATGGTTGTTTCCAGCTTAAAATTATTACATTTCACGGAAAAATCTTTATCCGCTTTCATATCAATATTGCCGCTCACATCGAACGAAAGGTCACCCTTCACCTTCACGGTCCACTTACCGTTAATGGTGAGGGTATCATCTGATTCAATGGTCACAGATCGCTTGCCTTTAGACAAGGTGATGGTTTGATCGCCCTCTTTTAGGGTGTGTGTTTCTTTGCCTTTATCTAAGGTTGTGGTGACATCCCCCTCCTTGATCTCCACCGTGCGCGAGCCTTTGAGCAGCGTTAACGTATCATCACCCTTGGCTTTTGAGCCATCCTCTTGTTTGCCCTCAATGGTGACCTTGCGATCGCCTGACTCCAGCGTTGTTTCTTGGTTCCCTTTTTTGATAACGGTAATTTTTTGATCTTTCACAAGGGTGCGGTAATCTTTTTGCGCCTGAATAAAAATTTCCTCTTTTTTCTCGTCATCGGTCAGGCAAATTTCATTAAAGGTTTTATTGTCTCCCTTGATAGAGCGTGTTTTCCAGATGGATCGCACCTTGCCTTTGCTGCGATCTTTATACATTTTATCTTTATAGATCTCATCTTTGTCGCCATAGGGCGGCACATGGATGCCGTTAAAGACGCACCCCACCACGATGGGCTTTTCGGGGTCACCCTCCTCAAACTGCACCAACACCTCTTGCCCCACACGCGGGGTGTTCACAATGCCCCAATGCACATTAGCCGAGCCGCTGGCCACACGCACCCAGCACGAGCTTTTCTCGTTATCCTCAGCACGCCAGTCCCAAAAAAACTTGATCTTAATGGCGCCATACGGGTCAGCCCACACTTCTTCCTCACCTTTTCCTGTTACTTTGGCGGTTATGAAGCCCCAAATACGAGGGCGTTTGTGCACACAAAGGGGACGATAAGGACGATCTTGCGGCACGCAAGAAAAGGTATTTTCATAGTCCATCGTATCATCACGCACGCCATAGGCATGCTTGACGGAAATCACAAAATAATCACCATCAAGTTTGTTGGGGCACGCTTTGGTTTTGATTTTGGCGCCGGCCGAAAGGGAGGCATACGTACTGCGCCCATGACATTGAAACGCACGCCACTCTTTGCGCTCGATGTGCTGTTTTACCAGCTCTTCGGCATCCGTCTCACTTTCGCTTTTTTGATTAAAGCCACACAAATGATCATAAAACAAAAGCTTCAAGGCACTTTTAATCTTGCCCGGCGCTTTTTTGTGCAAATCTTGGGTGGGTTTTTCAAAAAAATAGTCATTGGCTGAAAACTCGCTCACCACCGGAGCATGATGCTTTTCAAACAACCATAGGCGGTCAATCTCACGCCCTTCACTTGATGACATTTTTGAAAAAACGAGGTCGCCTTCAAATTTAGCCCCTGCATCATTTTTATCAAAGAGCACCATTTGGTGCTTCGTTTTTTCATAGGTAAAATAATAGCCAATGCCCGATTCTTCGAGCAGGCGCGAGATGAAGTGAAAATCGCTTTCGTTATATTGAACACAAAAAGCGCGTTTCACATCCCCGCTGGATTTGGCTTCATTTTTAAAATCAATCTTGTGATATTTAAGAAGATCCGAAACAATATCAATCGGCTTTTTTTCCACAAAAGTTTGGCTGTCTTTGGTGAGACTGAGAAACCAAAAATGCGGCCTTAAGGTTAACACCACCTCACGGTAAGCTTTTTTTTCCTTTGTCAAAAGATGCGACAGCTCACGCACACCTGCAATAAGACCATGAAAATAGCGCTCATGATCTTTGGGCGTCTTACCATCTTTGCCTGACAGAATCTCTACCATGGCAGGCTTGCCCACCAGGTTTTCAGGGATTTCCTTATCTTCTTTGATGCGCAAGGTCACATCAAAAGAAAAAGGGGCGGACAGAAAGTCTTCCCCTTCAATGCGCGCCACCTCATAGACATCCAGCCCTGAAATGGTCGCCTTAAGCCAGAGAACCTTGGCTCTCGTCCCCCCCCCTTTTTGAACAGACTTTGATTGCCAGATAGACAGTATCTAGATCCTTATTCTCAACAAGCCGTGCTACTTGGTAGTTCCTTTATTAAAATCAAGCTCAAACTCTTCTTCCACACCTGTTTTATTGCCCTCTTCATCAAACTTATTTTTTCGATAGCTCAGTTTGTCAAAAGCAAATGTGAAAGCAATTGAATCTCCCACACGTTCACGATAACGCTCAATCCGTCCATTTTTAAGGTTATAACCCAAAAGGGGGTTTTTCTTGCCATCAACTTCTTTGATTTTCACAATCTCAAGATCCAAATTCATCTTTTTACCAAAGGCGGTTTGAATCCTTAACGTATCTTCAGGGCGTGCATAAAAAATAGCCGGCGCTGCACGCACAGATGATGCCGACATAGCTCTCCCTGAATCAGCATCCAAAAACAACCGCATCTCCATGTGATAACAATAAATAGCGTCCTTAAAATTATCAAGATCAGAAGATGTCAGATCTTTTTCAGAGGCTTTAACATTCAAAATCCATGTGGGATCACCGTTGGCTTCCTTACAGCTCTTAACAATCTGCGCCACAGTTGTGTTATAAACACGGCGGATGACTTCATCCGTATCATGTTCGAAAATGGTATTCTCAGCCACAATCTATTCTCCTTAAACTCTCTTAACCTACAGGATCTGGAAGCTTGGCAACCAGCCTGAGGGATACTGTCAACTCTTCTAACTGAAAATGTGGCCTTAAAAACAAAACCGCATGATAGGACCCAGGTTTTCCAGGAACGTCTTTGACAACAACGCGCCCTTCACGAAGTGGATATTTTGACTTGGCCTCTTGAGACCCCATGTCAGAAAGCAACACATAATCACCTAACCAGTTTTGCAAGAAAGATTGCACATCGCCGCGGCTCATAAAGCTGCCGATTTTATCGCGCATAATCGCCTTTACATAGTGGGCAAAGCGTGATGCGTTTAAGATATATGGCAAACGGGCTGAGACCAAGGCGTTGGCATTGGCATCATCGGTGTTATATTTCTTAGGTTTTTGCGAGGTTTGACCGCCAAAAAAGGCGGCGTAATCCGTGCCTTTGCAGTGACACAAAGCCAAAAAGCCAAGATCTGACAGCTCTTTTTCCCGGCGATCGGTCAAGATGACCTCAGTGGGACACTTAAGCTCTTTATCACCACGGCTGGTCTTAAAGGTGTAGGTGGGAAGCCCTTCCACAAGGCCGCCGCCCTCCACGCCACGAATGGCCGCCGTCCAGCTATAGAGCGAGAATGAGTGGGTGATACGCTCAGCCATCGCAAACGCGGGGTTGCCCCAGCAAAACTTTTCGTTGGTCTCGCCATCAACGGATTCATTATAATCAAACTCATCCACTGGGCATGTTTCTTTGCCATAAGGTGGGCGCATCAACACGCGCGGCAACAAAAGCGTGATATAGCGCGAGTCAGGAGAAGCCCTAAAGCTGTTCCATTTGACAAACTCAGACCCTTCAAACACTTTGGCCAAATCACGAGGCGCGCCAATGTCGCGGAACGACTCCACACCAAAAAGCTTGGGATCCGCTTGTGCCAGCGTGGGCACATGAGCAGCGGCGGCTACGCCTGAGAATTTGCTGAGCACTTCGATATCTTGCGCATCTTTGCAGAAGGGGAAATCCAGCACCATGCATGAATACGGGTGACCACCGAAAGTGCCATATTCTTCTTCATAAATCTTTTTGAACATGAGGCTCTGGTCAAACTCCACAGCGTTTTGCAGATCTTTTGCCAACTCTTTGAAGGAAATTTGCAGGAAACGCAGCTTCAAACGCGTGCCTGTTTCAGATTTTGACACCAAATAGTGCAAGCCCCGCCAGCTGCCTTCAAGACGCTGGAAATCCTCATGATGCAACACTTCATCCAATTGCAGCGAAATGTCTTTATCCAAAGCAGCGACACGTTGGAGCACAAAGAAGTAGATATCCCCCTTAGGTGCCTCTTTGATATCCGCCAACTCTTGGGCAAACACCTGCACCAAGGTGCGCAAGCGTTTTTTGGTGTCATCATCGATGCCTTCTTTCAACAAGTTGGCAGCTGTCAGAATTTTATCCGTCTCAGGTGCATTATCGCCCTTGGCTTCACCCGCGATTTTGGTCGCAATCCCTTGATCGGCAATCAGAGCAGAGAGCTGATCATTAAACGCGTCATTACCATCCACGCGGCTGATCAAATCATTCAGGGCCACACGCTTATCATAAGCCTCTTTCAGCAAGGGCACACGTGAGACTACCGAGATGGGGTTAAAGTCTTCTATCGATTGAAATTCGAGCTCAACGCCCAAGAGATCACCGCTGCCTTCGGCTTTGGGGGCCTCTTTGCCGGCATCTTTGCCCTCTTTTCCGCCCTTCGCGTCTTTGGCATCTTTTGAAGGCGCTGCGGCTGCAGGCGCGGCCCCACCAAATGTCTTTTTCACCGAATAGGCCAGGCGTGGGCGAATGGCAATCATCACCTCGTTGAAATTGTCACGATCAATTTCAACAAATTTTCTTTGCTTGAGCTTGGGCAGCTCTACATTGGTTTTGGCAGCTAAATCTGCGATAATCCCCACCACAAAGGGGAGCTCTTTTTTCTCAATAGCACCGCCAATCTCCACATCATAGGTAATGTGAACACGAGGGCGACGAACCCGATCAAGAACGTGTTGAATACTCTCAACCATCGAACCTACTTCCTATTTCTTCGGCCACTGACAAGTAAAACACTTGTCTTTTTAAAATTTCCTAAACGTTGCACAATATTCATCAAAAGAGCCAAAAAAAAAGTAAATATTTGTATCTGTTTTAATATTATTTATGCTTCGCTTAATATTTTATATACCTTTAATCGATAAAAATAACTAAATAAAATGTTAAATGTGGTGAAAATAATCTTAAGATACTAAAAGACTACACGCCCCTTGTGCGCTGCCTAGCCCTTTTCTTCCCGTGACCTTCTTTTTTACCTTGCCCCTTTCTCTGCCTTTATTCTTTCTCTGCCCTTATACTGAAACACATGCCTGCCGTGCCTTGAGTATAAAAAAAGCCCCCCACAGTGTAGGGAGCCTCGATTGCATTTTATTGAATGTATTATTTTTTATGTTCTATAGCTTCCCGTTTTTCCTTTTTTGCTAAAGCTTTCTTTTTCCTATCTTCTATTTTCTTGTTATAGGCATCCATTTTTTTGCATAGTTTGTCATAGAAAGAAGAACCATCTATATATCTAGCTTTGTACTGCCCATCAGCCATACCATTAAACTTCTCAACGTCATTGTTATATTTATCAATCTTATCTGCCAGTTTAAAGGTTTTATCATATGCTTTGACGATCTTGTTTGCAGCCTCATCTTCTCTTTTTTTAATGTCTTTGAACTGCTTATCCAGTGAATCTCTTTTTTTGATGGCTTCATCTTTTTTAAAGGGCATTTTGCCAATCGCAGGCTCAACGGACACACCCAACAGGCACAATGCAAGCAAACCACTTCCTAACCACTGTTTCACCATACTCATCTCCTTTTATGCTGTACAACATAGGTATAAAGATGAACTACCACGCTGAATATGGATGTGTCTTGTGATGCACAGGCCCTATCCCATCCCGAGAGTCATCTCTGTTGCCTTTTGCAAGGCTCAGCTCATAACGATTCAAAGTTGTGGCCATATTGGGGATAAGGGGCGTTAACCGCGCCTACTTTCAGAGATTTTTCTTTTTGGCACCATCATAGACGGCGCCCCTACAGCAAAAAGTCAGCCTGTGGAAAGAGCGCATCAAAGAGAGGCAGCATGATCATAGATAATCAAAAAGCGTTTATGAACTTAAAGCCCTCCTTCCCACGGCCCCACAGCAGGGGCCGCACAAATTGTTTGAAAGGGTCTTTCCACGATTATTTCTGGGAAAAGCGCTTGGACTTCTCTTCAAGAGCAGCTGCTTCTTGCTTTTTCTTTTCTGCTTTCGCGCCGGCACCTTCCACATAATCTTTCTTTTGCGCCGCTAGTTTCTTTTCTTTGGCTTCAATTTGTTTCGCTGACTTTTTCCCTGTAGCCTTTTTTTTCATCCAACTGGTTGACCTTTTCAAGCGGCTTTTCTTGGGTTTAACGGCACCCGCCTTGCTCCCTTCAATCGCTTTGACTGCTGAAAGCACCGAAGCCGAGCCTGCCAGCATCAGCGCAGCACACACACCTAATCCTACACGTCGTAACAACATCAAACGCCCCCTTACCAACATCTTTCCTTGCAGGTTGTTTCTTTGTCAGAGTGCCCGGCAAAAGGTAACCAAACCCTTTCGCCAAAAACGAAGCCATTGAAAAACAGGGCATAAAAAACAAAGAAACCCTTAAAGAAAGCCCAGGGACCGCCCGCTCTTTACCCTTTCTTAACCTCTACCAAAAGCTGCCAAGAGGCACCGACACCCCCCCCTTCATGGCAAGGTTGATGCCCCACACAAAAAAGAACACACAAAAAAAAACATGTTTTGAACGCCTTAAGGATCAGAGCCCCTTTTTGTGACAGGGACATGGCACGGGCCTTGCTGTTGTGGAAGAGGATCGTCCCCTTTTGGGGGACCAACTTACAAGGAGAGCGTTTATGAGTGGCCTTGATCAATTGAGTAACAATGTAACCTATAATTTGTCTTACACCCTCGCCCAAGAGGTGTCCACAAGTCTTCAGTCACAAATTACAGGTCAAAAAAACCTACAGTCCAGCCCCGTGAGCCAGGCGATGTATTATGGCACCATGCCCAGCATTGCCAAAACCAACGGCGCGCTGCAAAACATTCAGATTGCATCGCAATTTATTGACACAGCCCTCACCGCTGTGCAAACCGTCAACCGAGATCTGATTGGCGCCGCCGAAGCCGCCATGACCTTGCTCAACGGCACGGTTTCTGTGGCAGATAAAAATGCCGCCGTTCAAGCCATTATTGACGTGATCGGCATGAAGCAATCCCCCGACAGCCGCGGCAGCCAAGAAGGAAGCGCTATCCAAAGCCTGCGTCAAGCCGGCACCGGTACGGCGCCTTTCTATAGCATCAAAACATCGGTAGGCACCCCCGCCACCCCCGAGGCCGCCCCGCCCAAGGCTGTGGATGAAGATCCTAATGCTGCCGCTGACACAGGACCTTCTTTCTATTTCAACGGCACGGGCAGTGTCCCTGCTGACACCTTTTGTGGCCCTGAAACCATCCAGTTTAAAGGCCTGTCAGCATCGGATATTGGCGAAGCTGACCCTGCCAGCGCCACGGCTGCAGGTACGGCTACCGACCTTTCAGATATTATCTTTTCCATCCCCATTGGCGGCAAAACCTATACCTCAGACGCAGTTGAGTTAAAAACAGCCCCCATCAGTAACAAACCCATCAACCTCTATCTTGATGGTGATCGCAGTAAGGCTATCACTATGTTCACAACAGGTAGTGCTGCATTTGCTAACGAAGCTGCTGCGCTAGCCGCTTTTCAGGCCTTGTTCACAGGATCGGTGGACACAAAGGTCGTAGAAAACACAGGCGGTGTGTTTACGTCAGCAGGTGGTACAGCACCCGTGGCCAACACCTTTGCTGATCCATCGGTCTATCCGCCCACCTTTAAAAATGTGGAGCCTGGTGCCATTCAAGTTTTGTCAGCACAAACTGAAAATGTGCCAGCGCGCTTTTCTGTGCAGGTCGGTGATGTGGTTTATTCCACAGATGATGATGATGGCATTGATCTTACAGCTTCGCCTGCAGCGCCCGTCATATCTAGCATCACGCTTTATAAAGGTGGCAAAAACACCAACACAGACAGCACCATCACGCTGACCCTTGCTGATTTGAGTGTAACAAACGCCCTGCTAACAGACACGGCAGCTTTACTGAACTTTACCAACTACATGGCCGGCACCTACACCGCGCCGGTGTCCAGTGGGCCGGAAACGGGTGTGTTTGTGCATGATGGCGCGGCGGACCCCACAGGTGCCCTGTTGCCCTGTAACCCCAGCTGTTTTGTCGACGTGCCTGCAGGCAAGATTGAGATTGTCTCTACCTCCTATGCAGGTGCTGACAATGCGGGTGACGGTACAAAAGTTTTGGTTGAAGTGAAAGTGGGTAACAATACCTATAAAACGGATCCAGCAGCTGGTGGTGACACAACCGCGGCTGGCGCAACCATTGTGTTGTATAAAGATGGCGACAACACATCCACAGAAACCATCACCTTGCTCACAGGGCCAATTGCCAGCGCGCCTGGTGGCCCTGGTATTGGTGATGAAGACACTTTGCTCCAATCGGTGACTGCCGCCTTGTCCGGCTCTTATAACGCCTTTGGTGATGCGGGCTCGGCTGGCTCAGTGCCTTTCAGCTTTGCGGCGGGCTCCAGCTATGGCGCAGGATATTTCACCCTCAAATATGATGGGGCCTATGCCACCTTCTATGATCAATTTGGTGCCACCATTCAGGCTTATCCGTTGAGTGAGACGGAAATTTTGAACGGCATCGAAACACAAGGGGGTAAGATCAAGTTGGGCGATATCGGCACCTTGTATATGGATTCATCCTATACAGGCGGGGCCTTTGAATATAACCTCATCACCACGCCGTCCACTTCTTTTGATGCTGCGGTCACCGTGTCAGGCAACGAAGGGTCACGTCAGCTGAGGATCAACAACCTCACCGACCGCGAGATCCTCTATGGTATCAGCGATATGACCATTGATCCCGATATGCTGGCCAATGATGTGGATTACCAAAAGCAGGTGAAGGGCTTGATTGATCACGCGTTGGAAAAAGTGGCCGACACCATTCAGTCTCTGGCCAACATGCTGAACGTCTTGCAATCTGACGAGATGGGTCAAAACGCGGCGCTGGAAAGCTTGCACAACCTGCAAGACACCGTGTCGTTGGCCGATCCACTCAAAACAGCGCAGGATGTGTTTGAAAGCTCGAAAAACTACAACCAAATGGTGGCAGCCACCTACACGCTGTCAGCGATTGAGGCCAACCAGGCCCACGCCTCAGCCCGGATTGCCGAGCTGGCCACCACAGCTTAAGGGCGGCTCTCACCCTAAGGTCTTTGGCCGCTCCCTCCCTCTCAGGGGGCACCAGGGGCCTTTTTGCCCTGCTACATCTCTCTTTGCCACAAGGTGAAGGGAGATGTTGTGTGATAAGACACAGAAAATCACGTTGACGGCTACCTCGGCTTTACCCGCCCTATCGCCGTACCCCCTTTTGGCCAGCTGTAAAGCCAACACCAGGAATGCTATGTCCTGTTTGAAAACAATGCATATCCTCATGAAAAGAAAGGCTGCGCTCTTTGTGCCATTTTGACACTTTTTTGATTTTGTGGTAGTTTGATAAAAAATATCAATAGCTTATTTCCCATGGTTCGTTATGTTTTTTGTGTGTGGTTAGGATGGTTAGCCTCTTCACCCTTACCTGCCGTTCACCCTGATGATGAGGCCGGGCCTGCAGAGCCCCATAATCATGCTGGCCCCGCACGCGCCCTCTCCCAACCCCCGTCCTTAGCATGTGCGCCAAAGCCTGCTCACCCCGTGATCGCAGCCTCATCACCACGGGCCGCGTTTGAGACCGACTCCTTTTTGCAACACATCGGCACCATGATTGTGTCCCGCCCAAGTGGTGTGGGGAACACCATGATCAGCCAAACCGCAGAGGCCTGCCTATCGGTGCAACAAGGCTGTCGCAAAGTTACCGTCAGCCATACACTCACAAACATCACCTGGGAAGACATTCCGGGGGAGCCCCACACACTGAAGAGGGAAGGATTTTTCTATGCGGGCGACCCACCTATTATCGATAACTTTCTCGCGCTCCCCACGGATGCTATTTTTAACAAGCTTGATGCCTTTTTGCCTTCGGATGAACCAGAAAACACGTCCCCAAAGCAATATCTTCTTCACCTCCACCTTCCTGGGGGGCATCATATCTTGCCGCCCTTAACAAGCCAAAAACTCACCCATCTTGTGCTTTACTCCCCCTTTTATACGACGGGCCATCTTGCGCATCTTCAGGCGCCAAATCTCAAGGCCATTGATTATACCCACCAGGGCTATACGCTTTTTCCTGAGATCCGCCCCTACTGGCGCAATGTGTATATACATGCCCATCATGGGTTTGCTTTTTTGCCACCCCTGCATCGCCAACATGTCAATGGTGAAGGCAATCTCTGGCTGCCAGAAGAAAATCAACGCCGCAATCAGCAATATGTTGGTTTATATCAAGACAAACGCCCCACAGGCCAGCCTTGCGTCTTTGTTAATAATAATGAAATGATGGCCTTTGACTATGCAGGGTCTAGCTGTGGGTGTGCTGATTTTAGACAAGATGTTTCCCCCCCGCACATAGGCTTTTTTACCACGTTGGCCCCTAACCCTTGGGGTGTAAACACGCGGCCCCTCACCTTGCGGTTTACACGGGCAAAAAGCGCCTCTTTTTTCAATGTTTGCAAAGGGCTCAGACCTATGGGCCCGATCGAAGTCGCCCACGCTCCCCATGCGCATAGCCACCCACCTGCACAACCTTCCACGTCTTTTAAAGATGTTTCTCCTGCCGTCTGGCATGCTTTGACCTCACACAACCCCCTGGAAGAGGGTGGAGCGCGCCTCTCGATCACAGATCACCTGATGAAGGAAACGGCGTCAACAACGCCTGGCAAGAGGGGCGCACATGAGAGCACAATCTCCGATGTATCTCAAAACCTTATCATCAGAAAGCTACCTGACGAGATGCATGTGGAGATTGTCTCTTATCTCTCAACCCAAGATCTCGTCAATCTCTCTGCAACCTGTCAGTATTATCGTGGGCTTTGTCAACGTTTTCATGGGCTTGCCTACCCTCTCTTGGTGTGGGATATTTTTGGGCAGAATCTGCCTAGCACGTTCAACCTAGAGGCCATGAGGCGATTAGGACTGCCCTATATCGCACCGACTCCCTTTTGCCATGAACCTGATCTGTATCAACTTGTGCTCCCCGATCGTTGCGGCACCCCCCTGCTCACCGTCAATGTTAAGGCCACACACAAGGTGTCCCCACACCAAAACATAGATGAAAACCAACCCGCAAAGAAGGTGGATGAGGTCTATATGAAATTGAGATATCTGGCCTATGACATCGATCATGCGTTAGAAGCTGGCCCTTTTTATATCACACAGGGCACATCCCTTAACGAACATCGCACCCCCATTATGTTCGCCCTATCCGACAGAATGGCACAATGGTGGTGTCAACGCCTTGAGGCTATAGGCTTCAAAAGGATCACGCCGGCTGCACCCAAAACATTAGGCACCTTATCTGGCTTTTCTTTAGGCAACAGCATGTTCCCCCAACCGCCCAGCCAAGAAAACAGCTTTTGTGCGATGCTGGAAACACATGCCAATGCCCCAACCGGCCCCGTCAATGGTGACCCACGCGCCCAAGCAGAGATTCAACAGCTCGTGCAAGCACTTCAGCAGGAAGAAGCGTGTGATGAAGATAAAGAAGGCACAACCACCTAACGCCAGGTTCAAAAACAGCGTTGTTTTCATCACTGGAAATAAACGTGACAGGCAGACGCGTTGTTTTTGTAGTCCTTGTTTTTGTAATATTTTTTGTCAAAAAATTGACATTTAGGAAAAAACGGATAAACATACCCTCATGCAAAATCGTGGGTTTTTGAGGGTTGTATGCTTTCGAGATGGATCGCTGTTTGTGTTGTGATGACGGCTTGTGTTGCCATGATCAAGCATCCTGCCTATGCTCCCCCTTCGGATAAAGACAAGCAGCCGGGGCATATGCGGCCGACCCTTTCTTCTCAACAAAAAGCTTCCCACGCTGATCCCCGGCGCAGCAGTTCTGCACAAAAAGCCCACTCATCTGGGCGTCACCACCCAAAGCCTCAACCTAAACGCACAACGCAGTCTTCACCGGCAACAAAATCTGAAGCTCAAAGCGCTTCGCCGTCTTATTCTGTGGCATCTTCACCGGCAGAGTCTCCTTCTATAGGTAGTTCTTCTGTAAAAAAACTTTATCAAGTCGCTAAGCGTTATGATCACTGCACTTTTTCACTGTCCGTCATGCATTCAGAAGACAGACCCCACAATGAGGTGAAGAAAACCTATCCCCTTGAGGGGACTGAAATGAGGCCATTTGGTAAGCCGTTGTCTATAGAGCTTGATCTCTTCTATGCGCCAAACGGTCACCGTCCAGAAGGTGATCGTCCCACAAATGATGTCTATGCCATAGCCTTAACGATGACACCTTACCCCTCTGAGAAAAAAGAAGAAGACCCCCCTTCTTCCCCTAAAGAGCGCGGCCTCATACGCACCCTGCAAAAAAAACTCCCAACGTCCACCATAGACGGCCTCTTGGAAGACATGGAAAAGATCCTCCCATCATCACCTAAAAAAACAAAAGCATATACCTTGACGAAACATATCTATGCCCCAAAAGAACCGCACCAGTCACTTGATGCGCTTAATGAATTAAGAAGCAAAAAAATTAATTGGTTCTATTGCCACTTTTTTGGATGCAAGGATCAACAGACACCTTTGTTCTTACCTCGGCTACCTCTCCTCTGCAACTTAACAGATATATTTTTAGCGTCATCAGAAGGCGCCGTACCTGTACCAGAAAACGCACACGAAATGAAGAGTGTGAATGTGATCATCCACAATAAAACGTTTTTTCAAAGAAGACATCCGAAGGCTTCAAGTCACATTTCTGCGCTTCCCCTTCACCATGATCGGACACCAGCGTCTGTGAAAAACCCGTCCACCCAAAAAGAGGGGACAACATGACGCTTGAAAAGAGAGTGGCCCACCATAGGGGCCTTGAGCAAAGGTCATGACAAGCGCATGTGCAAGACAAAACGCGTCGACAGAGCACATGAAAGGTCGTGGTGGTCCCGGCATGCCCCTGCGAAAGGCGTTAAGGTGCGTTTACACAAAAACACTTTGAGATGTGCTTGGAAGACTGCTTAAAGGCTCTTTAACCTTTGTGGAGACCCCATCTTTTGAGAAAACAACCGTTGAGAAGCCTTCCCTTTCACTGGAGGCGTCTCTTCAGCGATCCCCTCTTTTTTAAAAAAGCCCAAATGTCCTCTCTTGTCACATGCATTAATGTTCTGGTGAGAAAGGGGGCGTAAGCTCGCTTAGACCTTTCTTATCTTACGTTTGGCCCTGCACACTCACAAGCGTCAACCCCCCTCTGCCTTGATCGATGGGTTCGCCCTAAACGCCATGCGCATGCATGCTGAAAAAGATTTTGATGGGCGCTTGTTTTGTGAGGCAGCAACCCACCTGTTGGACCGCCTCCAGCACCTCACGTTGCCCTTTCACATCATAGGCGACCTTTCCCCCGCCCACACGCCCGGCGCAGAAGCAGTGGCGCGTAGGCAACGCCCTCACAGCCACATTCGGCGTCTGTCTATCACAGATGCAGCAGAAACACGCTTTGATGTGCTCTATAGCCCCCTGGCCCTTCATTGGGAGGAAGACCCGCTTGCCTATCTCACCAAAGCGCACCAGATGTTGGCGCCGGGGGGATTGTTGCTGCTCAATTTTTGGGGCGGGCACACTCTGGCCAAGCTGCGGCAATGTCTGGCCGAAGCTGATTTCACCCTTCATGGCGTTGTCTATCCGCGCATCTTGCCCATGATCCGCCTTGAGGAGGCCACGCGGCTTATGGGGCAAACACCCTTTCGGTTAACGGTGGCTGACCGTGATGATTTTATCCTCCATTACGACAGCTTTCACAGCCTCACCCGTCACCTCAAGCGCATGGGGGAAGGCAATGCCTTGCAGGGGCGCGCTACACACCCGCCTGCCAAAGGGTTTTGGCCGCACGTGAAAAGGCTTTATAAACAGCACCACCATGACAAAACATCAAGCCGCACAAAGAAAGGGTTAACGGTTGAAGCAGAGCTTATCACCCTGACGGGGTGGAAAGAAGGCCCAGGACTGCCCCAGCCTCTCAAACGCGGCAGCGCTACCCACAGCCTGGAAACAGCCGTATCTTCCCCTGGATCCTCTCTTCAATCAACCTAACAGATTCTCTCTTAACGCCACACGTCACGGCACACTCAAACAGAAAAGAAACGCAGCCCTAGCTATCCCCACGTTTGAGGACATCTAAAAAGACCTTTTGTGGAATTTCCACAGAACCAAACTTCTTGAGCATGCGTTTTTTGCCCTCTTTTTGCTTTTCAAGCAATTTGCGTTTGCGGGTGATGTCACCGCCATAACATTTGGCTGTCACGTCCTTGCGCAGCGCTGAGATTGTTTCTCGCGCAATGATTTTGCCGCCAATGGCCGCCTGCAAAGCCACCTTAAACAGCTGGCGTGGGATCAAGGTTTTGAGACGTTCGCACAAAAAACGTCCGTGACCCTCAGCCCGACTGCGGTGCACAATGCTTGAAAAGGCATCTACAGCCTCCCCGTTGACAAGAATGGAGAGCTTGACCAAATCTCCTTCTTGATAGTCTGACACCTGATAATCAAAGCTAGCATACCCCCGCGAGAGCGATTTCAAGCGATCATAAAAATCAAACACCACTTCATTAAGAGGCAACCCATACACCAGCATCACCCGCTTGCCCACATAGGTCATTTCCTTTTGCACACCGCGGCGATCGGTGCACAGGGTGAGAATGGGTCCAAGATAGTCTTCAGGCACCAAAATGGTGGCGGTGACCCAAGGCTCTTCAATGCGATCAATCTTCACCACATCGGGCATATCCGCCGGATTGTGCAACGCTTTTTTGGTGCCATCTTTAAGGTAAAAATCATACACCACGCTGGGCGCGGTAGCCATGAGGTCAAGACGAAACTCGCGTATAAGTCGCTCTTGAATAATCTCAAGATGCAGCAATCCTAAAAACCCGCACCGAAAACCAAGCCCCAGAGCCGAAGAGGATTCAGGCTCAAACCAAAAGCTGGCATCATTAAGGCGCAACTTTTCCAAACTGTCGCGCAAATGATCAAATTCAGCCGAATCAATGGGAAAGAGGCCGCAAAACACCACGGGTTGGCTGGCTTTAAATCCTTTCAGCATGGCGGTGGCAGGCTTTTTGTCATCGGTGATGGTATCCCCCACCTGGCAATCGGCCACATGCTTGATGCCGGCGATAAAATATCCCACCTCACCGGCGGATAACCCCTCAACCTTTGTGCGTTTGGGGGTAAACACACCCAACTCATCGACGCGATACACACTTTCGGTGGCCATCATGCGCACGGTTTGCCCCGGCCTGAGCCGCCCCTCCATCACACGCACCAACACAATCACGCCGAGATAAGCATCATACCAGCTATCCACCAGCAAGGCCTTAAGGGGCGCGTCTGCATCACCTGTGGGCGGTGGCAAACGTTGACAAATAGCCTCGAGTACACCTTGAATGCCTTGCCCTGTTTTGGCCGACACCAACAAGGCATCGTGGGCGTCAAGACCAATAACTTCTTCAATTTGCTGCTGAATCCGCGCAGGCTCGGCGGCCGGCAAATCCACTTTATTGAGCACAGGAATAATCACATGATCAGCCTCAAGGGCCTGATACACATTGGCCAAAGTTTGCGCCTCCACCCCTTGGCTGGCATCCACCACCAGCAATGACCCTTCACACGCAGCCAGCGAGCGAGAAACCTCATAGGTAAAATCCACGTGCCCCGGCGTATCCATAAGGTTCAGCTGATAGGTGTGGCCATCGGCCGCCTTATACATAAGCCGCACCGTCTGAGCCTTGATGGTGATGCCGCGTTCACGCTCAATATCCATGCTATCCAGCACCTGATCTTGAAACTCTCGCTCCTCAAGGCCGCCACAATATTGAATCAGGCGATCCGCCAACGTAGATTTTCCGTGGTCAATGTGGGCGATAATAGAGAAATTCCGAATGCGCTGTTGTGACACGGCCATATCAGGCTACCGCATCGCGACGCAAGACGGCGCCTAAGGGTTTGACAGCTTCCACGGCTTTATCCATATGCCCCGCCAACCACGCTTCATCCGCCGGTGCGTCGTGAGGTTGCAACGTTAAACGCACTGCCACAGATTGTTTCCCTTCCCCCAGCAGCGCAGGGTCCACAAACACATCAAACACATCCAAAAAAACCAAGGAAGACCCTAAAGCTTTGCGTACAGCCTCACACAATGTGCCCACTGAAAGCGTGTCAGGCACTAAAAAGCCCAAATCACGCTGCACCCGTTGAAAGGGGCTGGGCAACGGAGGCGCTGTAAGCCTTGAGCGCAATGACAAACGATCTAACACCATATCAGCGCCGTACACAGGACCGACCACCCCATAATGATTCAAAACATCAGGATGCAAGGCCCCAAAGACGGCCAAGGTTTTCTTGCCCTGACGCACCACACCCATTTGCTTGGGGTGATAGGATGGGTAAGCCTTAGATATCTCCCCACCTTCATGGATTTGAAACGAGGTATCCCGCACACCCAGCCCCTGCAGCACTTTAAGCAGCACAGCTTTGGCCTGCCACACATTGTGGGGCAGATCATACCAATGGGATCGGCCTGAAGGGGGCATCACAAAGGCCGCTTCAGATCGCTGTCTGTGATCTTCTTGCTGGCCATATATATGACCCACTTCAAACACCCCCAGCCCCATATCAAGGGAACGGGTTTGGTGTTGGTGCACAAGGGACAAAAGCCCCGGCAACAAGGATGGCCGCATCACGCTCATATCGTCACTGCAAGGGTTTGCCAATGAAATAAGCTGGTCTTCAGGCGCGCACAAAGCCGCCTTGTCTTGTGAAATAAACGACCACGTCACAACCTCGCGCAAACCACACGCCACCAACAGATTTTTGGCTTTTTCCGCCGGCCTGCGCTCAAAGGGCTGATCACCCTTTTTATGAGAAGACAAGGTTGGCAAGGGGCAGGTGGGAATATGATCATACCCCTTAAAACGAAGCACTTCCTCCACCAAACACGGGCCCGATGTGATATCGAATCGCCACGAAGGTGGGGTGACACGGATCCCCGTTTTCATCGAGTCTTCTGGCGCTAAGCCCATTTTCTCACACAACGCAAAAACCGTTGCGTTGTCCACAGAAACACCCGAGAGGCGTTGGATTTCTCGTGGATCAAACACAAAAGAAGGTTTTTCTTGGTAAGGCTTGCCACAAGACACGATCCCCTTAAGGACCCCACCAGCGTCCACAAGACGTTGAGTCGCCCGATAGAGCCCCGGCAACACCGAGCATGGATCCACACCCCGCTCAAATCGTAAACTGGCCTCTGTAATCAAATGAGAGTGACGCGCAGCGCGCGAGATCCATGACGGTTCAAAATATGCCGATTCTAATAACACAGCGCGTGTATAGGGCGTAACAGCCCCCCTCGCTCCGCCCATCACGCCCAACAAAGAAACAACGCCGCGGGCATCAGCAAGCACCATATGCCCTGCCTGCAGCGTATAAGTTTTGCCATTTAACGCCTCAAAAGGCTCATTTTTTTCTGAGAGGCGCAGTGTCAAATCACCTTCCAACACATCTGCATCAAAAACGTGCAACGGCCGTCCCGTATCCATCATAGAATGATTGGTCACATCCACCAGCATCCCTTGAGATGACATCCCCACTTTTTGAAGACGAGCTGCCAACGTCTCATCCACCCCCCATCCTTGATCATTCTTAAGCAGCGCTAAGGCAAAGGAAGGACAGCCTTCTTTGGTTTCTGGGGTGATGGTCAGGGTCCGTCCGATCTCTTGAGAGCTTTGAGAAAACGAAGGCGTGGAAAGAGGGTTAAGATCACCCACATCGGCCACACTTAACTCTCGCGCCAAGCCATACACACTCAATAAGTCAGGGCGATTGGGCGTGATGTCCAAAGAAAACACAGTGTCATCCAGCCCCAACACCCGCGCCACATCTTCGTCTAAGGGCACATCGTCCCCAAGGTCGGCAATGCCTGAAGAGGCATTTTTCATCCTCTCATCCAGCCCCAACTCTTCATAAGAACACAGCATGCCGTGGCTCTCTACACCCCGGATAGACACTTTTTCAATGGTGCGCCCCAGCGCAGGCATCAACGTTCCAGGAGGTGCCACAATGCCCTTCAGGCCCACGCGCACATTGGGCGCGCCACACACAATCTGCACATCGCCGTCAGGCAACGCCACACGACAGACAGAAAGGCGATCGGCAGACGGGTGCTTTTTAACATGCATAATCCTGCCCACAGAAAAAGACTTCAACATGGAAGACCCATCTTCCACAGATGACACTTCAATCCCCAAGCTCATCAAATTTTTTTCTAAATCATGCGCTGAAAGCGGGGTGTCCAGATGATCTCTCAACCAAGAGAAGCTCAATTTCATAGAAATCGCCGGGAAAATCAAAAATACGTTAAATCTGGTATATAATGATACCCATAAAAGCGCAACTCGTGCTATGTCTGGTTTATGTTTTTTCTTCTTAACGCTTTTTTTGCCAAAAGTCGTGTCCAATGCCCCAAAAAACATGCATGGCCGCACGTGAACACGCCAAACACATCTTGGAGCCTTCGCCGCAAAATTTTTTGGACACTTGTGTTCAAGCTATCCATCATCACCGCTCTCTATTTTGTCTTTAAAAAACATAAACAATCCGTTAACCCCACACAAGTGGCACAAAAATTGCTGCAAGATAGAAAGGTTTCGCATTGTTCTAAGGAGATTGTCCATGGACGTCGTTGATCTCTCCCGCCTCCAATTTGCCATCACGGCTTTATATCACTTCCTCTTTGTCCCTCTCACTTTAGGCCTTGTGATGATCATCGCCATCATGGAGACCGTCTATGTGGCCACAGATAAGCCTATCTGGAAAGACATGACCAAATTTTGGGGCATGCTTTTTGGGATTAACTTTGCCATGGGCGTGGCCACAGGCATTACCATGGAGTTTCAGTTTGGCACCAACTGGTCCTATTATGCCCACTATGTGGGCGATATTTTTGGTGTGCCATTAGCCATTGAGGGCATGATGGCGTTTTTCCTCGAGGCCACGCTTGTGGGCGTGTTTTTCTTTGGCTGGGACCGCCTATCCAAAAGAGCACACCTCATTTGCACCTGGGGCCTCGCCTTGGGCACCTCTATTTCTGCATTTTGGATTTTGGTGGCCAATGGGTGGATGCAAGATCCCAAAGGTGCCTTCTTCAACCCAGAAACCATGCGCATGGAGCTGCGCTCGCTTTATGATGTGATTTTCAATATCACGGCGCAATGCAAGTTTGTGCACACGGTCAATGCGGGCTATACCACAGGCGCTATGTTTGTAACCGCGGTCAGCTTTTACTATCTCTACCAACGCCGGCACATTGAGTTTGCCAAACGGTCTTTGTGGGTCTCCACCTGCTTTGGTTTGTTTGTGTCTCTTTCTGTCCTTTTCTTGGGTGATGAAAGCGGCTATACCGTGGGTCACTCACAAAAAATGAAACTGGCCGCTATGGAAGGCAAGTGGCGCGCAGAAGCCCCTCCCGCCAGCCTCACCGTCATTGGTTGGCCCGATATGCAAGAAGAGCGCACAAAATATGCCATCAAGATTCCTTATGTCATGGGCTTGATAGCCACACGTTCTTTCAGCACGCCTGTGCTTGGCATTCGCGACATTGTCGAGCGAGCAGAACCACGTATACGCAAAGGCATCATGGCCTATACAGCTCTTGAGCAATTCAAAAAGAACCCTGCGGATTTAGAAGCCAAGCAAACGGTGATCGATCAACAAAAATATCTCGGATATGCCCTCTTGCTTAAACGACATACAGAGAATGTGTCTGAAGCCACCAATGAAGAAATCACACGGGCTGCCCATGACTTGATCCCTAACGTGCCCCTCATTTTCTTTTGCTTCCGCATTATGGTGGGGTGTGGCCTCTTCTTCATTGCCTTTTTCACGCTGGCTTTTCTGTGGATGCGCAAAGACGTGCTGTTGGATAACAAGGATTGGTTTTTACGCATCGGGATGCTGGCCATTCCTTTGCCTTGGATGGCGTCATCCTCTGGATGGATTGTGGCCGAATGTGGGCGCCAGCCCTGGGCCATTGATCGGATTTTGCCCACCTATCTGGGGGCCTCTCAATTGCCTCACTCCCTGCTGTTCACCACCCTGGGCGGCTTTATCCTGCTCTATAGCACCCTGCTGGTGGTTGATCTCTTCTTGATGATCAAATATGTCCGCTTAGGACCTGATAAGGCCTTTGGACACGATGGTGGTGGCAGCCACGTCAAAGCGAAACCCGAACCTGCGACAGAATAAAGAAGGAACACACAGACCATGGACATCTTATTTGATTATACCGTCTTGCGTATCATTTGGTGGATATTGTTGGGTGTCATTTTTTGGATCTTTGCGCTCACAGATGGCTTTGACCTTGGTGTCGCGTCTTTGATGCCCTTTGTGACGAAGAAGGATGAAGAACGGCGCGTGCTCCTCAACACCGTAGGCCCTGTCTGGGAAGGCAACCAAGCTTGGTTGATTCTGGCTGCAGGCGCTATTTTTGCGGCATGGCCGCTCTTATATGGTGCTCTGTTTACCGGGTTTTATTTGCCGCTGTTTTTTGTTCTCGCGTCACTGATTTTACGACCCGTGGGCTTTAAATATCGCAGCAAGCTTGAAAACACCAAATGGCGCGGCATGTGGGATATGTGTCTCTTTTTGGGCGGCGTTATTCCTTCGTTATGTTTTGGCTTGGTGCTTGGCGCTCTTGTCAGTGGCGCTTACTTTGAGTTTGACGACAACCTGCGACTCATTGCCTACAACAACCTGCCAAGCCTCTTTCACCCCCTTGCGCTGGCTTCAGGGGTTGTGTGGCTTTTGCTCTTTGTCACCCACGGTGCCCTTTATTTATGTGTCAAAACAGAGGGCTCTTTAAAAAAGAAGATTCAAGATTTTATCCCCTTGCGCCTGTGGGCCAGCATTGTGATGTATTTTGTGTTCTTATGTGTGTGGCGCGTCACCATTCCCTTGCGCGATGTCATCATGAGCACAGACATGCCCTCCAACCCCTTGGCTAAATCTGTGTTAGCTGTGGAGCCAGCCAAAGATTTTTTGAGTTGGCTGCCCTTATCGGCCGGCACGTTGATTTCTCTTGTTTGCTTCATGGGTCTCACCGTGTTGATTCACAAAATTTATCTCAAGCATGCCTTTTGGGCATGGGTGGTGAGCTGTGTCCGGATGGCCATGGTGATTGCCAGTGTGGGTTTGGGTAATTATCCCATTTTGCTCACGTCGCTCACCAATGTGAACCACAGTCTCACCTTGTGGGATGCGTCAAGCAGCCGTCTCACCCTGATTATTATGCTGATCTCTGCCATTATTTTTGTGCCGTTGATGATCTGGTTAGCATCTTGGGTCTATGATGTCTTAAAGGGTCCTGTCAGCAAGCAGGATATTCAAAAGAAGTCACACGAGTTATATTAGGAGATATCTATGTGGTATGCCTTTTGGGCCATCAGCCTTGCCCTTATTTCATGTGCCATTGTGTGGTATGCAACCTATCGGGAGAGCCTTGAAGAAAATCAGGGCGGACGTGATAAATCATTATCACCCTCTTCGCTCAAACTGCTTGATAAGCTGGGCGGGGGGCAACCCGCGCAAGATGCACCCAAGGCAACACGTGAAGCCAAAGCAGCCACCCCTAAGCCTGCATCCCCAAGCGTTAAGCCCAAAAAAACAAAGGCCTCGCAAGGCCCCCGCAAACCTAAACCAAAGTCTTAATATCTGAGCAGAAGATGTCCCTGAAGGCAAGAAAACATAAGGTCTAACCATAGGGTCTGCCTTTCCTGAGAGATCTTGTGTTTTCTTGTTGATCCGACTGCCTGAGTTCGTGTATAGAACAAAAGGTATGGAAACGATCAATCTAGAGACCTTTGCGCAGCGCATTACGCAAGCCGACACACTACATGATCTTGACGCTGCGCGCCTTGCCTTTTCAGGAAAAAATGGCGCCCTCACCCTTGAGATGAAAAAGCTCAAAAACCTCACATCTGCTGAGCGTCAAGAAAAGGGAGCCTATTTAAACCAAATGAAGGCCGATTTTCATGCCTTATGGAAAGAAAAGTATCGCCTTTTGCAAGACTCAGAGCGCCTTGCCCAGCTTGAACAAGATGCCTGTGATGTGACCCTGCCCCCCTCACCGGCGGATGCGTGCCTTGGCAGCTATCACCCGCTTTCCAAAGCCATGGCAGACATGGTGCGCATTTTTGAAAGAATGGATTTTTCCGTGCGCCAAGGCCCTGACATTGAAGATGACTATCACAATTTTACGGCCCTTAACATTCCGGCCCACCATCCAGCGCGTTTGTCCCATGACACGTTTTATATGAAAGGTGGTGATTTATTGCTCCGCACACACACCTCCAGCGTGCAAATACGCACTTTGGCCGAAGAAAGGCCACCCTTGCGCATTATTGCTCCTGGCAAGGTCTATCGCGATGACTATGATGCCACGCACACACCGATGTTTCACCAAATTGAAGGCTTGATCATTGAGCCTGGCATTCATATGGGTCACCTGAAATGGTGCCTTGAATTTTTTCTTAACACCTTTTTTGAGCGCCCTATGAAGCTGCGCTTTCGCCCTAATTTCTTTCCATTCACAGAGCCTTCCGCTGAGGTGGACGTGTTGTTTGATGACCCTCATAATCCTGAAAGCCGCCATCATCAAAAATGGCTGGAGGTTTTGGGATGCGGCATGGTTCACCCGAATGTGCTGAAAGAAATGAACCTTGACCCTCACCGCTATCAGGGGTGGGCCTTTGGCATGGGCGTCGAGCGTTTAACGATGCTGAAATACAACATCCAAGACCTGCGCGCCTTTTTTGCCAATGACACGCGCTGGGTGCACCAGTTCAATTTTTCCACGCCCTAAAAGCCACGATCCGCACACCCCTCTCTATCTAGACAGGCACCGCCACAGCTACCTTCAAAGCGTCGATCACGCTAACGCTATTGCTTTTTGCATCCAGGCACCCACCACCATGCATAAATGGAGGGAATAAAATGGGTTTTCAGAGGCGGATGGGCCAAACAGCGCCAAAACGCAACATCAGACGACGATTTATAGCCCAGTGGCACCATATAATACCCCACGCGCAGCAAACGATCTAAGAGCTGGCAATAAAAAACCTGGGCTTCGTGGCTATCTGCGCGAATCATGTTATCAATCACAGCATCAATGGCTTTGCTGTTAACCCCCGCATGGTTGCGCGACGGCACATCCGCAAAATAGCTGCCATAATAAAGCTGTTGCTCAATGCCAGGTGAAAGGCCCGTGCCATAACTGGTAATGATCAGATCATAGTCCCGTTGTCCCAACAGTTTTTGATAGTGCGCACTGTCGACAAGCTTGATGGTGAGGGTCACGCCTGCTTTCTTGAGTCCCCGCTTATACATAAGGGCCAACTTTTCAAAACGACGATCGGTGATCACCAGCGTCAAGGTCAGGGGCTTACCCGTTTTGACATGACGTAACGCTCCATGTCGATAGACCCACCCGGCCTTCTTGAACAGCGCTTGCGATGGCCCCAGCAGAGGCCGAATGTTGCCGTCACCCTTTGTTTGTGTAAGGGTAGGCATGGGCTCAAAAGCATAGAACGGCACATCAGGCAAAGCCATCAGAGCACCTTTTTCTGCCGCCGTGATGGGGTCTTTAGCTTCAAAGGGCATCACAGCAAAATGACTGGCATTGCGACTATAGGTGCCATGATGAAGATTTTTGTTCATCCATTCAAAATCAAACAACCCCCCTAACGCCAACCGTACATGGCGGTTATGCAGCGGGGCACGCTTGAGGTTAAACACCAAAAAAGTGACAATCGCAGCATCTTTGAAAAACACAGGGGTGCGCACCACCGCATTGCGCTTCGCCGCCGGGAAATCATACCCTGATGCCCAGCGCTGCGGTGACGTTTCTACCCAATGATCTATAAGGCCCGCCTTAAAGGCCTCAAAAGCCACCACATCCGATGAGAAATAGTCATAGGTAATGCGATCAAAATTATAGAGCCCCCTCAAAGCCGGAAGATCACGTCCCCAATAATTGCGCGCACGCACAAAGGTGATAGATCGACCCGGATCCACCGATTCGATCGTGTAGGGGCCACTTCCCATAAGAGGCCGCAAGGGATCTTGATTGAAATCACGGCTTTTTATGTCTTTTTCAGACAAGATGGCACGCATGGCCACCGTAAACGGCGCTTCCTTATCATAGTTACCACCCGCCAATGGATGAAACACAATACGTACGATACGCTTACCAAGAATATCGATACTTTTAATCTTGGCATGAAACAGTTTATAGGCCGGACCGGCCCGTTCTGCCAAAATTTCGAACGTGGCTTTCACGTCCGATGCAAACACAGGTGAGCCATCATGAAAGCGCGCACGTGGGTCCAGGTAGAAGGTAATGGACGAACGATCCGGCGCCAGAATCACATATTTTGCCAAACGCCCATAAAGAGAAAAAGGCTCATTGGGAGCTTTTTCCATCAATGTATCAAACGTGAGAAAGTGATAGCGCCCAACCCCTTGGGCACAGTTGGCTCCAAAGGCAAAGGGGTTCACCGTGTCAAACACATGCTTGATTTCTGCAAAATGCACATGTCCACCTTGGGGCGCGTTGGGATTATAGACAGAAAAGTGCGTTAACCCTTGGGCGTGCTTGGGCTGGCCACGCATGGAAATGGCTGTCACACGCTCGGCCGACGCGCCCACAAGAATAGCGCCCTTTGCGACAACAGATGCCCACAAAGCTAAAAAAGCACAACACCTTAAAAAACAACGCATGGGCAAGCTCGCACATTCTGGGTCTCCCCCCAACCTAACAAAAACCCTATCATCGATCTATAAAGATTTATCCACGTTTTGTTTTAAAAGATTTTTACTTACTTTTTGTCTCATTGTTATCATTAACATGGGAATAGTTTTTTTTGTTACACTCACCTCAACAGTCCGTGAGCTTACCTGTATGGATCACCCCAAAGAGCCACCCACAAAATGGGGGCGCACATGGAGCACGGCGCGCACCTTAGGGCGGGTTTTGTTGCAAAATATGGAAGAGCGCCTGCGCCTCGCCCCTGATGAACAGGCTTTTGCGCAAACGCTAGCCCAAGAATTGGGTCACCTGAAAGGCCCCATCATGAAGATCGGACAAATCTTGGCCACGGTGCCGGGCATGCTCCCCCCGGCCTATGCAGATGCCTTCTTAACCTTAAGTGCCCACGCCCCGCCCATGGGGCCTTCGTTTGCGAAACGGCGCATGAAAGGTGAGTTAGGCCCCCAGTGGCGCACGCACTTTGCGCACTTTGATGACAAACCTGTGTTTGCCGCCTCTTTGGGTCAAATCCATAAAGCCACCACACACGATGGACACGAGGTGGCGCTCAAACTCCAATATCCAGACATGGCCTCAGCCATTCAGACAGATCTCAAACACCTGGCTCTTCTTTGCAAAATCTATGAGCGTTATGGCGGCGCCATTCTTACAGACAATTTTCAAGCGGAAATCAAAGAACGCCTCTATGAAGAGCTTGATTACGAGCAAGAAGCGCGGCATATCCGCTGGTTCTCACAGATCCTTAGCCAAACACAACAAGGCGTGGTAATGCCTAAGGTTTTTGAGGCGCTCTCCACCCAACGTCTTTTGACGATGTCTTGGCTGGAAGGTGACTCCATCCTCACCTTCGCTCAGTCGCCAGACTCTGTGCGTCAAGATATTGCCAAACGCCTGTTCCAGGCCTGGTGGCGTCCCCTTTATACGGCAGGCCTACTGCATGGCGACCCTCACTTGGGCAACTATACCCTCAGCCCCCATGATCACACCCTCAATATGCTGGATTTTGGCTGTGTGCGCATTTTTAAAGCCAAAACGGTGGCGGGCATCTTGCAACTGTTCAAAGGTCTTGAAAAAAACCACAAAGCCACCATTCAAGAAGCTTATGAGCAATTGGGCTTTACCCAGCTATCACATGATCTGTATGAGCCGCTCACCTTGTGGGCCCGTTTTCTCTATGACCCCCTGCTTGATAACCGCCCACGACTCATCACCACCGATCCTTCGGGCGAGGTGGGCCGCAAAACCGCTGAAGAGGTGCATAAACTCTTGCGCGAAAAAGGGGGCATGATGCCACCCAAAGAATTTGTGTTCCTCGATCGCGCCGCCGTGGGCATTGGCTCGGCCCTCATGCGCCTGCATGTTGAGCTTAATTGGCACGCTCTTTTTCATGAATTGATCGACGGATTTACTGTCACATCCTTCACCAAGACACAGGTAAAGCTTTTTAATGATAACAAATAATCTGTCATAAAAAACCAACAATAACAGTTATTTATAAAAATATAGGGCAAAATTGCCTTCTGTGCATTTTTTTTGACTTTATTCTTTCTATTCTAGAAGCTTTCGTCTATATCTATCTCTTAGACATAAGAGGCTTCAGCATGGGTATGCTTAAACTATCGCGCACATCAACAGTCTGCTTTCGGGGCCTGCATGTCACATCTGCGGATGTACAGGTTCAGCTGGCGTCGGGGTTGCCCGCCTTTCATCTTGTGGGGTTGCCTGATAAGGCGGTGGCCGAATCTAAGGAGCGGGTGCGTGCCGCCCTTTATGGCATGGGTCTGGCGCTGCCGCCCAAACGAATCACCATCAACCTGTCGCCTGCCGATCTTCAAAAAGAAGGCACGCACTATGATCTCCCCATTGCTTTGGGGCTATTAACCGCGATCAGCGCCTTAGATGCCGGATTTATGGACCAATTCATTGCTGTGGGTGAATTAGCTCTCGATGGGCACATTCTTAAAACATCGGGCACCTTGTCTACCGCACTTCATGCCTCATCAATGCATAAGGGGTTGATATGTTCACAAGAGGGGGGTGCAGAGGCAGCATGGGTGGGTGATTTAACCATTATTGCCGCGCCCCATTTGCTGGACATCATCAATCACATCAAAGGCACCCAAGTGTTGTCCAGGCCCCAAGCCGTCATCAAAAAACACACAGCCCCCCAGCGGGATATGAAAGATATTTTAGGGCAAGGTACAGCAAAGCGGGTGCTTGAAATTGCGGCAGCTGGCGGGCACAACGTGTTGATGGTAGGGCCGCCAGGATCAGGCAAATCGCTTCTGGCAGAAAGCTTACCGTCCATCTTATCGCCCCTCACACCTGAAGAATCTTTAGAGGTCACGGCCATACACAGCCTGGCGGGCGCTCTTACCGACAACGCGCTATTAACCCAAAGACCCTTCCGATCACCTCACCATGCCACCTCTGTGCCAGCGCTTTTGGGGGGTGGGCATCGCAGCAAACCTGGGGAACTGTCGCTGGCCCACAAGGGTGTGCTGTTTTTGGATGAATTACCTGAATTTTCGCGCTCGCTCCTTGAATCATTGCGGCAACCCCTTGAGTCAGGCGAGATTACCATTGCCCGGGCCAATGCACACATCACCTATCCGGCCCATACACAGCTTGTGGCGGCCATGAATCCTTGTCCCTGCGGTTATTTAGGCATGGCGCATAAACAGTGTCGTAAGGCCCCGGTGTGTGGAGAAAAGTACCAAGCCCGCCTTTCAGGGCCATTGATGGACCGCATCGACCTTGAGGTTTATGTCCCGGCCCTGTCACCCTTTGAGCAAGAGGGTCAAGGTGAGCCTGAGAGCAGCCGCGTTATCCAAAAACGTGTGTTAGCCGCCCAAGGCCGTCAAAAAGAACGCTTGAAAGAAATTTCATCCTTTCGGCGCTGGATGAACGGCCACGTGGCTGTGGCAGATTTGCAGCCTTTTTTAGAGCTGAGCTCCAGCGCCCTCACCCTGTTGCGTCAAGCCAGTCACACGTGGCATTTATCAACCCGGGCCTATCACCGCGTTTTGCGTGTGGCTCGCACCCTGGCAGACCTTGCCGGGCAAGACAACATCCATAAAGTGCATATTGCTGAAGCGCTGCGCTATTGCCCTCACCGGAACAAACAGCGTGACATGACCACCCCCCCTGCCACACAGAAACGTGCGTGAGAAGGGAAGCACGGGGCTTACCAAACTTTTACACCATACCTCTGCTCAAGGGGATGTGAGCGCTAGCCTTCCGCGCAGCCCTAGGTGGGAGACCCTCATGTGCAAGAAATCAGCCCATCCATGCCTTTAAAAGTGATAGCCAAGGCGGATTTGACAATCGATCCCGCTGGTTTTGATGGTGTTGATATAGGAATTAGGCATGGAGATATGCGACCACCGCCCGGCAAATTCAATTTGGAAAGACACATGCTCATTCACCATCGAGGCAATGCGAAATCCTAAGCGTCCCGTAAGCATGGGCAAGCGCTTGCGGGTCATCGTATAAGGGCTTTGGTTCATATCACTAATGGCCGCAGAAAGGCCTTGGGCCGGTTGAGTAAACCTGTTTTCAGCCCAAGCATATGGCGCTGGCGGAGCTGGAGGCGTTGCAGGCAAACCGGTACCAGCGTCTCGTACCTGCGGCAACACAGTATTCGCTGTAATAGGAGGCTCGTATGTGGTGCGATTATTAAAATCTTGAACAAAGGCTTCGGGGTCATCAATCACGTCAATGGTGGCCATGGCAGCATCAACGCCAGCAATCAAAAAAAACGCCGTGTTTTTGGTGAGCTTGCTTCCCAACCCCAGTGTGCCTGATGCGCTCACATCTGACCGTCTGAGCGTCACCATAGGCTGCAGGTTGTCAAAAATTTGCCCAATATTCACCTCTTTCATCGGGTTGGTGGCGGCCGCAGCCTCAAGAAAAAAGGCACCATTGTAAATTTCAAAGAAATAGCCCAACGCCAGTCCACCGCGAAACCCTGTAATGGCCAGGTCGTCGCTATATTTGATCTTGTGGGTCAGGGGAATGGGTGTTCCCCAGGTTTCAAATCCTTGAAAGACAGAAAAAGAAAAGCCGCGAAAATGCGCACGATTGTCAACATACCCAATGGGCCTGACCTGTGCAAGTGGCACATTGGCTTGTGGCGGGGCATACATACATTGCGGCAGCCACACAAAGACAAACAAAGCAACAAGAAGTGTGCGTGCTTTTCGGCCCATGTATCAAACACTCTCATGCATCCAATACCCTTCAAAATAAAGAATAAAGATTAAGGAATACTTTGACTATTTCGTCATCACGCCACGTTTTTCTTGAACAGACAGAAATAACACACTTTTTTCATGAAGAAAAACAATCCTGACCTGCCCATTCACACACATAAAGCGCCAAACATAGGGCGGCCCCACATGAATGCCAACATGTCAACAGGCTGTAGGCCTCTTCTGTAGCGACCTTTCTTTTGTCCTACATCCAAAAGGCGTTTCATCAGCGTGGCGCGCACCGATGACGTTGCAACGCAAGGTTGTTGATCAACCTATGCCCTTGCCGACCTACCTTGTTGATTTTATTGAATTATTAAAAAAATATAATGAGAATGATATATATAGATTCTTTTTTTAAGTATGAATTATGAAGTATGTATATTTTGGTTTTTCGTTGGCAATATTGACAGCTTTCACGACACCGTCTGTGTATGGCCCGCCTCCCCCACCTGCCTCCCCTGAAGAGGTGCACGCCAAGATTGTGGTAGATCAACTGCCCCAACACACCTCCTCCTACGCCCTCAATGATGACATAGAAAAAAGAGCGATACATGCAGCCTCCCAGATCTCCCAAAAGCATGCTTTTATACCAAACATCATCATGGATGATATGGAAAAGACTTTTACAAGAAGTCGTGATATTGGTCGCAGGAAATATCCCATAGGCAAGGTTCTGGATGTAGGATGGATGAACGAGCTATTGGAAAGTAACAAGGCATCAGATCCTAAGGTGCTCTCTATCATTGAACACCTCTATTCTGTTGACAGAGATTATGGTGCTTACTTGGACCTAGATTTGGAGGCCCTATCCAACGACACACTCCCTGACCTTGAGGAAGTCTCTGGCACCTATGATGAATAACATTGAGGGGCTCTGTGTGACATGCACACGTGCACCCAGGGGCTACCCATGGCTTATCCATCGTTAGCTTTTGTGGTTATCGGAGCATAGAAAAAACCATCAAAAGGCTCACGTTCCTGCTCAGCCCCCTTAACAAAGGCAAACACACGCACCACAACACATGAAGGGCACAGACCTTTTTTGACAAAAAGAAGCAGTTTTATTATAAGCATTTGTTTTTACGTGTTTTTTACGCATGCTTATTTACAATAGATCTATCGTTATTGTTTTGATTGGTCATGTTAAGTCAGGATTGTTTTTATGAGTTATCGTATTGTTTTGATGGTGCTTATCGGCGCCGCCACCCTCAGCACTTCCGACCTTTATGCCGGGAAGAGAAACCCTTCCCACGTGACGCACACAGAAACAAAAACAGCTCTCAAAGAGAATGCTGATCATGTTGACCCCCTTGTCACAAACGCTGGAAACACGCTGCATCCTTTTCCCGGCAATTTCTTTAAGAAATCAGAAAAAAAGAGGGTTCAAAAGGAGGTAAAGAGATTTGAAGAGGAGCTGGTTGATACAATCAACACGTTGACTGCATCACAAAAGACCCTTGCCACAAAAGAGCGCGAGGCTCAGCAAAAGGAAGAGGACGCAAACAGGGCGCTTCAACAGGCTGAGGCTGATCTGGCCATCAAGGAAGAAAGGGTGCGTCAAGAAAAGAAAAACCGGGCACAACGCATATTCATCGCTCTCAACGATCAATATGCCGCATTACCTCCACAGGCACGTCAGGAGTTTGAGGAGGCCTTGGGGGCACCTATGACGTCAGACACTGTGAAAAACCTTGATGTTCAAGGGCTCGAAGATCCAGAAATAATCAACAATATTAATGTATTTGCGGATAAATGGAGCCCTATTTTCATGCCCAAAGATGCGGAACGTAATAAGACATGGGTCAGGGTTGTGCTTGCAGACTAAACACAGGCATAAGCCTTGATGCCGAGGCCTCACCATAAAAAAGAAGTTTTTTAAGGGCACACACCCAACAACAAGGTATGCCGGAAGGATGGTTGGCCGTAAGATAGTTAACCTCAAGATGGTTAACACAAGACGGTTAACACAAGATGGTTCATGAAAAAACGGTTGCCTGCAGACACCAACCTAAGATGTGGGCTTAACGCTACCAACCGCAAGACGATGCCATACAAAAAGGTCAGCGCACAATAAGTTTGGGGTCAAGGCACGGTTGCTCAGCGCCATGCAGCACTAAACGCGGCGGGCATACCACTCTGTGATCAGATGAGGCTCCATTTGCGCGGGATAGGGCACATCAGCCAGCGCCGGAATGCGCACGAATACGCCCTTCATTTTTTTGTTATCCACCTCTAAATAGGCAGGCACATCACGCTCGGGCGAGACCGCAGCCTCCAAAACGATGGTCAGGGATTTAGAGGCTGTTTTGACCTCAATCTCATCCCCCGCACACACCAAATAGGAAGGAATATTCACAGGCTTGCCATTCACCGTTACATGCCCGTGATTGACAAACTGACGGGCCGCAAAAATGGTGGGCACAAATTTCATGCGATAGACCACAGCATCCAAACGGCGCTCTAACAGGCCAATGAAATTTTCACCCGTATCCCCTGTCAGGCGCACGGCTTCTTTATAAAACCTGCGAAACTGGCTTTCACGGATGCCGCCATAATAGCCCCGCAGCTTTTGCTTAGCCGCCAGCTGCAACCCATAGGGCGAAGCCTTGCCGCCACCACCACCGCCACCCGCACGTGCCTTCACACCATGCTGGCCGGGTTTATAATCACGCAGATTGACGGGGCTCTTCTCACGACCCCACAAGTTGACGCCATAACGGCGATCAATTTTATACTTCGATGCAAGCCTCTTGCTCATAGAAAAGTCATTATCCCTTCAAAAACGTCTGTGCTCGCAAAGAACACCCTCACCTCAGGGTATAAGAATCCCCCAGGCCTTGTCAAACGCTTTGTTGCCCCTTTTCATCAGGCAAGGCTTGCATCAGATGACGGGTACGCGTCCACAAGACATAGGCACGTATGGGCTGTGTGTATAAGGGCCTTAACAGAGCCGCATACATGCCAAGCTGTTGGGCATAGGCCGCCGGCATATGCTGAGGGGGGCGCCGATCTGTTTTAAAATCAATCACCCTCACCTCATGAGGCTGGGCCACATAAAAATCAAGCCGGGCCGAGATCATGACCTGCGCGGCTTGTGAGGAATCTGAGGAGAGTAAAGGCACAGAAGTCGGAGGAGACACCAAGGCCCCTTTGTCACGATGACCACGATCCGCGTGGGGCATCCATGAGGAGGCAGCATCCAGTGCGCTGAAGGCCACCTCACGGCGGGCGCGCGGATCGTGCAAAAAAGAAAAGCGCGCATCCGTTAAGACGGCGGCGGCCTCCCTCAGGGCCATGCTCACCTCATCAGGCGATAGAGCCAACCAGGCACACACATCCCTGGCTTTTTGCGCCCAGGCAGCCTGAGGCACACCCGGCAACATGGCCAGCAACCCATGCACCGCTTGCCCATAGGCTGCAGCTTGCGCGCGGGAAAGTGACGGAACGGCATTCCCCTTTTCCCCCCATGCATGTGTGGTCAAGGCGTTAGCGTCATCTGAGCTCTGCCGTGAAGACGGTGTGATGATAGGCGTGTGCAACGGCGCATGGGCCATCGACGACCATGGGGGAAACGCGTATCGTTTGTCGCTCCTGGGCTGCGCGCGATCCTTGCCCGACGCCTGATTCGTTTCTTGGGTGGTGGATACCCCCTCTTCTTGCCTTCTCTTTTCTTCCCTCTGCCCCTCTTGAGCTGAATCATCTTGATCTGAGGGCTTTTCATCTGCGTGCTCTAGATCTGCACGCGCTGCGGCAAAGGTCATACGCCCTTGGGTCTGGACATGGGCCTGTTGTGTCCCCTGTTGCATCTCTTTTTGCACCTCTTCTTTATGTTCTGTGCCGGCATCACACGCCCATTTTGCCGTTAACGTGCGCGCCATCAATGCATGCCATGAATGCTCATAGCCACGCGCTTTTTCTGTGCCTGCCATCACCAAATGCTCTTGAGCCCGGGTCAGGGCCACATAAAAAAGCCGACGACTTTCTTCATCTAACGATGCATTCATCTCAGCCTTATAAGCCTGAAGCGTCTGAGGCAACGAAGATCGCATGAACACCGGGATATACACATCACCAACCGGGCACCACAACAGCTTTTGAGCGGGTGGCTGAAAATGAGAGGCTTCTGGAATGATCACAAGCGGTGCCTCCAAGCCCTTAGCGCCATGAATGGTCAAAATACGAATCCCTAAGGCCTTGGTGGAAGGATCACGCTTAATGGTGATATCTTGTGCCTCAATGTGCCCCAAGAGACGCTCGAGGCTATAGCCCACCTTGGGTTCCTCGGCGCTGATGAGGGTGAGAAACTCTTTCAAAATATCACGCACGTCCTCACCGCCATGTTGAAAAAACAAGCGCGCGCCCCCCTGCGCCCACAACACATGGGTGAAAAAGGCAAAGGGCGTCGCCGTGGTGGCTTTTTCACGATAGGCCACAAGCTTTTGATACGCTGCGCGGGCCCATGGGTGTGACAGCGCTTTGAGATGGTCCCACACGCGATCCCCTTGGGGACGCTGGCAGGCTGTGAACAGCTCTTCTTCCGTAAGGCCGATAAGGGGTCCCTTCAACGCTGTGGCTAAGGTGAGATCATCATCTGGCGTTATGCAAAAGCGCGCCAACGCCAATAAATCTTGCACCACAAGCGTTTGGGTAAGCGCAAAACGATCTTGCCCCAGCACAGCCATGCCCGCCTCTTTGAACAAACGGGTGAGCGCATCCACCAACGGGCCTCGCTTGCGTACCAAAATCATCACATCCTGAGCGCGCAGCGCTCTTTGCGCTGTCTCAAGCCACAACCCCTCTTGCAACCACTTTTGCACAGACATCACCACCGTTAAGGCCAAGCGCACATCTTGCGGCGGCGTGTATCCCTCCGAATCTTCCTGTTTATTTTTGTCCAGCAATGGCCACAAGGTCACAGAGCCCCGCACGCTTTTATAGGTATCACAAACCTGATGCTGCACACGGCCAACACCTTTGTGCGCGTCAGGATGGCGAAACACCTGATCCACCGTTGATAAAATGGTGGGCACAGAGCGAAAGGATGTGTTGAGACGCAAATGCCGAAAGGGCCTAGACAGGCGCTTAAGTTTGTCTTCCAGCACAGCGCGCATATCATGGAACAAACGCGGGTCGGCGCCTTGAAAGCTGTAGATAGACTGTTTTGGATCCCCCACCACAAACAGGGTTTTATGCACCTCACTGCCCTCAAAGAAAATGTCCATAAGCCCGCCAATCACTTGCCACTGAAGCCGGCTTGTGTCTTGCGCTTCGTCCACAAGAATATGGTCGATGCCGCCATCAATCTTATAGGCCACCCATGCATCCCCCACCGTTAACAGGGCCGAGGTTTTGGCAATCAAATCCTCATAGTCCATGACGCCTTTGGCCTTTTTTTCTGATTCATAACGGCGCAACACCGCATCAAAACATACCACCAGGGCTTCTGATTCTGCGCACACGCGGTAGGCATGGATTTTATCCACAAAATCCAAAAAACGCTGGGTTTCTTGGGCCACAAAAGCCTCACAGGTCAGTCTCTCACACACAAGAGCTGACGCGATTTTTGAAGGCAGTACGCGCTGCCTGGCTTGATGCTCTTTCGTGAGAAACACAAAGGCTGCGGCGGCGTATGTCTCTTCACAAGGATGGTCGAGCATAGCGGTGATAAGGTCTTTCGTTTTTTGCACAGCCGGTGACAGACCTTGGGGGCCATCCAGCGCATCAAGAGTTTCCACAAGGCCTTGATAGGCTTTTTGATCCGTGCGCTCAATAAAGGCAGCCACATAAGCCTCTTTATGATTCTGCTCAAGGCCCAAGGCGCGTTTCATGGCCGCCATGTCCCCCCCTTGGCCCACCGATGTGGCAAAGCGCCGCTGACCTAACAGATCCCACAACATGTCACATAGCTGACCATAATTCATGGTTTCAGATAAATGCATCAGGGCTTGCCTAAGCTGGGTAGGTTCTTGGATGGATTTTGAGGAGGTCGTTTGACTCACCTCTTGAGGTGAACCTTGGGTGGATACCTGTTGCGTCAGCACATGGTCAAACGCATCGCGGAAGAGCTTGATGGCCGCATATTCATCCATCACACGAAAATGGGGGATCAATCCCACCTCCAGAGGAAAGCGGCGCAACAGACGCTCGCAAAAGCTGTGCAAGGTTTGGATGCGCACACCATAGGGTAAGGTTAGGACCCGCGCGAACAAAGATCGAGCCCGTTTGATGCGCACAGCCGTGGGGTTAAGGCCCAAATCGTTGAGGGCGTCACGCACCTCATCATCAGGCATGAGCGACCACGCAGAAAGACGGCTGTTAAGGCGTGCTTCCATTTCTGAGGCCGCGGCTTTGGTAAAGGTTAAGCACAGCAACCGCTCGGGGTCAGCCCCCTCAATCATCAAGGCCAACAGACGATCTGTCAGCACGCGGGTCTTGCCTGAGCCCGCCGAGGCTTCAACCCACGCACTGATACGCGGATTGACCGCAGCGCGTTGCTCATGGGTTAGAAACATAGCCCTGCCCTTTTCTCATGCTCACATGATCGACGCGCTTAAACCTGAGCGTTACGTGTGTCGGCTTTCGTCCACCTCAAGGGTTGCCATCATCTCTGACCACTCCCGCTGAGACAAGGTTGTGTCTTCCCGCTTCACGAATTCACCGCGAATCAGCTTTTGGATCACCTTCAAACCACTTTTGGAAAAAGAGACGCCCCCTTGACGATATTCTTGAAACGCTTCAAAAGCCACCGGCACCCATGCCTTCACCATGGGCAGCATAGCTTTTGCATAGGCCTGAATCTCCCATTGAGAATGAGAATCGGCACGCAAATGCAAAAAATGAAACAAGTTGTGCAAATCAATTTTCCAATACATCTCAGTGTAATAGTTGAGGGTGAGATTCATGCGTGACAGCTCGCGCGCTAGCCCATCTTTGTCAGGGTCCACGGGCTCCCCTGTGTCTGTCATGTTCATATGCGACATATAGGTGTCATAACACTGCAGTGAATCACGGCGCAAAAGAGACAGCAAAGAATTCACCTGATCCGGCGGCAAGGGCTCGGGCATGCGGCCCTGGCTGTTTGATTCAGATTGAGCAGCCATGTGATCAGGCTCGGGCACATAAAACTCTTTGCTCAAAATAGAATAACGGGCTGAATATTCATTGATGTTGGCGGTTCGGTGCCGCACCCATTGCCGCGCCACAAAAATGGGCATTTTCACATGAAATTTAATTTCACACATTTCAAACGGGGTGGTGTGACGATGGCGCATCAGGTAAAAGATCAGTCCCCGATCTTCACTTTTGCGCTTTGTGCCCTTGCCATAAGATACGCGCGCTGCCTGCACAATGGATTGATCTGAGCCCATATAATCCACAAGACGTACAAACCCATGATCAAGCACAGGCACAGGTTGATGAAGAAAAGATTCCATGGCCGGCACCGTTGTGCGCTTGGTCTCTAGGCACTCGTCCGCATTTTGTGTAGCATGTTCGATATCTTCTGCTGGCATGGTCATCGATTGGACCCCCTCTTCTTCTCGTCGTTCTCCCCACTCTAATCCGTTTTTCGCCAAATGTGCACCCTAAAAAGATCCTCCCATCAAGGTTTTATGAAGCGCGCCCTTCATCAAGCAAAACAAAGCCTTATGCGTGATGAGGTGCCCGTGGGCGTCGTGCTCTGCCATGACCCCTTAGGCCGTGTGATCTTTGAGGGACATAATCTGACCCAAACCTTGAAGACACCGTTGGCACATGCAGAAATGCTGGCTATCCAGGAAGGTCTACGCACCCTGCAGGCACCGTTTCTGACAGACTGCACGCTCTATGTCACCCTTGAGCCCTGTGCATTTTGTGCGGCCGGCCTCATCTTGTCCCGCGTGGGCCGTGTTGTGTTTGGCGCTTATAACCCCAAAGGGGGCGCGCTTGTGCATGGACCGCGCCTCTTTGACACCAGCCCCAGCTTTGTCCCTTCTTATGTGGGCGGCGTGAGGGAAGATGAGGCTGGTCAGCTTTTACAAACCTTTTTTCAACAAAAACGGAAGGCTTCACCCGAGGCTCCAGATTTTGGGCCCTGGGGGGGTTGAGGGGGCTTTGTGCGACGGGTGGATCATTTCAGACACCGCCCATACCAGAGCATCAAGGCGATCAGGGGAGGATGAGGCCTGCGGTGTATAGGTAATCATCTGCTGCTCAAGGGCTGCCATCTCACCTACATGAAACACACGGGCCTGCGCGTAAAGAGCCGCCACTGGCTGCGCCCGCATCCATTTGCCCCGCAAGGCGCGTACAGCGCGCACCCAAACCGTTTCATCCACATCATGAATAACGCGCGTCACTAAATCGCCCCCATTGTTCACCTCAGCCACAATGGCGTCGGCTTCATGACGTTTATAAGCCTCAATGGCTCGGCGCGCCCACGTCAAGGCATCCATACGCCCGCTTATATCCTCCAGCACATACAAAACACCCTGCGCATCTTTGCCCACCACCACAATGCCCGTTTCATCGCTGGCTTCACCTGATGTCACCGACGGGTCCACACCCACCAAACACGACACAAGGTTTGGCAAGGGTTTTTCCTGGGGCCAGCGACAGTTTTTTAGCAAATCATAACTCCACAGCGCATTTTCTTCTGCGGCCACAAACTGTCCTTCTAGCTCTTGTTTCCCCAGTTTTGTGCCCTCATAGCGTTGCTTCATGGCCTCAAGGTAGGCAGGCGAGAGATTTTTTTTGTTTTCAAAGGTGCTGCCGCGTGACACCACGGCCCCAGACAACGTGCACAAACGCCGCAAAAACGGGGATGGTTTAGGCGTTGTGGTCACCACCACGCGCGGGGTTTTGCCCAACCTCATCCCCATCATCAATTTATCCCACGCGGCCTCTGGATCTTCAAATTTGGCCAACTCATCCACCCAGGCCCCGTCAAATTGCGGGCCGCGCAGCTTTTCATAGTTGTGCCCACTGTAAAGCGTGGCCACGGCTCCTGAAGGCCATTCAAGCACCCCTCTTGAGGGATAAAAAGTTGGGCGATTCCAGGGTGGACACACCTGCAACAAGCCACTTTCTCCTTCTACCATCACTTTGCGCACATCGTCCATGTTGGCCCCCAACAAACACAACCGTTTTGCACAGCCTGATTCAACCCATGACCGGACGGTTTCAGCGCCCGTACGGGTTTTACCAAACCCCCGTCCCGCGATAATGAGCCATAGACGCCAATCACCAAGGGGCGCTCTTTGAGACGGCCTGGCCATACGGCCCCAGTCATAACGATGCTTGTCTTGCTGTCTTTTGTGGCACGTGGCGCGCAGCACAGCACGCATGCGCTGATAAAGGGCCACGCGATGAGGCGTCAGCACAGAAGCCCGCTCAGACATGACACACGCCCTGTTTATAGGACGAAAAGAAAGAGAGGATCATACTTTTTCTCCTTGAGGACAGGTTCACTCTTTTCAAAACCATCAAGGACCGTTATAAGATCGTGATCATAGATGTCATCTTAGCAAAAAACGTAAGTGAAAAGTCAAACGTTTAACTTTAAATTAACACAGGTTATCACAGGGTAACGCGTATGCAGGCCTCCTCACCCCACACAACAGTGCCGCCTGATGCACACACGCGCACCCATCAACGGCTCGTTGAACAGTTTTTAGAGGCCATGCGGGCTGAACGCAATGCCAGCCACCGCACCTGTGCCTCCTATGGCGAGGATTTGTTGTCGTTCCAACACTTTCTTGCCACCGTGGTTAAGCTTTCTATTTTGGAGGTTCAAGCCCCCCATATACGCGATTATTTAACGCACCTGGCAGAGCGTGGCCTCAAAGCCACGTCCCTCAATCGTCACCTCTCGACTCTCAGACAGTTTTATCGCTTTTTACTGCAAGATCGCCTGCGTGAAGACAACCCTACCCACAATATTCAATCTCCACGGCGGCCCGCGCGCTTGCCCAAAACTCTTTCGTTTGATGAGGTCACGCGTTTGCTAGACACGGCTGCCCGCGACGTCACACCCCGCGGCAAACGCTTGTATGCGTGCCTCAGCCTTCTTTATGCCACCGGCATGCGCGTGTCTGAGCTCTTGGCGCTTAAAGTCAGTGCCTTTGCGTCGCTCACCGCCCAGCAATCCCCCCAAACCACAGGCGTTTTTGTGCGGGGCAAGGGGGAAAAAGATCGGCTGGTGTTCACCACCCGCACGTGCGAAGAGGCCGTCAGGGCTTATCTAGCCGTGCGCCCCTTTTTTTTGACCCACGGGCATGAATCTCTACACTTATTTCCGTCATCCCAAGGGCAACCCCTCACGCGTCAATATGTATGTACCTTGTTGAAAAATTTGGCCAAACAGGCAGGCATGGACTCCGCTAAACTGTCTCCCCATGTGCTGAGGCACGCGTTTGCCACCCATCTGCTAGAAGGCGGCGCAGACCTTGTGACGCTCCAAAAGCTGTTAGGTCACCGTGATTTAAGCACCACGCAGATTTATACTAATCTGCTCAGACGTCATCTGGTGGATACATTGCACAGATTTCACCCGCTTAACGGAAATTTCAGACAAGAGATATCGAATAAATAAACAAAATAAACAAATATAAATACAAAGTTTGTTTAATCGTGAAATAAAATTCTACACTCTCGGGCTATGCATAGGCCCAAATTTTTTAACGATGTTCCTGCCCCTTCTCACATGACGGCTCACAACACGCATTTTCCTTATCTCGTGACCTTTTTTCAACAATTCTGTATTGAAATTGCGAAAATGAAGGTCACGGCACTCTCGTCTAAGACCCATGCCTTAAAACATGTAGGGTCCAACACGCAACACTTTTTGGATGTCAGCCCAGACCCCGAAGCCAAAGATATCTTAGACCGGCTTTATTATTTTCTTGAAGAGCAATCCATTGAAGCCAAGCGCATTGAAGGTCAATTTGGGGAATCCCTTTACAAAGAAGCCCAATACATCATGGCTGCCCTGGCGGATGAAATTTTTCTCTCGCTGCCTTCGTGGCAGGGCCGTGCTTTCTGGGAAGCCAATCTTTTGGAAGAAAGGCTTTTTCATACCCACGTGGCCGGTGAAAAATTTTTTGAAAACATTGATCATTTTCTCCAACTCAAAGAGCCTTCACGCAAAGATCTGGCCTTTTTGTATCTCAGCGCCTTAGGTCTCGGGTTTCGAGGGCGCTATCGCGGGTTTGATGACCAGGGCAAAATTACTCACTATAAAGAAGAGCTTTTTTTTCATTTGTATCAAGAACGGCCCACCCTGCCTGATGGGCACGTGTCCCTTTTTCCTGACACCTTGCAATTTAATATCTCAGACATTCTCCATGAAAATGCGGTTCAGCAAAAAAAGAAGACCTGGCGCCTGATTTTTGCGGGCATGGTGGCTTTGTATATCGTGGTTTCCTATATCATTTGGTATGACACCACAAATAACCTAAGACGCACCGTAGATATGATTTTAGACGATGTATCCTCCATCTTAGAAAGATGAAGCAAGGTCCCCCTTTATGGCGCTAACAGATTTTTTGTTCTCTATTTCTTTTCTGGGCTTTTTCTACCCCCTTGTGGTGGGGTTGTTACTCACCCTGTTGCTGGCTCTTTTTGTGCATTCATCTGCCTCAAAAACCACATCGTCTAAAAGCAGCACCAGCCGTTTGTTGTCCACCCTCTCCAGTGCACTGTTCCCCTTAAAAGGGTCGAAGCAAAACCTGCTTGGCAAGGTGTTTCAAGACGCCATGCACACGTTAAGAAACTATACAGGGTCTGGTAATTTTCCCTATCAGTTGCCTTTTTACCTGATGGTGGGATCAGAAAGTGCAGGCAAAAACACGCTTCTTGAAAAACTGGATATACCGGTGCCTGTAAACCGCGACGGGGCTATGTCCCTCGATCCCCCGTGTGATTTTTGGTTTTTTGACCTGGCGGTGATGATGAACCTTCGCGGCGATCTTTTTATGGAAAAAGAAACCACGCTGTCAAAAAATGAGGAATGGCGCTCGTTTCTTAGAATTCTGCGCAGCACCCGCCCCAACCAGCCTCTCAACGGGGTTGTGTTGTGCATATCGGCAGAAGAGCTCCTCACCCTTGACACACAAACATTGGCTGTGCGCGCCAATCATGTCTATGAAAAATTTCATGAAGCCCAAACCAATCTCGGCATCAAGCTCCCCATTTTTTTGGTTATCACCAAAACAGATCGTGTCTCGGGCTTTTCAAGCTTTTGCCACCAAATTCCTGACGAAAAAAAGGGCGATATCTTTGGGTGGTCCACCCCCTATTCGTTGGATCTTCCCTACCATGAAAGCTGGGCGGATGAAATGTTCAGCAGCGTCTTGTCGCAAATCATGCGCCTTCAGCAAGAAATGTTTGTGCACGGCCATGTGATGAGTGAAAAAGATGGGCTGTGCCTGTTTCCCCACGAGTTTCAAAAACTCAAAGACCCATTAAGCATCTATCTCAAAAATCTTTTCTCGCGCACCAAGGTCGCCAAAGGCCTTTTGCTGAGGGGGGTGTTCTTTGTGGGCGACGGCTGCATTCACTATCACGAAACAGCCAACAAACTGCAAAAAGCCATGAAAGCCTCTTTGCAAAAAAAGAATCTTTTTGAAGAAAAAAGCAATGTCACGCTGATGTCTGCCCCTCCGGCTCAGCGCGATATTTATTTTAATAAAACGCTTTTTAGGGATAAGATTTTTTCTGAGCAAGGGTTAGCATCCCCCTTGACAGACAGCCTGTTGTCTAAAAACTATTCCGTTAAAATCATTCAAAGCGGTGCCATCTTATTTCTTATCTTGGGCTCGCTTGGTCTTTTCCATGCCTATCGACGGCTAGACAAAACCAAACACATGATTGTGCCCTATGTGGACGAAATTGGGAGTGTCATCCAACGCGCCATTACCCGTGAGCGGGACGAAAAACTGGACCACGCTTTTTTTCAAAAACAAGCCCGCGCCCTTTTGCCCGCCGTCATCAATGTATATACCCACCGTCTCTACTCATGGTTTTTGCCTTTTTCGTGGCTCTCACCTTTGGAAACGAAGATTCAGCGCGTTGTGGAGCTGGCCTATTATCAGGTAATTTTTAAGGCCATTGTGCAAAAGCTCAATGAAAACATGGATGACATTGTGAAAGGCAATGTACCCGACGCACACACAACCCTTAAGAAGGTTGCAGGCGTCAACCCCTTATATACACCGTTTTTCCATGAAATGGAGCGCTATGTGGTGACCTTGAACCTGTATCAAAGCATGACAGAAAAATATAACAGCCTGCGCCATTCAAAACGCTTTGAAGATTTTGGATTTCTTGTCAACAATCTGTTTGGGTTTCAAGTGCCGTCCTCTTTTGCGCAAGCGTCAAACTCGTTTTATACACACTTTTTATCCAACACCAAAGAGTCTGACCAAATTCAATTCTTTTCCTATGGCAAGCCCGCCTTTGAGCGCTTTTTGTTTTATAGAAATCGGTTTCTTGATAATGGGTTTAAAACAGAGCACCTCTTGCCTAATCTCACGCGCCTTGTGAAGCACCTGAATTTGTTCTGGTCTGCCCATGAAAACTATGGGCTCAAAGATTTGCGCACGTTGGCCAAAACCTTGGCAGACAGCATCAACACCTTTTCTTCCCCTGAGTCAGCTTGGCTTTCTCAGCGCACCTTTGCACCAGGTCCTGGCTATGAAACCCTGTTGAAGAAAATTGCGTTGCTCAGACTGTTTGAGCCCGAGACGGCCGGAAAATTCCAAGAAAAATCTCAAATCGCTTTCGAGCGTTTAAAGGGCACATTGGCGGCCACAGGATCGCCCGTGGTGGGAAAGATTTTTACCGTTGACCAAGACGGGGCCTTCCACATTTCCACGGCCCTGCTCAATTTTCAAGGCTTGCTCAATCTTTTGTTGAGTCAACCGTTTATGTATCCTCCCCATGAATCGCCGCCCCTTAAAAAAGAAAGCTTTGACCGCTACCTCACATGGAATACGCACACCTTGTCAGAGGCGATTGACCTCATTAAAAAGTTTGAAGATTTTTTCAAAAACCGCCTCGCGAGCCTGCCCCCCAAAACCCGTGATGTGTTGCAACGGGTGTGTTTTCACACGCTGGGCCGCACCGTCTATGGCAAAATTTATGATGCCCAAGAATTTGTGCCCATTGATCAACACATGTCGACGTTAGCGCCCGAGGAAACCTATCTCACAGAGGTGCGTAACCTCAAAACCCTGGTGCCTGTGATTGGGCCGTTGTTGAGCACGCTCAAAAAATCCGACTTTACCGACCTTTACACCAGTTTAAAAGACATTGTGCATGACCAAGCCTTACATATTTTAGAAAAGATTAACGCCATTTATGAAAGCGAAGCCCCCTATGAGCCCCGCCAAGACATTGTGACGCAATGGCGCGGCAACCCACGGCATGTGTTTGCAGCCTTTGGCGCCTCAAGCCAGCAAGACCTCAAAAACTATCTCACCAACCAAAGAGAGCGCTTGCGCTACCTCGCTAAAGAGTTTGCTGGGCCGGCCGTTGAGTTATTGAAGATTATCTATACCTCTGATTCGTCAGCCCTGCCCCACCTGATGCTGAAATGGTCAGATATTCTCACCCAGCTTCAATTCTATGAGCGCAATGCCGCCAACACCCTTCAGATGTTGGAAAGCTTTATCAGCACCACATTGCCTTCTCTCACCTTAGAAGGCTGCCCTATTTCTCTCCACCTGGCTAAAAATCCTGCCGGCATTGATTATTTTCTCGACCGTATCAACAGCATCCGCGCCTCTTTTGCGCGCCAATGCGCGTTGGCCAACCGCGATGCATCTTTGGCTTCGTACAAAAAAATCACCAGCTATTTCAACACACACCTGGCAGGGCGCTATCCCTTTACGCCGAAAAATTTTGAAACAGATGAAGATGTTTCCCTTGAAAAGTTGAAAATTTTCTTTTCCATTTTTGATAAGGAGGGCCCTTATGTCAAAGAGCTGCTCACCCGCGAGGGGCGCAAAAAATCACACTATCTCAAAGCGCTGAATTTTATTAAGAGCATCGAAAAAACGCGAGCCTTTTTCAGATTATGCATTGATACATCTGGGGAAGATAAGGCACCTTCTGTGCCCTTAGAGGTCACCTTCCGCACACAGAAAGATCAAGAAAAGCAAGCCAATCAGCTGATCAGCTGGAGCCTTCTGGCTGGTGAAAAAACGGTTTATGCCAAAAACAAGACAGCCAAAGTATGGTGGAGCCAAGGATCCCCCCTCAAAGTTGATTTTAGATGGGCGCTGGGCAGCCTCTATCGCCCTGTGCCATCCTCTCTCCAGCCATGCCTCAATGTTGATGGCTTAACAGCCAGTTTATCTTACAGTGGCGATTGGGCCTTGTTAAAAATGCTGCAATATCAGCACGCAGAGGTTGTGGGCGACGGTGACAACCAAAGCGTCATGGTGCGTTTTTCTATCCCCACGGGCCTGAAAAATCAACTCTACCCCAAGCTATGCGGTCAAGACACCCTGCCACCACCTGAGGCCAATGAGCTTCTTGTGTTCATGAAAATAGGCTTGGTGGATGGTAACAGCGGCAAATCCTTGGCGATTCCAAAATCCTTCCCCTTTATTGCGCCCACCCTGTCGCAATTGGAGGCGCAGGAAGCAAAGGGCAGCATGGAGGAAAACAAAACCAAGGCCTGTCTCATTCCAAAGGATCCTGAAGGCCCATGACGATCAAAAACCTTCAACCCCTTTTGAAAAAAATAAGCCCCAAAAACCCTTGCGGTGAGAACCTGCGATACACCGCGATTTATGATGAACTCAAGACACTGCGCAAGGAAGACAAAACGGGATTACCCCAAGGCGCTTGGCAAGAAGAATCTCCGAAGGCTGATTGGTATCGCGTAGAGCGCATCTGCATGCATGCTCTGTCTCAAGAATCTAAAGATCTGCAAATTGCTTTGTGGCTTACAGAGGCCTGGTTTTTTCTTTATGGCCTTGAGGGTCTTTTTCAAGGCACACACCTCACACACCAATTGCTCGAACATTTTTGGGACTCAATTCACCCGCAGGTTGATGACCCGGCTGAACGGGCTTATCTTTTGGAATGGCTCTCCAGAACCATGAGTGATGCGTTGCTGGAGATTCCCATTTCTCAGCCTGACACCGCAGGCATCGAGCCTTATACCCTGGCCAACTATATTGATGCCCAGCACCTAAGCGCCCTCAGTCAAAAACAACGCAATCCAGGCAAGTTTTTAGAAGAAGAGGGGCGCCCGCTCAAGCATGACGTGCAGCAAAGCATTGCAGACACCAAGCAACGTTTTTATGAAATCTTTGAGCAAGACTTGTTTAAAAGTCTTGATGCCCTCAACCAACTTGATCAATTTTTTTATGATCGAACCCAGGGCGCCGAAGAGGCCCTGCTCAGCAACGCCACCAAAAGAATCAAAGAGATTATTGATTGCTTGCCTGATTTCAAAAAAATAGCCAAAGTGGTGACGCCGCGCCCAGAAGAACCCAAAGGGTTGCTAAACACTCTTAAAAAGCTGACAACGCCGGCCCCCGAAGAGGTTGCCTTGCCAGAAAAGCAACCAGACAACGCTGATCATGAACTAACGCCTGCAGCGCCTCAAGACAAACCCACCTCAGATGATCCCTCATCGCGTCAAAGCGCGTATGCGTTATTGAAAAAGGTGGCCCTTTATTTATGCGAACATGATCCCCAAAGCCCCGTGCCTCATTTGTTGACACGCATTCACAGCTGGGAAAACAAGAGCTTTCCCGAAATTGCCAATGACTTTGATAACCCCAAAGATGCCTCCTTGTGGCTTGCTGAGTTTTGCAAGAAAAAGGATACGCAGGCCTAAGCCCCTAAGAAGCCAGGCTGCTGTCCATCATCCAGAGGGATTTTTCACACGAAGACAAATAGCCCGTCAACAAATCCACCGTCACGGGATCGTGATGCTCTTCTGCCACCTGAATGGCTTTTTTGAGCGCCTCACACAAATAACGATAGTCATGCTGAACATCACGCATCATGGTGGCAGAGGGCTGATTTTCCACTTCTTTCACTTGCGAATGCGCCAAAAACGTCGCCAGGGTGCCAGGCACAGGCGCGCCAAGCTGGCGGATCCGTTCTGCCAGCACATCAATGGTTTTGGCCAGCTCTTGATAGAGCGTTTCAAAAAAGGCATGCCACACAAAAAAAGACGGGCCTTTCACATTCCAGTGATAATTTTGCACCTTGGTATATAAAACATATGTATCCGACAAAATAGATGTCAGGCTTTTTACGCAATCAGACATAGAGAATCCTTTCCTTCTTCACGAAACACCCTACCCAGAGCACCCGCAGCGTCAGGCATGGTCTTCTTTTTTTGCAATCACCACGGCAGCAGGACGCAACAACCGATCTCCCAAAAGATACCCTTCTTGCATCACATCCACAACCGTGCCGGGATCTTTTTCAGATATATCTTCCCGGATCGCCTGATGAAACGCGGTGTCAAACGGGGCACCGAGGGCTTCAATTTTCGTGACGCCTTGTTTTTTTAAAAAGGCCGTCAATTCTGCCTGAATCATGGTCAGCCCCTCAAACAATCCCTTCACCATGGGATCGGGCGCATCGCCCACAGGCGTGGTTAACGCGCGGGTCACGTTGTCCATAACACTAAGAATGTTTTTAAGAAGCGCAGTGGTGCCGTGCTTGCGTATATTTTGACATTCTTGCTCATGGCGTTTGCGCATGTTTTCCATATCCGCCAACACGCGCATATATTTATCTTGAAGCGCTTGGTTTTTCTCTTCAAGCGCAGCCACCACGCTTTTTTCATTAGCCTGAGCGCCCTCTTCAGCAGGAACGGGGGGTTCACCTTCGGCGTCCTCTTCTACAACGGCGTGGCCCTCTTGAGGGTCAGCGGGTGCGCCTGTATCTTGATGCTCTTTGTTTTTTTGATCCATAATCGCTCCTTTATCCTATATCATCACACGGCCCAAAAGGGCAGCTGTATAATCCACCATGGGCACAATACGCCGATAATCCATGTATGTTGGGCCCAACACCCCCACAGCCCCCACAACGTCACCGGATCGGTCATGATAAGGGGCCACCACCACGGCGCAGTGACTTGATTTTAAGAGAGATTGAGACCCCACAAAAATCTGCACCACCTGATCTTGAATGGTAAGATCCAACAAGGTCAGCAAATCTTTTTTCACATCTTGCGTATCGAGAAACACTTTGAGCGTGTGCAAGTCATTGGCTTCCACCCAGGTTTTCAAAAGAAAATCTTGCCCCCTCACAATCAAAGCTTCATCGTGATGATCTTTAAAAAGCGTTACACTGGCTTTGACGAGGTGGTGAGACAAACGATCCATATCCCACAGGGTTTCCTCACAGGCCTCTGCCACAAAATCGCGCGCTTGATGAAGGGTTTTCCCCCGGATATGGGCATTGAGATAGTTGGCCGCTTCTTGCAGATGATGATCCTTTATATCACCACAGGTTGGCATCACATGTTTTACAATCGTACCATCCAGCATCACCAACATCGCCAACACTTGTTTCGCTTCAAGACAAACAAACCCCACATGCTCAAGGCAGGGCTCAAAAAGGGGCGCTTTCACAATCCCTGCACACATAGAAAGGGAGGAAAGCATAGCTGTGAGTCCCTCAAACATTTCTCGAGACACCGTAAGCTCGCTGTCTACCTTATGTTCAAGAGTCTTTTTATCCACATCCGAAAGCGGGTCCATAGCCAAGAAGCGTTTCATCACAGAACGCAACCCCTTTTCTGTGGGGATCCGCCCAGAGGATGTGTGAAGGGACGTCACCAAGGAGAGCTCTTCTAACTCTGCCACAATATACCGCACCGTGGCTGGCGAAAGCGCAGGGATCAGACGTTTCGCCAAAGCCAAAGAGCCCACGGGGGCACGTGTCTCCAGATAGATATCTACCAGGTGATCAAGGACATTAAGGGCGCGCACGTCAAGTTCGTTCATACCCCCCATTCTAACCTGTTGATGACACTTTTCAATAAAAGACTTACGCAAACAAGCCTGCGCCGCACCATTCTTGCTTCTTTGCGCAGGGTATGTGTTTGTTTTTTTAAGGGGCTCGCTTTATGGTGGCTTGAGCTATCACGACCTTTCAGGCACCCTACCTCAAGACTATTTGATCACATAGAGAAACCGCTCAATCATGATGCGTATTTTGCAGGGGCGCCTTAAAGGGCGAAAACTCGCGCCCCATGACCCATGGGTCCGGCCTACCAGCTCGTATCGCAGAGAAATGATCTTTAATCGCCTCATGCATGCAGACCCTGCGCTTGACCTTCCCTCATGTCGCGTTTTGGATGTTTTTGCCGGCACAGGCTCTTTAGGGCTTGAGGCCTTGTCTCGTGGCGCGGCGTTTGTCACCTTTGTGGAGCCTCAAGCCACCACACGCCACAAGCTGGATAGCTTTCTCAAAACCCACGACCTCACAACCTGCACCTCGCTTTTGGCCTGCGCGGTGCCCCACCTGCCACCCTGCACGATGCCGCCCTATCATCTTTGCTTTCTTGATGCCCCTTATGGTCAGGCGTTAATTCCTCCGGCTTTGGATAACCTTCATCGCGGCCATTGGCTCACCCCGCGAGCTGTCCTCATTGCAGAAACTGACAAACGAGAGGCCTTACCCCTGCCGCCCTTTATCACCCTTGAGCACACTACCACCAAAGGCAGGACGCATGTGCATTTTATGTCCTACATGCCCGCCCTCACGGAAGAAGACGCGTCTTAACCATTATCGTGTGCGCAACGTAAGAACCCGCAACAGAAGGCCAAGCCAGAGTCCAAGAGACAGATCCAAAGGGGGGACCAACCGAAAGGCTCTAGCCAGGATTCATCACATCAATGGGAAAAGTCACCGGAACGCGCCGATCTCCCAACATAAGAAACCCCTTCAAGCACACGGAATAGGTACGCTTTTCTTGGTGATAGTCAATAGATTCAACCTCAGGCTCGCGCAGCCGCTTTTCATAAAGGCGCACCATTTGAATAATCTTTTTTTTCACGTCTTCCTTATTTTCAAAGAGCGCACGAGAAAAATCGGGGAAACCAAAAAAGGGCGGATAGCGTGACAAAACCTCACCCTCCTCGGGGTCTATGTCTTGCCGCACCACAGAGCGCGTGTTGAGCAGAATGAAAAGCTCCTTGGCCACCGATGCCTTCACGCCCTCTTCATCCAGACGATCGGGAGCATCTAGCGTCAGCCGATCAAAAAGCGGCGGCAAAAAAACACCTTTCTTTTTTGTGCGCATCACATCACCTTGTTTTGACCATCTTCGTCTCTACAGCGCGGGTTATCTTGGTCCCTGCGCACGCTTGACGGCTTCTTTCACCACATCTTGTTTCAAAATTTCGGGCAACACAATCCCTTCAGGCGCACCAGGCCCAAACACGGCATTAAAGGGAATACCAGCTCTTTGAAATGTCTTGAGAAAAAACGCGATGGTCTCATTGGTGTGCGTCCAATCCCCGCGCATACACACCACCGACGCATCGGTCAAAAAGCGTGTCATCTCCTTGCGATTCAGCACCATTTTCTTGTTCACCTGACAGGTCAAACACCACGCAGCTGTGATATCCACCAGCACCACACGACCTTGGCTCACAAAGGTGGCGATATCTTCTGGGCGAAACGTTTGCCAGCGCAGGCCAGAAGATGAAGCCACCACAGAAGGTGCGCGGGCAAAATAGGGTTTCGCCAAAGGCGCTAAGCATAAAAGAATCAGATGCATTACCAGAAACGCAGAAGCCAGGCGCACCCCCCGCGCCCTTAAGAAAAACCCCACCAGCACAAGCAAAGAAAGAACGCACAACAGCCACACATACATCCCCTGAAAAGGCCAACTCAACAAGGCAATAAACCACCCCCACGTGCCCAGCAAGAAAAGACTGAGCACGACCTGAAACGTCCATAACCACCGACCCGGTTTGGGAAGACGAATATGATGAGAGGGCAACAACGCCGCCACCCAGTAAGGCGATGAAAACCCAAGCGCCAGCAGCGAAAAGACCGCAAGAATTTCACCCACCTGTTGAGACAAGGCAAACCCCACGGCGGTGCCCACAAAAGGCGCCGTGCAAGGCGTGGCAATCAGCACAGAAAAAACACCCGTAAGAAAGGCTCGCGCCGTATGCATGGATGGCAACGTGTATTTTTGGAACAACACGGCCACATTGACTTCAAACATATTCCAAAGCTGGGCGATAAACACAAGAAGCATGGCCGCCATACAGCTTAAAAAATAAGGATTTTGAAAATGCAACCCCCACCCCACCGTATGGCCCAGGAGTTTTAAGGAAATCGCCACCAGCGCCAACAGCATAAATGCCGCGAAAATGCCCGCCACACTGGCCCACAAATCCCCCACCAGCAAAAAACCCTTGGGGCAGCGATTTTTTGTGAAAACAAGCAGTTTCACCCCCAAGACGGGCAACACGCAGGGCATGAAATTGAGCAAACACCCCCCTAAGAAAGATATAAACAATACCCACAAAAAAGAGGGACGGGCTTTTGGGGGCTCGGGAAAAGAAAAAGGCTGAATATGATGCGGCGCCTCAATTTTATAAGAAACAGACACATCCAAGGCGCGACATTCATGATGATGGCACGCAAACAAGAGAAATTGAGCCTGAAGATGCGCCGTTGGTGTGGGATGGGCAAAATCAATCTTAACCGGCAGCACGAGGCGCTGTTGATACGTGGGTGTGTGAAACCCCTCTTTAAACACCCATACAGGATCTGGCCAAAAAACCTTATACGTACGCACAGAAGGCATACTTTGCAAAACCAGCGTTGGCGCCGCAGAAAAGGACGCACCTTGGGCTTGCACAGACCAGTCTTTTTCAATGATCATCTCCAGCGTAACCAAAGCCTGCATGTGATTGGGAGAAAAACGGCATGACAAAGGCTTGATACTCACCACAGGCGAAGCCTTGAGCACACTCACGCACACAGGCGCGCAGACGAGAAAAACCCAAAAAAGGCGTAAAAAACAATGCATCGTCTTTTCCCCAAGAAAGACTTTGTTAGTGTATCATGCGTGACAATGGTAAAAAAATGAAATGAAATCTCTTCTTCATGAAAACACAAAGAGCCGAATCTCTCGTAAATTATCTGTTGATTTCTCCGCCCCATCTTGAAAGTACACCCTTTCCTAAGACGGTGATCTTTATGTTTGCCCATGATAAAGACGGCGCCATGGGGTTGGTGTTAAACAGGCTCCTTGACAGCATTACCTTAAGCGCCTTTTTTGAAGAAAATGCAGATGATGAATCCACCATGCTCCCGGTATATGAAGGTGGGTCTGAAGAAAGCGAGCGCAGCTTTGTTTTGCATATGCAAAAACAAGATACGCCCGCGCAAGAGCGCAATGCAAAAACCTCCGGACCAACCTTTCATGTCACACCCACCATTGACTTTCACCCCCACAACAACATCAATGCACCCCACGTTTTGCTGACTTTGGGATACACCTCGTGGGAGCCTGGGCAGCTGGAAGATGAAATTCAGAACAATCAATGGTTGCTGCTGGAAGCCACGCCAGAATTTGTGTTTTCTGTGCCTGCACGGGAAAAATGGGATCATGCCATCCAGCGCCTCGGCATTCAGCCCCCATGCTTTGCCTCCATGGGTGGCCACGCGTAACCCCCAAGCCCGGGGTTAATGCAACGTTGAAAGCACCTTCTGCAGTCGTTCTTTGAGAAACGTGCGCACCTTTGCTTCGTGGTGCCAGTGCACATCAATGTGAATCACGGAGGGTAAGGTGGCATTTTCGGGCCAGCGCAACCAATCTTTTTCTGTGGTGACAAGCGTGGCGTCTTTTTGCGCGGCCTGTTGCGCAATGGAATGAAGGTCTGAGAACGTGTAAGGATGGTGATCGGGAAAAGCAGAAAACCCCACCACGTTGACCTCCATCTTTTTCAAGGTGTGTAAAAATTTTTGAGGATAGCCCAGGCCGCACACTCCCCACACCTTGGTTTTAGCCGGCAAGGGATGGCTCGGCAAAAAATCGGCATAAAACACAGGCACAACGCCATGTGCTGACCGCTTGCCCCCCACATGCACCACAGCGTGCGTCCTGGACAAGCCCTGTTTGACGGTTTCACGCAAAGGACCTTGGGGAAACACATACCCATTGCCCACACCCTGTTTATGGTCATAGACAAGCACATTGATATCTGTTTTGATATCGCGCTGCTGATGTCCATCATCCAGCACAAGCACCACGTTGCGTTGAAACGGCACCACACCTAACGTTTTTTTGCGCCGCCGGCACACCAACGTGGGCACATAATGGGACAAAAGCAGCGCCTCATCCCCTACATCTTTATAGGTGTGAAGCGATGCGTCCACCCACAAAGGCTTACGTTGCTTCGCGCCATAGCCTTTTGAAATCACTACCGGGTGATACCCGATGTTTTTCAGCATCTCACTCAACGCCTTCACCACAGGGGTTTTCCCCGCCCCCCCCATCACAAGGTTGCCCACAGAAATCACAGGAAACGGGGCTTTTTGGGGGCGTCGCACCCATCGGCGCAGTCGGGCAAAAAAGCGATACACCCACGTCAACGGCCAGAGGTTATAGCACCACAGCCCTGGATGTTTTTGATACCAAAAAGACGGCGCTTTAGGCATGCACGACCCCTTGCTGTGTGAGTAATGTCATATATCCCTCAAGCACGGTGTGATAGCGTTCTTGCACCAAGGCCTGAGCACGTTTGCCCATAAGTTCACAAGTTTTTTGTTCATCTAGATAGCCAGACACCTGTTCACCCATCGTAGAAGCTTGCACCACCCCTACGGCCTTTTTTTGCTGAAAAAGCGCAAACACGTCGGCCTGCGCCTCCATAAATGGCCCACACAGCACACAGCACCCATAGGCCGCCGGATCAATGAGATCATGCCCCCCGACCCCTGGAAACAACGACCCCCCCACAAACACGATATGACTGTGTGCATACACATTGCGCAACAGACCCATTTTGTCAATGACCACCACGCCGTCAACGTCCTTGAGTGCAGCAGACGACTGCCACCTTTCAACCTTCACCCCCCTTGCGATTACCTCATCACACACCTCAGACACCCGTTTTGTGTGTCGGGGCGCTAGGATAAGCACAAGGTGAGGATAGCGCTTCTTAAGGGCAGGATAGAGATCTAGCCACGCTTTTTCCTCCCCCACATGGGTGGATACAGCGCTGATCACAAAAGGGGGTTTGCTTAGCATAGGAGACGTTTTGCCCGGCGTAGAAGGATAACGATTATGTGCCTGCACCAAAGCAGGGTCCAGCTTGGTCCACTTCAAGGATCCCAACACATGAACATGGCGCGCGCCCAACGCTTTGAAAAGAGAGGCTTGCGTGTCTGAAGGCACACAACACACCAAATCTCGCCATATAGAGGTAAAAAGGGGCTTCACAAACAGCCAAAAACGCGCACTCTTGGCTGACATACGCGCGCCCAAGACCGCACACATAATGCGTCGGTTGTGAAGCGCCCAAAACAAATGCGGCCAAAAATCATGCTCACTCAGCAAAAAGCACCGCGGACGCCAATGGTTGAGAAAGTGGCGCCAAAATAAGGGATGATCGAGTGGACACAGGGTGTGAATCACGCGCCCGCGTAATGTATCACACGCTTCAATCTTTTTGCGCCACAGCCGCGCCGATGATGCCGTTGAGGTGGTGAGCACAATCGTCTCTTCACCATAAGCGAGCAACGCACGCATCACCCCCTCAAGGGCCATGGATTCCCCCACCGACACACCATGCATCCATATCACACCGCCCCTGGGACGAGCCGGCAAACACACCCCCATTTTCTGACGCCAATAGGTTTTCTCCTCCGCGCCTCGATACAAACGCCACCACAAGATAAGTGGATAGACGGGCCACGCCAGAAAACACAACCCACGATATAAACACAACACCCCATCACTGATGTTCACAAAAACCGCTTTCACCCTTGCCTAGACACAAAAAATAACCTCTGATCACAGGTTCTATGCCCCTTCACTTCACCTTGTAGGTGGCTTTCATCATAAAAAGATGACACCAACATAACAAGACCAAGATGCACAAGGCAAGAACGCTGGAAGAAGATGTTAGGCGCTGATGGAAGAGAGAGACGTTACGACGCCCGCTCCTCCCGTTGCTTAGAAGAGAGCGTGGGAAGCACCATGTCGCGATAAGGTCCAGGCCGCGAAGCCAACTCTTTGTGGGCGCCCTGTGCTACAAGCTTGCCTTCATCAAGTACATAGATATAGTCTGCCTTTTCAACGGTGCTCATGCGGTGGGCAATCACCAAGGTGGTGCGCCCTGTCATCAAACGCTCGAGCGCCTTTTGCACAAAAAGCTCTGATTGCGCATCCAGGGCTGAGGTGGCCTCATCCAACAACAAAATAGGCGCATCTTTCAACAAAGCACGCGCAATGGCGATACGCTGCCGCTGCCCACCTGAAAGGGCCGCGCCCCGCTCTCCTACGGACGTTTCATAGCCTTGGGGTAATTGCATAATAAAATCATGGGCATAGGCATGGCGCGCCGCTTCTTGAATCTTATCAAGCCCTGCCCCCGGGCATCCATAGGCAATATTATTGGAAATGGTATCGTCAAAAAGGGTGACATGTTGGGACACAAACGCCATATTTTCACGCAATGACGCCAGCGTCACATCACGAACGTTTTGGCCATCAATCTCGATGGACCCTTTCTCTGTGTCATAAAAACGTAGCATTAAATGAAGCAACGTGGATTTGCCCGCCCCACTCGCCCCTACCAAAGCCAGACGCGCGCCTCCCTTCATGTGGCATGAAAAGTTCTTAAAGACGGGCCGGCGTCCATAAGAAAACGTGATATCACGAAAATGAACCGCCCCTTTATCAAGGCGCAGCGGTTGTGCGTCTCGTGCATCTCGAATAGTTTGGGGTTGGTCATAAAGCGCAAACAACCGACTGAGCGCCGCCAAACTTTCTTGAAAATAGCTGTTGAGATGGCTAAGTTTTTTCAAGGGTTCATAGGCCATCAACAGCGCTGTCACAAAAGACATCAGTTCTCCCGGCGAACGTTGCCCTGACACCACGTGATAGCCACCATAAAGCACCACCGCCACCACACCAAACCCCACAATGGTTTCCATCAAAGGATGCAAAAACCCTTTCATGCGTGCGTTCTTCAGATTGAACCGCACAAACGCCCCTATTTTTTCTTGGGCCTTCGTCAGTTCTACCTTTTCCATGGTATAGGCTTTGATAATGTCAATGCCTTGAAAAATTTCTTGCCAAAATGCATGAAGCTTAGCCATCGCACTTTGAGATTGGTGAGAAAAATAGCGCATCCGGCGCCCCAAAGAAAGAGAAAGATAGGTCGCCAGCGGAAACACCACGCACGCCAGCAATGACAAAAACCAATCTTGATAAAACATCAATCCCACCAGGCAAATGAGGGTGAGTGAGTCACGCACCAAGCTTGTCAGGGTTTGCGTCATCCCCCGAAACACCACCTGTGTATCATAGGCAAACAATGAAAGCAGCTTGCCTGACGTATAGCGGGAAAACACCTGATGATCCGCATAGATCAAGCGCCGAAAAAGCGCCTGCTGAAACGCTGCAGACACTTTTTGCCCTAAACGCGCCAGCGAGAAACTATGGCCAAAGGCAGCGACCCCTTTCACCAAAAAAAGAATCAGGATCAAAATACCCAAAGACCATAACCGCTTTTGATTGCGGGCCAGGAAAATGTCGTCGAAAATAGGACGCACCAAATTGGCCAACAGCATCGTGGACAAAGACACCACCCCCATAAAAGCAAGGCTGACCAACAAATTGCCCACATGCGAAGACAAAAAATGCTTCCAAAAGCGACGCACAATGGCCCACCCGTCACCCTTGCGCAAAAGAGAGGACGTTTTTTTCATCATCCCCTCCCCTTAAGCACCTATTTTGATACGATCAATCAGCTGCGCCACCGTAGGCACAAAGCCGTTGGCATAAAACGGGTCAGAAGCAAAACGATAGGCGTTATGCCCCGAAAACATCAGATTGTTATGGATATCCCCCTCATGGCTGATGTCTTGAAGGGTTTTTTGGATACAAAAAGATCGCGGGTCAGGGCGTTTGCCTGTGGTGCCTTCGGGGCGTTGCGACCAATTGCTGAATAAACACGCACTCAGACATCCCATACAGTCTACCTGATCTCGATGAATGTGGGCTGCGCGCGCCGGCGTCACAAAAATGAGCGTGTTGCTGGGGGTGCGTAGGGCTTCGGTGTACCCGGCTTCTATCCATGCTTTGGCTTTTTGCTCATCCTGGGCGTTGACATACACCAACCGCTTTCTTGGCCCCACGGGCAATGCCACGGGGGCTTCTTGTGAAGGCGATCCTTCATAGGCAATTTGACGCGCAGACCGCTTGGCCAATTCTTCCAAAAAATCATTGCGCACCGCTGAGGAATAAAAGCCCGTAGGGCTGAAACGATTCAGAAAGACATCCCCCTTCTTAAGCGTCAACAGCGCCTTTTTCCATGCATCCGAGATAGGGCTTTCTTGGGTCAACAAAGGACGCGTCCCAAACTGAAACGCGATGGGCCCAAGCGCGGGATTGTCAATCCAGTCTTGCCACTCATCCAAACGCCACACACCGCCTGCCATAATGATGGGCACATGGTCCAGCCCCACCTCTCGCATATACTCCCTTAAGGCGATCACACGGGCAAGGGGCGCTTCACGCACCAGCGGATCTTCGCTGTTAGAGAGGCCATTATGCCCCCCGGCCAGCCACGGGTCTTCATAGACCACGCCGCCCAGCCACTCCGCCAACCTATGATACGCACGGCGCCACAAAATGCGAAAGGCACGGGCTGACGAGACAATGGGGTAATAAAAGATCTTAAATTCAGCCGCAATCTCCGCAATACGATAAGGCATGCCGGCGCCGCATGTAATGCCATGCACAAGATGGCTGACCTTGGCAAGCACCCCGCGCGCGATCTCTTCTGCTGCCGCCATTTCCCACAAAATGTTGAGATGAAGTCGGCCGACCCCGGCTGCAATATCATGGGCAATCTTGGCTTGCGCAATCCCCCCTTGAATGGCATAGGCAATCAGCTCAGCATGTCGCTCAGCGCGGGTTTTGCCCCGATAGACCTGGGGAATCCGATTACCATTGACATCATAGGCATCCGCGTTCACAGCCGACAAGGTGCCCACGCCACCCGCCTTGGCCCAAGCCCCGGCACTCAGCCCCGTGGATATAGAGATGCCTTTACCGCCTTCCACAAGGGGCAACACCTCACAACCCGATAGCTTGAGTTCTTTAATCACACTGCTGCCCTTGTGTATGCCACCCAAAATCACAAATCTTGCGGCACTTGCTTGATGCTGAGCTTGACTTTACCGCGATCCAGGCCAATCACCTTCACGCGCACCCGATCCCCTTTGTTTACAACGTCCGTCACCTTGTTGACTTTTTTAGGAGCCAACTCGCTAATATGCACAAGACCGTCTTGCCCTTTAAAGTTCACGAAAGCGCCAAAGTCCACCACGCTCACGACTTCACCTTCAAAGATATCACCCACCTGGGGCTCAAAGGTCAGGTCACGAATGGTGGCCACCGCTTCGTTGAGCTGATCCAGGTTCGGCGCAAACACACGCAACACACCATTATCTTCAACATCAATCTTGGCGCCCGTACGCTCACAAATCTCACGAATCACCTTGCCCCCAGGCCCAATCACATCTTTGATCTTCTCTTTGGCAATTTTCATTTCCTTCACGCGTGGGGCTGTTTTGCTGAGCTCTCTGTGGGATTCAAGTTCACCCATCATGGCTTTCAAGATAAACAGGCGCCCTTCTCTGGCCTGCGCCAACGCGTCTTTCATGATGCTAGTGGTGATGCTGGTGATTTTGATATCCATTTGCAAGGCTGTTAACCCTTGGGATGTACCGGCCACCTTAAAATCCATATCACCCAGGCTATCTTCATCCGCCGAGATATCTGACAAAATGGCGTAAGATTTACCCTCTTTCACCAACCCCATGGCAATGCCTGAAACCGGACGCTCAAGCGGCACACCTGCATCCATCATGGACAGCGAGCTTCCACACACCGTCGCCATAGACGATGAACCGTTGGATTCTGTGATTTCCGACACCACGCGAAGTGTATAAGGAAAGTCTTTCGCAAGTGGCAACACAGGACGCAGCGCACGCCAAGCCAATTTACCATGGCCAATTTCGCGGCGCCCCGGCGGGCCCACACGGCGCACTTCCCCCACAGAATAGGAAGGGAAGTTATAGTGAAGCATAAACGATTCTTTATACTCACCCTCCAGCCCATCAATTAACTGGGCATCATCATTAGATCCCAGCGTTGTCACCACAAGAGCTTGCGTTTCCCCACGCGTAAACAGCGCACTGCCATGCACCACAGGCAAAATATCCGTCTCACAAGACAGGGCACGCACATCTTTAAGCCCACGGCCGTCAATACGGCGCTTGTCTAACACATGTGCGCGCAGCACCTCTTCTTTCGCTGCCTTAAAAGCACGCGACATCAAATGGGTCTGCGTGTCATCCTCAAGAAACTTGCTCTTCACCTCGTCAAAAACCGCATCTAAGGCCTGAACCCGCGCCAGCTTGCCCTGCACAAAAAAAGCATCGGAAATGTTGTCACGAAAGGTGTTCAAGATGTTGTCTTTGAGGGCGACAAAAGCTGTATCTGGATCCACAGACCATGCCTCTTTGCCGGCCTCTTGTGCCAACGCTTGAATCATTTTGATCACAGGTTGAATGGCTTGGTGACCAAACATCACCCCCTCAAGCACAATGTCATCTTCAAGCTCAGCAATTTCAGATTCCACCATCAACACGCCTTCTTGCGTGCCAGCCACCACTAAGTCCATAGCGCTTTGGGTCATGTCTTCCAACGAAGGGTTGAGCACATACTCACCCTGGCGATACCCCACACGCGCGCCGGCAATGGGCCCCTTAAATGGCACCCCTGCAAGCGTGAGCGCAGCAGACGCGCCCACCATGGCCACCATGTCGGCTTCATTGTGACCGTCATAACTTAACACCGTGCATAACACCTGAATTTCATTAAAAAAGTTTTCAGGAAACAGGGGGCGAATGGGGCGATCAATCAGCCGCGACACCAACACCTCTTTCTCAGAAGGTTTGCTCTCACGCTTTAAAAAACCGCCAGGAATTTTCCCCGCCGCAAAGGTTTTTTCTGTGTAATGCACAGACAAGGGCAAGAAATTGGCTGACGGATCCGCCTCTCGCGCCGCCACCACGGTGCACAACACGGTAGTGTCGCCATAGGTCGCCAAAACGGCACCATCAGCCTGACGTGCCACCCGCCCCGTCTCCAACGAGAGGGTGCGCCCTGCCCATGTGATTTCTTTTTTGATCCCCTGAAGATGAGGAGAGGACGTTTTGGGTTTCCCCACATTCTTTTTTGCAACTTTGACAACCATTTTTTTGACTAACTCTTTCATTGATATTAACGCCTGAGGCCCAACCGCTGGATCAAACCCGCATAGCGTGTATGTTTCTTGTTTTTCAAATAGTCAAGCAGCTTACGACGCTCGCTCACCATTTGCACCAGGCCACGCCTTGAGTGAAAATCCTTTTTATGCTCACCCAAGTGTTGTGTAATGTTACGGATACGCTCAGTCCAAATGGCCACCTGAACCTCGGGAGAGCCGGTGTCCCCCTCTTTCAACCCAAATTCTCTGATAATTTCTTGTTTACGTTCGGCTGTTATCGACATCGTGAATCATCTTTCCTTCCAATAAGATTTTTGGCAAAAACTGCCCAGACTCCCCCTCCACCAACGCCACACACTGGCCGCCATAGACACAGAAAGCCAAACCAGAACGAACAAAACCTTGATCATCAATGCCTTGGCCTTGGCGAAGACGCACCGCATCTTGCTCACTCACCTCAACAACCGGGATGTCGTCCAGTAGCTCCTGAGGTGAAAAAAACAAACCGCAAGTTCCATCATCATGCCTATTTTTTTCAAACAAATCCAGAGAAAACGCATCAGAAAGGCAAAAACGTCCTATGCGCGTGCGACATAGGGTATTGAGGTGTCCCAACACACCTAAAGCGCGGCACATGTCATGCGCCAGCGACCGGATATAGGTGCCCGTATTGCAAACCACCCGAAAGTGAGCTTCGCTTGCCGAAAGGCCCGTTAAAACAAGTGATTCAATATGTTGCAGGCGAGGCTTCAGGTCAGGCACGTCACCTCGTCTGGCCAATCGATAGGCGCGCGTCCCCTTGACCTTGAGCGCCGAAAAGGCGGGTGGGGTTTGCATCAACGGCCCTTGAAAAGAGGTAAGCAAAGCATGGATGGCCGCTTCAGACGGGGTCGCGCTGTCACGTTTGATGATTGTCCCGTCTCGGTCACCTGTATCAGTTTCTGTACCCCAGGCAATGGAAAAAGTATACTCTTTATTCGCATGATCTAAGAAGGGCAAAAGACGGGTCGCTCGACCAAAACACACAATCAAGAGGCCGCACGCAAAAGGATCAAGGGTGCCGCTATGGCCCACACGCTTTTTAAGTCCCAAGGCTCTTTTGACGGGAATCAGCGCTTTGGACGACGAGCACCCTATGGGTTTGTGGATAAGCGTCCACCCACATGGAGGAACGTCTCTGGCAGGATGCTGTCTTGATGCGGTCATAAAACAAATTTAACGCCTCTTACCAAAAAACCAAGAGCCTCTTAAGAAAAACGTGCCCCTTGGGTACAAAGGACACGTTCTTTCTCTAGGCTGTTGCTTAAGGTTAACCAAACCTGACGTTGGCTAACAAAACTAACCAACAATGTCGTCAAATTTCAGCATATCGCCCTCAGGTACAATGATCTCACAGAGCCTGGGAGAACTCATAAGCCTTTCCATTACCACGTTCTCTTCTGCCATGTCTTCACCAAGGACCACATCTGCATCAAGATGATCCGTGCCCGCGATCCCTTTGGCAAAATGCGCAGCCCCCGCACGAGAAAAAATTCTGTTGCCAAAAAATTTACAATACTGGACGACGAAATCTTGAAGATCATGAAGCACAATCGTTCCGTTACGCTCATTCACCACGGTTTGCGGGAAGGTGAGTTCTGACACATTAAGACGGGCAAAGTCCTCTCTTGAGGGGCATACAGGCGTGCCACAAGAGGCGCTTATCAGAGAAGCCAGGCTCTGCCCTCCTTCCACACAACGCTGAAACATCTCCAGGATAAAATCTTGGGAAACCCGATAAGGGGTTAACTGAAAATCCTCACACTCATAATGACACACATCAGAAATCACACCTTTGTAATGGTCCTTCATATCTCCATACGTGGCATTGGTGTGAGGCGTGCATGGTTGGTGACCCAATAAAGAGAGAACGTCTGTATATTTCACTGCCAGTGTGGCCCCCAGCGCCAAAAGGGAAACCCCTCCTGTCACGCCCAAACCAATCCACCCATAACGAGCATAGGGGGAAGCACAGTTATCCTTTACTTTGACGGCATAGATTTCACCTTCTTTGGGCTCTTTATCTGAGACTGGCCCATCTTTCTTGTCTGATTTTTGCTTATCTTTCTTCCCTTTTTTACCCTCTTTTTCCTCTTGATCTTCTTCGGCGACAAAGCTTGAAAAATATGTGGAGGAGGCGCTTTCAGGGTCTATGGTGACTTTCACAAAGCTGGGCTTTTTGTGCACTTTTTTGCTGACAGACGGCAACAGCTTTTCATCATACACGGGGCGATTTTTTCCTGCATAGACCGACGCGCTCCATGAGGCAGACAAACAAATTACGGCAAAAAGAGTTTTGGTCATTATGTATATCCCTGTTAATCATGATGTGAGGGTATTCTCATATATCACCCCAACAGATATCCATATTATCTATAATACGCATTGTTTTTTTGATATTTTTTGTTTATTTTTAATAAAAATTTTATAAAAATAGCAAAATAAATCTTTTTTGGAAAAATACACATCTATAAAAAAAGGCGCACGCAGGCGCCCACAACATCAAAACATAGAAAAAAGCGTCAAGCCTTATGACTTTAAAAACGAAGCACACCGCGTAAGATTCCCCAACAGCTTGTCAATCACAGCGGAGCTATTGGAAGTACGTGAGTGATAAACCTCCCCATCCATATGAATGATCAGCGGCTCGTACAGCTCTTTCACAACCTCCTCACTCTCACCTTGAGAAATCAACGTGTCCCCCAAAAAGCGACAGATTTTTTGCACACCCTCACTCAGGTTGTCAAGGATCACGCTTCCGTTTTCGTTGGTGGCAATCTCCACAGGGGTTTGAAACGGGGCATAGCCAATGGTGTCATCAACCAAAAGGTGGGCATGGCTTCGAAAATCTTCTGGGGTGGGACATGCAGACGCACCACACGCGTCTTCCACCAAGGTTGTCATATTCCCTTGCCAGGGGGCTGTGTTGCGCCACTTCTGGTATAGTTCGTCCAACCACCCTTGTGTTGGGGTAAGCACGTTTTCACACACATAGTCACAGAGCTGAGGAATAAGGTGGCACGCATCATTGGGATGGGCTGTACCATTGTAGGTCACGCACGGCCCCTCATCATAATGCCGGTAATCTTGGAAAGATTCATGCATGGGCCCTTGTGTAGGCTCTTGTGTGGGATCTAGGCTTGCCCTCAACAGATCTTGCCACGGCACCAACTGCCATAACAGCACGCCCGTCGTCACCAGAAAGACCACACTCCCAGCAACCCCTATGCAAGGCCACGGATTACTTGCTCGAACCTTAACGGCATGAACGTTTTGCTCAAGATCACCATTCTGCCGTAAGAGCGCAGCAGCATCTCGGTCATCAGGAGACGTCCCCGGAGATCCTGTCTGTGAAGATGACGCACGCACAGATGACATAGGAACCCACTCAGCACCATCATCATGCGAAGATGCTTGAGACGCACCTCGCGTTGCCACGACATCGTGAGGCATGCTCAGGGCCGCGCATAGCAAAGCAGCAAAAAGATATTTCATATTTTATATCCCGAAAACGAATGTTTCCTTACTAATACATGGCTATCTTCTTCACCGCCAATGATATCGACACAGGCTTGTTTTTATATTTTTTTTTGATAAAAAATAGAAATATTTTGGATATAATTGAGACGTTATTTCTGTTTTTGGTAAACGTTTTCCCAATGGGACACAAGGCCCTTCTGCGTCCCTTTATTTACGTGACATTCCCCCAAACAAAATAGAGTAAAATCAGGCAAGATACTAAAGAGAAAGCCCCACCTAAGAGTGACTTTTCAAGGCAGGACATCCGATGTTGGTTGTTTTGCAATGAGGGCACGGCGCGCGCATCCTCCCCTCGCTCAGTGATGGTTGGGTATTCAAACTCGGGTTCAGAATCAGGTTCATATTCATACACATCAGGATCTTTCTCAGAAAAGGTCACGGCCTTGGGGGCCATGGATTTGTGAGCCTCTTGCATTTCTTCTGCAGAAGAGGTGATAAGAATCCCCGTCCGTCTTATGACCACAGGTTCATCTTCCGGCATCGGTGGAGAACCCATGAGTGAAGCCGCCCCTATCAAAAAAGAAAAAATAAAAAAAAGCACAACAAAAGCAAAAAGAAAGACTCTCCACAGATTAAAAAACAAGGAACTCTTTTTTGGCAAGGCCTTTATAGAAAAAAGAGGGTTTTGTCTCTCAAAAAAACGATTCAGGGCCCCTAATACGACCTTGCTAGAGCCCGTGCTGATCTTTGGTTACCCGATGACCCTTATATTAGTGATCTTTATGTGCTCATCACCTTGATACATGGAAAAAAGGCTAATAACGAAAAAGCGTGGCTCCCCACGCAAAGCCGGCCCCGAAAACTTGGGATAAAATCAGTTGGCCTCGCTGGATCTGCCCCTTTTTCACACCATCTACAAAAGCCAGCGGCACAGACGCCGCAGACGTATTGGCATGTTGGCTGACGGTGAGATACATTTTTTCTTGCGGCACCTCTAAACGCTTGCGCACGGCCTCAATAATACGGACATTGGCTTGATGGGGCACCACCCAGTCAAGGTCATCCACGGTTGTGTGATGGGCCTTCAACAAGGTTTGGCTGATGGAAGACAGGTCGCGAATGGCGCGCTTGAAGACCTCTTGTCCGTTCATCTTAATAAAACCAAAGCGGCCCACGCTGACTCCGCCATCCACATACAAATCATCATAGCCTTGACCATCGGTTTTGAGTGCACACCCCAAAATGCCCTGCTTGGTTTCAGACGCTTTCAGCACAAACGCCCCCGCACCATCACCAAAAAGAACGGCTGTCGCGCGATCTGACCAATCCACAATCCGGCTCATGGTTTCAGCGCCAATGACCAGCACACAGCGGGCAGCTCCTGATTGGATATAAGCGTCAGCGGTGGCCAATGCAAACACAAAACCACCACACACCGCCGCTACGTCAAAAGCAGCACCTGCTGCGCCCAGGGCTTTTTGCACACGTACCGCTGTTGCGGGAAAAATATGGTCAGGCGTGGCCGTAGCGAGAATGATGAGGTCTATATCTTCTGGCGATGTTTTGGCATCATCAAGCGCCGCTTCTGAGGCCTTGATGGCCAGATGAGAGGTCAGTTCGCCGTCCGCCGCAATGTGCCTTTGCACGACGCCCGTTCGGGTGACAATCCATTCATGAGACGTATCCAGCGTTTTCTCTAAATCCTGGTTGGTCATGACTTTTTCAGGCAGATAGGCGCCGACACCTGCAATGTATGTGGCCATGACCCTTCCTTTCGGATTAAGACGCGCGTCTCATTTTTTGAAACACCTGATGGCTTTCAAGGGCCGCCATTTCTTCTTTAATTTTTTCATTGAGGCGACTCTTACTAATATCAAAAGCTGTTTCAATAGCGTGAGAAAAACCTAGGGCATCCGTCCCACCGTGGCTTTTGACAGCCACGCCGTCCACACCCAACCAAAACGCCCCATTATAACGCCTTGGATCTAGCTGAGCAAACACACTCTTAAGGGCGGGTTTCGCCATCCAATACCCCAAGCGCGCTGACCAAGAGCTGCGAAAGGCAGCTCGCAAAGAGGACACAAAAAAGTCAAGCACCCCTTCGCCCATTTTCAGGGCCACATTGCCCGAAAAACCATCGGTGACCACCACATCCACTGTGCCTTTGGTAATGTCATTGCCCTCTACAAAGCCATGAAAATGGGGCAAAATCTCACGCAGGATATCTGATGTTTCTTGCAACACTTTGGGCCCCTTCAGCAATTCAGACCCCACGTTTAAGAGCCCCACCCGGGGGTGATGCCGAAACAAAACATGCTTCGCAAAGCAATATCCCATCAGCGCAAATTCAACCAAATTGCGCGCGCTGCATGACACATTGCCACCCAGATCAAGAAAGATGCTTTCTCCGTTCGCATGGGGCACCTGACTCACAATGGCGGGGCGCGAGATCCCCTGAAGGGTTTTAAGAATCATTTTCGCAAGCGCCAAATAAGCCCCTGTATTGCCCCCAGAAACCACAGCAGCACACTGCCCTTTTTTGACAGACTCAATGGCCAATCTCATGCTTGACTTTCTGATGCGCAGCGCTTCACCAGGCTTGGTGGTGGCCTCCACGCGCTCAGGCGCATGAACAATAGACGTGGCGCGCGCAAGCTTCTTATCCCTTTTCAATAGGGGCATCAGCGCAGATTCATCGCCAAAAAGGCAAAAAGAAAGCTGCGGCAAGCGAACGAGGGCCAGGGACATGCCCTCCACCACGGAAGATGGCGCCTTATCCCCTCCCAGTCCATCAATGGCAATTGGTAATGTCACGACAAAAAAGCCCCCTTACGGAGCTGGCTCCACCTCGGGAGAAGGTGCCAGCACCAAACGCCCCTTGTAGTGACCACAGGAATCACACATATGGTGAGCACGTTTTGTGGAACCACAATTTGCACATTTGGACACACACGCCACACGTAGGGCGCTGCCAGCGGCACGCATTTTTTTTCGGGACAGCGATGTCCGTTTCTTAGGAACAGCCATGAAGAGCAACCAGAAATTTGTAAAAGTCCCTCCATTCTTAGCTGAACAAACCCAAAATATCAAGACAGAAAACAAAGGCCAAGCCTCACATTTTCTCAAAAAAAGGAGTGGATAGCAAAATATTCGAACAAAAATGAGGTGCGCGCGTCAAGAGCAACACAGAAGTTACACATCCCTAGCCACATCCCTAGCACATAAACGCCGGCACAGCACAATGGGCAAGCCAAAAAAGGCGTTGGCGTCTTCACCTGCCATGAAAACCCGTCATCGCAAGAGCCCGCAGCAGAGCTTGCAACCAAACCTAGGGAGTCATTACATAAAATCAAACACATAGACGCATAGAATCAGCCTTGGGCAAAAATGTGATTGCGTGTTCATTCAAATTTGGATAGAATCTTGCCCATCTTTGTTTGTGCGTGAGAAGCTTTGCATGAGTCAACGTTATGGACCTTGGGGAGGTCGGGAGACGTCTACACAAAAACCCTCCTTCTCCTTTTTCGAGGGTGACTTCTTTCATAAGTTCCGTCACGGAAAACGTGCTCCCCAAAAGCCCCTCTTTTTAGTTGCGTTTCTTGTCATCCTTTATCTTTGCAGCGGTTTTTACAGCATCCAACCCAGTCAGCAAGGTGTGGTTTTACGGTTTGGCAAAGCGGTACGCATGAGCAACCCTGGCCTTAACTGGCATCTGCCTTGGCCCTTTGAAACGGTAATGATTGAGAATGTGACACAGGTCAAACGCGTAGAAAGCGGTATCCCTCTTGTGGGCGTGAGGGCCTATATGAAAAGTGCTGGCGTTGACGAGCATGCCATGCTTACCGGGGATGAAAACTTGGTGGAAGTTTATTTCACCGTTTTGTGGGTGATCAAAGATCTCAAAGCGTTTCTTTTTAACACCCGCGACCCTGAAGACACGGTGAAATCAGCGGCTGAAAGCGTTGTCAGAGAAATTGTGGCTCAAACACCGATTTCGCGAGTGTTGGCCGAGGGGCGGAGTTTTATTAACAAAACCGCGCAAGAGCACCTGCAAGCTGCTGTTGATCGTTATGGCATGGGCGTTCATATCCAAGAGGTGGTGATGGGTCGCATTGACCCTCCCTCACGTGTGATTGATGCATACAGGGACGTGCAGCGGGCCCGTGCTGACCAAGAGCGTGCCATCAATGAGGCTGAAGCGTTCCAAAATGCGTTGATCCCGAAAAAGCGCGCCGAAAGCACACAAATGATCCGCAAGGCTGAAGGGCAAGCCCTGCACGTTGTGGCGCGTGCGCGTGAAAAAACCTCCCCTTTCCTTGAGCTTTTGCCTGGCTGGACGCAAAGCCGACGGGTGGTGTCAGATCAAATGCGCCTTGAAGCCTTTGCCGACATCTTAAGCCAGCAACGCAAGGTTGTGCTGGGGTCATCCAAAGGGCAAACCGTGGCGCCTATTTTGCCGCTGGCCAGTGCGAACCTTTTCGAGCAAGAAAAAGCAAAGGATTAATATGATCAGAAACATCACCCTTGCGCTTAGCGGCGTTTTGCTTTTCTTACTGCTGCAAAGTGCGTTTATTGTGCAACAAACTGATCAAACGCTTGTCTTGCAGCTGGGGCGACTTGTGCGCGTGATTAAGGCCCCTGGCCTTTTTTGGAAAACGCCGTTCATTCAAGACACCATCACCTATGATAACCGCATTCTTGGCCTGACCGTGCCGGCCACAGAGGTAACGCTGGGCGATCAAAAACGTGTGGTGGTGGATATGTTTGTACGTTATCGCATTAATAACCCGGTTGCTTTTTATCAAAGTGTGCGCAATGAACAGGGGGCACAATCAAGGCTGATGTCGCTAATTTCAGGCTTTGCGCGCAGCATCTTGGGCAAAAAAAATCTTGAAGATTTGCTATCTGAACGCCGTGTAGGTGTGATGGACCAAATTCGTGAACGACTGAATCAGGCGGCACGATTGCTGGGGCTTCAGGTGGTGGATGTGCGCATCTTAAGGGCTGATCTCCCTCCCGCCAACAGCCTGGCTATTTTTGAGCGCATGATCAGCGAGCGACGCAAGGAGGCTTTAGAGATTCGCGCGGTGGGGTCCGAAAAAAGCAATATCATCCGTGCCAACGCACGGCTCAAGGGTGAACGCATTATGGCAGACGCCATTGAGAAAGTGGGTAAGATTCGTGCCGCGGGCCAAAAGGCGGCGCAAACCATTTATCGGGATGCTTACGGGCAAAGTCCGGAATTTGCATATTTTTACCAAACCTTAGCAGCTTATCGTCAAGCTCTGAAGAAACAGACGGTTTATGTCCTTCACCCTGATCAGCCTTTCATGCATCTTTTCAATGGCACGCCTTCACCAGCCTCTCCGTCAGCATCTTCGCCAGTGTCTCCTTCCAAACATTCCCCCCATCGTCAAACCCAAAGGTAGGCTTTTTGTGATCACCTGGATTCGCTTTGCATTGATTGTTATTGGATTGTTAGCAGACGGATGGCTTCCCCTTGCGGCTGAGCCTTCTGCGCGCCCATCCCATGCCTCCCCTACCAAAAAGAAGAGCCGTTCTGCCAAAAAGGTCTCTCCCCCCCAGGTGACGAACAATGGATTTGCCGATGTGGTGGAACCTTTGTTGCCTGCGGTTGTGAATGTCTCAGTGATCAAAAAAATGACCACCTACAGCCTGGAGGTGGGGCCTAAAAAGGGTGGCGGCATGGGTGGCCCCTCCAATGATCTTTTTCGCTTCCGGGATTTTCTTGATCAGTTTGATGCAGCCCCTAAGAAACGCCGGGTGCCTATGGGGGCAGGATCAGGGTTTATCATCGATGCAGAGGGCCATGTTGTCACCAATGCCCACGTGGTGGACGGGGCCGATGAGGTCATTGTCACCCTTGCAGACCAACGCGATATTCGTGCTAAGGTGGTGGGTATGGACCCACGCTCAGACCTGGCCTTGTTGAGACTGGCAGAAAAAGGTCCCTTCCCTTACGTGCACTTTGGCGATGCTTCTCAAGTGCGTGTGGGTGACTGGTCGATTGCCATTGGAAATGCGTTGGGGCTTGGCGGCACGGTAACAGTGGGCGTAATTTCGCATGCAGGGCGCAGTTTTATGATGCAACCCACCCATGTGGGCGGCTTTTTCCAAACCGATGCGTCTATCAACCTCGGCAACTCAGGTGGTCCGTTGTTTAACGTGAAGGGTGAGGTGATTGGGATCAACATGATGATCGCTTCGCCCACGGGCGGCAATATTGGCATTGGCTTTGCCATTCCTTCAGATGTTGCCCTGTTTGTGATTGAGCAGCTTAAGAAAAATGGCTATGTCAAACGCGGCTGGATTGGCGTGCATGTACAGGATGTCAACCAAGATATCGCACGCAGCCTGAAACTCAAGAAACCCCAGGGTGCGCTTGTGGTGGATGTGATCAAGGGGGCACCAGCCTCGAAAGCCGGCGTGAAACCTTGGGATTTAATCACAAAGATTGACAACACCCCCATCAAAAATGCCGCACAAACCACAAAGGTGGTGGGACGTTTGCCCATCGGCAAAAAAACACCCGTAGAAGTGTGGCGCAAAGATCCTAAGTCCGGCAACTATTACAGCAAGATCCTTTACATTCACATTGAAGAAAATGAAGAGATCTCAAAGCCCGTCCACCCCAAGCAAGAGAAGGCTGAGCCACCCAAAGGCGTGTTTGCCTATGGCCTCACGCTGCGCAGCTTGGATGACATCACACGCAAGCAACACCACATTGATCAAGGGACCAAAGGGCTGTTGATTGTGGATGTTCACCCCGAGTCACGGGCAAGTGAATTTTTCAAACCCGGCGACCTGTTGCTTTCCATTGACCAAAAAGCGGTGACCTCTACAGAGGAAGCCAAGCGTGTGCTTAACGCCGCGCAGAAAAAGGGACAAAAGGTGGTGCTGTGCCTGACGCAACGACAGGGCATTCCTTTCTTTGCCCCGTTGAGCCTCGAAGACGACACGACCAAAGAAAAAAAGAATTAGCCCCCCAAAATGAGGATCGACACAAAGGACCTCCCCCTCCCACACCACACCATGAGGGAACGGCAGAGATCATGGGACCATACCCTTAAGAGAACCGACTGAAAGGTAACAGTCCTGGCTTCAAACCCTTGCGCGGACCATGTTCATGAAGCCCACCTATAATTAGGGGCTGCATGATCATGGGCATGATAATCTGCCTACCTTATGTAATATGGTGATCCCCTGTTGTGGTTGATGCGATGTGCACTGCGGCCCCTGTATAACGCCCCCGTAAGGCAGGGCAGGATCATGCGTCTGACGGGACCTCTTTTTGCACTTGGTTTGTCGATTTTTATGCGTATTTCTTTTGGCGCGATGATGTCTCTGCCATGACAACTCTTTTCTCGGTGGCTATGTGGAAGGGAAAGGCGTGTAAGGACCACACTCTGCAGATGCGCCTTCCCGATTGCCCTTTTTCCGCTGTGCCATCTCTTCGACCAAGGCCTGTTGATAACATGAGAACCCCTTTTTTGCTGATGGCTCTTTTTTATCTATTTTAATTATTAATATTTATATTTCAGCATTTCATCCTTTTTAACTGCCTTATTAAAATAAAAAAACTTCATTAAAGTTTTTATATATTTTATTTTGTTAAAAAACATCTTTTTATAAGATAAAAATTGATTCACACATGATTTGACAGAAGATAGACCCAAATTTTACGTATTGGTTCTTTTGTTAATTGTGATGAATATTCATATTTCTTTATTCGCTTCCCTTTCTTTGTCTGTTTTTTCTTTCCATCACGGCTTTGCCGGTCCCCAACAAAGCAATGATGATGCACCTGTGCCTGCAATGTCTGCATACACCCGCAAATCCCACGCCTTGTCATCTGATATCTCTCGCCATGACCAACGGCAGCATATTTCTTTAACGCAAGAAAAACAAAAACTTACAACATTTTATGAAAAGCTCGGGCGTCAAATCCATACATTAACTTCTGAACAAAAACAAACCTATATAGAGCAAATAACGCCAAAAGTGCGTGGCTTTCTTAATACCTTTCAACATGCGAGAGAAAATCGTGACGCTCAAGACATGCGCACACTTTATAAGGATATTCTAACATTGTTAACATGTTCTCAGGAAAATAAAAAAGCGCCTGTGCCCCCATCACCTGGCTTTTCTGCAGAAGACCAGGCGCTTATTCACGCACACACAACAAAGGTAAAAGCAACCATAAAAACCCATCGGGAACGGATGTCTCCTAACATGGCGTCCTCACAGGCACATCAGATTGATGGACGCAGACAAACCCACACGCGTCCGACTTTCCTTGGCGTGCTTCCTTCACCACATATGTCTGCAAAAAATGAGGATTATGCTTCACCACGCTCCTTAGACGAGACCTATGCCATACCGCGCTCACNNGATCAAACCTATGCCATACCGCGCTCACNAGATCAAACCTATGCCGTGCCAAAGTCGCCAGCGGCATCACCTGTCGATACCCTTCTGAAGAGGGCTCGCAAGGCTGTACACACCAAAAGAAACAGCCAAAAATCTGCTGTTTCCCCCCTCTCTCCTCTGAACGTTGGGGCTTTCGCTTGCCCTCCGTATGACGTGCCATCCCCTCTCTTAAGACCTATCAACACCCCCACTTCAGAGGATGCGCCCTCTCATGATCTGAGAGACGCAGGGCCTGTCAGCGCACGATTACAACAAGCAGAAACCTCTCTTGTTCAAAGCTGGACGAATTTTGAAAATCTAAAAAGTCAGAAAAAAATGCTTCCTCCACAACAGATGCAACAAAAACTTTCAGCCCCAGAAGCGGCGGTAAGGGAGATAGACCCGCTCCCTGACGTTGTGCTTTCCCATCAGGACACAGCAGATAACCAAGGTACCCTCATCACAACCCTTCAGGTTCTTCCCCCCCAAGAACGCCGAGAAAAGAAAAACAAACATAAACAAGAAGCCAACAGATTGAGAGAACAAGAAACAATCCTTCGCGAGACTCTTGCGATGCTTCAGAAAAAGCGCACCGCTGCGGAAGAAAAGCAGAAAAAACTTAGCAATAGCTTCGAGAAGAAAAAATTAAAAATGAAAGACGGAGCAGTTTATAATAAAGCTCTCACAAAACATCAAGAAAAAAAGCGCAACATGACCCAAACGATTCAATCATTGACAAAGAACATGAAAGAAAAACAGAAAGCGTTAGGGGAAAACACACAGGAACAAGCCCAGAACACAAGGGGCCTGGACACACTTCTTTCTATAGAAACAGCCCCCTCAAAACCGCGCAAAGGATGGTTTTCTCGTCTTTTTTCATGTGTGAGCGCCCACGAAGATGAACAGAGGGCAATCTACATAAGCAAGTCATACAACGTGAATACATTGCAACACCGTTAAGGAGGCAGACATCTTACCCTCAACACACCGCGGGCGCATTTAACAAAAAAGATAAAAAATGTTCCCAAGGTGTGTTTTTTTATGTATTTTATATAAAGTTATTGTCAATTTGTTGGGTTTTTATTGTATTTATGACGTATCGATACCTCCTTCCCCTTTGTTTGATGTGTACATCCACCGCGCTGGCGGACATCTCGTTTGATCGAGCTGAGTCTGTTTCGCCTCTATCACCCGCCTCTTATGAACTTCGTGCACAAACCCCGCGCGTTATGACGGATGAACTCGATCACCAGTATGGCGCACAAACCCCAGAAACCCTTCATGAAAGCACTGATCACCGCACCTCTGTGGTGCCTCTCCACGCAGAAGTTTTTCAATCCCAAACGCCTTGTCAAGACGACTTTCGTCAAGAAACGCTTCCTCATGAAACACAGGAGGCACTTTGGGCAAACGTGCAGCAATTACATCAACACATGGTGACGATAACGTCACAAATGAAAGAGTTAGCAGCCATCATCCTAAGTATGCAGGCAGAAACGGATGGGGATGAAAGCACCAAAGCCTCCCCCCCCACACACAAACCAGGCGCAGCGCCAACGCCCGCCCAAGAGGTTGACGAGCCCCTGTGCACCCAGCGCCTCATCACGCCCATACACACTGCTCATGACTCACAAGACAAACCAGCTGTTTCTGAAGAGATGAAAGATTTATTGTGTCAGGCCCTCAAACGTGTGATGTCTTACGTCCATGACGACAAAGAAACCCATCAACACAAAGCTGCGACGTTGAAGGATGAAGACGCGCAAAGCGCGCACAAAACATCTGAAGATGCCACCCTGTGGGAACGCACCAAAGCCTTTGGTCAGAAAAAAATAGGTATTCTCTCAGAAAAAGTGAGGATACTTAAGGCAAAACCCTGGTATCCTGTGGCCGTGTTTTTTGGCAAAGTTGTTGGACCCATCATAAGCATAATCTTTCTGCTTATCTAACAGGCACAAAAACAGAGGGGAGAGAAATGTACAGGTTTACTCAGATATGCCTGATGGCCCCTCAGCCTGTCCTCTAGTTCCATGCAAGAAGGGAGTCTTCTGTATGAGCCCTTCGGGAGGGCTCACGCTCAAGAAGGATTATGGCTTCGAAGCAGGCGCGTCAGCAGATGGCGACGCTTCAGACGAAGGGCCCCCCGATGAAACCTCAGGGGAAGGTTTCTCAGAACCCGCTTTCTCAGGCGCAACCTGTGGAGGCGCAGGCTTTTCAGGCGATGAGGACGGCTTTTTCTCCTGCTGACCAGCTTTCTTGGCCAGCGGCACCACCACCACCAACATGCGGCGCCCTTCACTTTTTGTCACAGCTTCAGGCTTGCCCAACGCCGACAGATCGGCCAGAATTTTGTTCACAAGGTCAACGCCCATATTTTGGTGACCAATTTCGCGCCCCTTGAAACGCACCACCACACGCAAACGGTGGCCTTGCCTTAAAAAGTTTTCCGCCTGACGCAGTTTGACCTGATAATCATGGTCACCGATTTTTAAACGAAATTGCAGCTCCTTGGTGTCGAGCGATTTTTGCTTCTTTTTCATGAGCGCTTTCTTCTTACGCTCTTCAAAGCGAAGCTTGCCATAATCAAGAATTTTGCACACAGGCGGACGTGCATCGGCCGCAACCTCAACCAGATCAAGACCTCGACGCGCTGCCTCTTCTCGCGCCTCCTCAAGAGACACAATGCCTAAAAATTCTCCCTCACTATCAATCAGACGCACCTTGGAGGCACGAATGTAATCATTGATACGCGGGCCTGTATTCATTTTTTTCTGGTCCAGAAGCTCACTCCTTATCTCAACTCAACCATGTGAGGGCATCTTGGCACAAGAAACAAGTTTGTCTACCCCCTCTTGCAACGACAGAACCGTTTGTGTGCCGTCAGGTGCACGCAAAGAGATGGATCGGCTTGACGCTTCCTGCTCGCCGACCACCACAATATGGGGCACCTTGCTCATCACGGCTTCACGAATCTTGGCACCAATTTTCACAGACCTTCCATCCATCTGGGCACGCAGCCACCCGGACTTGAAGGCTTGTACCACATCTTGGGCATAAGAATCAAGAGCATTGGTAATCGGCAGCACCACCACCTGCACAGGGGCCAACCACAAGGGCAAACGCCCACGATAGTGTTCGATTAAAATCCCTGTAAAACGCTCAAACGATCCTAAAATAGCCCGGTGCAACATCCACGGTGTTTGTTTCGCGCCCGACGCATCGATATAGCGCGCACCCAAACGCTCGGGCAATACCAAATCCACCTGAAGCGTTCCGCACTGCCAATGACGGCCCAGACTGTCTTTCAACACAAACTCAAGCTTGGGGCCATAAAAAGCCCCTTCCCCCGGGTTCAACGTCCATGAAAGCCCGGCCGCCTCAGCGCCGGCCTTGAGTGCCTCTTCCGCTCTATCCCAGGTTGGATCATCCCCTGCGCGCACTTTGGGGCGATCTGAAAACATCACCCCCACCTCATCAAAGCCCAAATCTTTGTACACCGACGCCAACAGATCACAAAACGCCTTGGTTTCCTCCAACGCCTGCGTAGGCGTGCAAAAAATGTGAGCATCATCTTGGGTAAAGGCACGCACACGCATCAGGCCAAACAAAGCGCCCGAGGGCTCATAACGCACACAGGCACCAAATTCTGAAAAACGTAAAGGCAAATCGCGATAACTTTTGATGCCCTGCTTAAACACCTCTACATGCCCTGGACAACTCATAGGTTTAAGCGCCAACGGCTCTTTGTGTTCTTGGGCTTCAGGCAAATCACAGGTGATCATGGCGTGCCGGAATTTATCCCAATGGCCTGATTTTTCCCAAAATGTGCGCGACAGCATCTGAGGTGTGTTGATCTCTTGATACCCAGCCGCTTCCAGGCGATGGCGGATATAGTGCTGCAAACAGGTATAGATGCGCCAGCCCTTAGGGTGCCAAAACACGCTCCCCGCCGCCTCTTCTTGAAAATGAAAAAGATCCATCTCACGGCCCAAACGACGATGATCCCGCTTTTCTGCTTCGTCTAAAAACGTGAGGTGATCAGCCAGATCTTGTTCTGTAGCGAACCCCAGCCCATAGATTCTTTGCAGTTTCACCCCTTGCGCATCGCCGCGCCAATAGGCCCCTGCCAAACGCGTCAGCTTAAACCCTCGCCCCACATAACGCGTTGAGGGCAAATGAGGGCCGCGGCACAAATCAAGAAACGTGCCCTGGCGATAGACCGAAAGCACCTCGTCCGTCGGCAGCCCCTCAATGAGCTCCACCTTAAAATGCTCACCCTGCGCTTTGAAATAGGCCACGGCCTCAGGCCGAGACCACTCTTGGCGCACAAAACGTTCATCTCGCTTCACAATCTCCCGCATGCGCGCCTCGATGACGGGCAAGTCTTCATCCCGAAAGGAGATTTCACGATAAAAGTCATAATAAAACCCATGCTCAATATCAGGGCCAATGGTCACCTGAACATCGTCATACAGCTCTTTCACCGCTTGCGCCAACACATGGGCCATATCATGACGGAGCGTGGGCAACACGTCCGGATGGGTGCGTGACAAAATCTCCACCTCTGTGTCTGATGGCCACGAAGAGGATAAATCAAACAGCTGACCCTGCATACGCATAAGAGCCGCGTCTTTCACGCCACGTTCTTTGGCCCAGTCAAACCCTGTTTTCATTCTATGCTCTGCCTGCGGATCCATGTTCTTTGACGCTCAACACCTTACACGCCAAGCTAACACACATCTTTTTCCAAGAACAAGGGGAGAAACGTGCGCAAAGCACCAAAGAGGCTAAGAGCCACTATTGTTGATCTGTGAGGCATTGTGCGGTAAACTAGGGCTAATGTTCTTGGGGAGACAGCGATGCCTGTTCTTCAAAAAACACAAACCGTTGAGACGCTCCCTCTTTCTGAAAAGGCCATGCTGGCTGTGTATCAGCGGGCGCTTGAGGAGCTGGAAACCTCATTTGACAAGGCCTTTGCACACGCGCAGGCTCACCTGGCCACCCTTAAGGGAACGCTCATCTTGGCAGGCGTGGGCAAAAGTGGCCACATTGCCAAAAAATTAGCTGCCTCCTTCACGTCCACAGGCACCCCGGCGGTGTTTATTCACCCGACTGAGGCTGCCCACGGCGATTTGGGCATGATTGGCTCAGCTGACACGTTGTTCGTCCTGTCTAATTCAGGCGAAACACAAGAGCTGGCGCCCGTGCTTAGACATGCCAAACACATTGGGGCTTTTATCATCTCCATGACGGCGGTACCCCAAAGCTCTCTTGGTCGTGCTGCAGATGTGGTGCTGACCATTCCCTCTGCGCAAGAAATCTGTCCCCTTGGTCTGGCGCCCACCACATCGACATTTCTGATGCTCACCTTGGGTGACATATTGATGTCGTCGCTGGCTCACCAAAAAAACCTTTCTGCGGAAACGTATAAACAATTTCACCCCGGCGGCAACCTCGGATTTAAACTCACAAGCTTAGAAAACATCATGCGCACCGGGTCTTTTTTGCCGCTTGTTTCGCCCCAAACGCCCATGTCAGAGGTTTTGTTGGTGATGACAGAAAAGCAATCAGGATGCGTGGTGATTGCGATGCCAGATCACACCCTTCTTGGCATTATCAGTGATGGTGACTTAAGACGCGCCATGCACCCCTCCTTGCTGACCCAAAAGGCGGAAGAAATTATGACCCGCGAGCCTATCACGGCCGCGCCAACCTGCTTTTTGGATGAAGCGATGACGCTGATGTCCGCTAAGAAAATACACGCCCTCTGCGTGACAGACCCTCACCAAAAAATCTTAGGGCTGGCCACGTGGCACGACTGTTTGTCCTATCAAGCACAGTTTCAAGGAGCGCGATCTTTATGAGCGATATCTCCCTTTTTTTCAAGCACTATGAACGCATCATCCGTATGACCCGATGGGCTCTTGTGGGGCTTTGGATCCTCACCTGTCTTTATTTTTTAATGCCGAGCTTAACGAAATCTGTGACTGCCCCGCCCAACAAAGCCAAAACCTCTTTTAAGACAGAGGCCCGCGACATGTCTTATGTGCTGGTTAGCCCTCAAAAAACAATCAAAATCACGGGCCAAGAAGGGCATTATGTGGAAAAAGATGTGGTCAACCTGGCAGGCAACGTCACCCTAGATACAGAAGATGGCACCCACATTGTGTCGCGGGATGTGCGCCTCAACCCTGAAACAAAACATGTCCACGGAGATCATGCCGTTCATGGCAAGGGGCCCTTGGGCACCTTTGAGGCCGAAGGGTTTTCCCTTGACAACGCCGGGGAATATCTGTGCTTGAAGGGGCGGTCTCATCTTATCCTGAACGTGGCCCCATGATGCGCCTTGTGGTCGCCCTGTGGCTTTTGGGTCTTACGCAGGCGCTTTGTGATGATAAGCTGGTGATCCGCGCTGACACCAAAATGAGCTGTCATCAAACAAAAGGCACGTGCACCGCGCTGGGTCACGTTGATCTCAGCAAAAAGGAGTTACGCATCCGCGCCGATCGCATGGATATGACCTTTACAAAAGAGCCTCACGCCATCCAAACCCTTCAGGCCCGCGGCACGGTGCGTATTGATATGCCCCACGTGCAAGCCTTGGGACAAAAAGCGCACTATGAGCACAACAACCACACCACCACCCTTTATGGAAACCCGCGGATTGTGCTGAAAGATTTCTACATTCTCTCTCCTGCTCCGTGCACTTTTCATCACCTCAAACGCCAGGGGCACATACAGTACCCACACATGATCTTTCCAACGTATAAAGCCACCCTCACAGCTCAGACCCTTACCTTTAAGGTAAAACCCTCCCCCAAAGGAGACGCCATGATTCACGTCACAAGCGAAGGCGATGTGCTTTTTGTGAATACACACGTCACCATCGCCGCCCAGCGGGCTGTGTATGACCCCAACCAAAAGAAGCTCACGCTTTATGGTAACGTCAAGATGGCCGATGCTGAAGGGGTGGCCCTGATGGATAAAGCGATCTATAGACTAGACACAACGGAAGCTTTTTTTCACAATAGGCATGGTGGCCGCACCAAAGGCCTTTTTCGTCAGCCTTCGCACAAGGACACCGCAACATAAAACCCACGCCATGCACTTTCTTTTCTTGACCTTGTTATGATTTCATCACTTCCCCTTGTTCTTTCGGCTAAAAACCTCAAAAAAACCTATCGTGGTACACCGGTGGTGCACAACGTCAGCTTTCATGTGCGCACGGGTGAAGTGGTGGGCTTATTGGGGCCCAATGGCGCCGGCAAAACCACATCTTTTGGCATGGTAACGGGCCTGATCGCCAATGACACAGGCACGATCTCGCTTGGGCACCTCGATCTTTCAGGGTTGCCCATGTATATGCGCGCCCGGGCCGGCATACGTTATCTTCCTCAAGACACCTCCATTTTCAGAGGCCTCAGCGTTGAAGACAACATCATGGCCATTATTGAGATTTTCCATCGCGATAAAGCCAAACGGGAAGAGGTGCTACAACAGCTCCTTGATGAATTTCGCCTCAATGACATTCGCTTTAAGCAAGCCAAGGTGCTGTCGGGTGGTGAGCGCCGCCGCGTTGAAATTGCCAGGTCCTTGGTGGGCTCGCCCCGCTTTCTGCTTTTTGATGAACCACTGGCAGGCATTGACCCTAAAATGATGCGCGATATACGCACCCTGATCAAAAGGTTGAAGAAAAAAGACTTAGGGATTTTGATCACCGACCACAACGTCCGCGAAACGCTGGCGGTGGTGGATAGGGCCTATATCATCAACGGCGGCACCATTCTCAAAGAAGGCACGCCGCAAGATATTGTGAACGACCCCATGGTGCAAGAAATTTATCTGGGCGCCGAATTCAGCCTCTAACACAAAGCCCGACAAGAAGCAGCCTAACAAGAATGGGCCAAGGCCTATTGCGCTGTCCAACCGCCATCCACAGCCAGGTGCGCGCCTGTGATCTGTGCTGCCTCTTGTGAAGCCAAAAAGAACGTTGCGGCACCAATTTCTTCAGGCGTGGCAAACTCTTTAGACGGTTGCTTTTCCACCAAAAGCTTATGCTTAGCTTCATTCAGGTCGCACCCTTCCCTTTCGGCAATGCCTTCAATTTGCTTTTGCACCAAAGGTGTCAGCACCCAACCTGGACAGATGCAGTTGCTGGTCACGCCGCGGCCGGCTGCCTCAAGTGCCATCACCTTAGACAACCCCAACAACCCATGCTTGGCTGCCACATAGGCCGCTTTTTCCACCGACGCCACCAACCCGTGCGCAGAGGAAATATGAATCAAGCGACCCCATTTTTTCTCATACATGTAAGGCAAAGCTTTTTGCGCAATAAAGAAGGCAGCCTCAAGGTTAAGCTGGATCACCTTTCTCCACCGATCTTCAGGAAAATTTTCCACAAGCGCTTTGTGCTGAATGCCGGCGTTGTTTACCACCACATCCACAGCGCCAAACACATCCAGGCATGTATCCACAAGATCATGACACCCTTGAACACGGCTGAGATCTGCGCCCGAATACACAACCTTTTGACCTGAAAGCGTGGATAGCTCTTCAATCAAGGGTTGCACGTCGCTTTCAGACTCAATGCCGTTAAGCAACACCTGATCACCATTCTTGGCAAAAACCTTGGCAATGCCCAACCCAATACCACTTGTCGATCCTGTTACAATCACGCTGCGCACGATGTGAAGTCCCCCTCAATGCCCCCTATTGTGTTTGAACACCAGGGTAGGAGATGAACCTCCATAAACCGTTAAAAGCGGGTATGAAAAAAAAAGAGTAAAAAATAGCTTTTCCCAGAAACTATGCTAGAATCGCTTCATGACAAATTCTGAAGCTGAGCATTCTGGGGCCCAGTCTGGGGCCAATCTCTATGGATCCGTCGATTTAGGCACCAACACCTGTCGCCTTCTTATTGCCCGCCTTGTGGAATCTGAGGGCGTAAGGCAGTTTACGCACATTGATTCTTTATCGCGCGTTGTACGTTTTGGTGAAAATTTGGAGCAGTCGCGCAAATTGTCTCTCCAGGCCATGGATCGTGCCTATCTCGCCTTGGAAGAGTGTCGCAAAAGGCTCCAATTTTACCATGTGCCTTATATGCGTTGTGTGGCCACAGCCGCTTGCCGCAGGGCAGAAAACACCGATGAATTTGTGCAAGAGGCCTTCAAAAAAACAGGCATTCGCATTGAGGTGATCACCCCGCAAGAAGAGTCTGAGCTTGCCGTTGCTGGGTGCGCTGAGCTTTTTGATGATCAATTTTCGCATGCTATTGTTTTTGACATTGGTGGCGGAAGCACCGAGCTTGTGTGGACAAAAATCTTGCCTAACCAAGATTTCAAGGTGATTGACAGCATTTCCTTCCCCCATGGGTTTGCCACCCTCAAGGATCAGCTCAAAGATCCAGAAAAACGGGAGGATATCACACAGTTTTTTTCCCATGAGGTGAACGAATTTGCGCTTCGCCACGGTATTTATGGCGTGATCCGCGAGGGCAAAGCACAAATGATTGGGGCCAGCGGCACCATCACCACGTTGGCAGCCATTATTTTGGGCCTGGAGAGCTATGACAAAACCCGCGTGCATGAGGCGGTGTTATCCCGTGAGAACCTCAAAAATGTGATTCGCTATCTCAATTCCACCCATTATTCAGATCGTCTCAATCACCCGTGCATTGGCCAGCAGCGCGCTGAATCCATTATGGGCGGCATTGCGTTGTTTGAAGCCATTTATGACATCCTCAACGTCGATTTTATTATTGCTGCCGACCGTGGCGTGCGTGAGGGCATCTTGCACACGTTGGCAAAGGAACACGCCCCTCAAACTAAAAACACAAAGTAGAGCAAAAAAGCGCCATGGATATTCATGAACATCAGGCTAAAGCTCTTTTGGCAGGCATGGGCCTTCCGGTGCAAAAAGGGGGGCTTATCACCCACACCTCTGAGGTGGTTGACCTGTGCGCCAATCTGCGTGCCCCTTTTGTGGTGAAAGCACAAATTCACGCCGGTGGGCGCGGCAAAGGGGGCGGCATTCGCTTTGCTAAAACGGTGCAGGAGGCGGAAACTATCACTTCCGAGCTTTTGGGCATGCACCTTGTCACCCCGCAAACAGGTCCTGAAGGCAAAAAGGTGCATGATGTTTATATTGTAGAGGCGGCTGATTTTGAGCAGGAATATTACCTCAGCTTTTTTCTCAACCGCGATCATGGGTGCGTGTCGCTCATGACCTCATCGGCGGGTGGTGCGTATATTGAAGAAATTGCCGCCACAGCTCCCCACAAGATCCTCACCCTCGACATTGACCCCTATTATGGGCTCAAACCCTTTCACGTTGTGCGCGTGGCCGATTTTTTGGCGTGGCCCGCAGACCTGCGCGCCCCTTTGCGTCAGTTGTTAACCACCTTATACCAAGGGTTTGTGGATAAGGATATGTCGCTTCTTGAAATCAACCCACTTGTGTTGACCCCAGAGGGCCGCATGGTGCTCGTGGACGCCAAAATCACCTTTGATGACAACGCGCTCTATCGTCATCCAGACATTGCAGCACTTAAAGACCCCCGAGAAAGTGCGCCCCAAGAGGTGGAGGCAGACCAGGCCGGGTTCAGTTATGTACAGCTAGACGGGCATATTGGGTGCATGGTGAACGGCGCAGGCCTTGCCATGGCCACCATGGACACGCTTTCGCTTATGGGCGGCGCACCGGCCAACTTTCTAGATGTGGGGGGCAGCGCGTCCCTTGAACAAATCAAAACGGCGCTGCGTATTATTTTGAGTGACGCCAACGTTAAAACGGTGTTGGTCAACATTTTTGGCGGCATCATGCATTGTGACCTTATGGCGCAAGGCTTAACAGAAGCGATCCAGACCCTTCATATCGAAAAACCCATCGTGGTGCGCTTGGCCGGCACCCATGTGCGCGAAGCTGAGGCTTTGCTGGCCACCTCTGGCCTCACCATTGAATCAGCCCCCTCCCTTGAAGATGCGGCCCGGCGTGCCGTGGCGTTGGCGAAGGAGGCGGCATGAGCATCCTGATTGACCAACACACACGCGTGTTATGTCAAGGCATTACGGGCAAGCACGGCACGTTTCATACAGAGCAAGCGCTGGCCTATGGCACCCGCATGGTGGGCGGCGTGACGCCAGGCAAAGGTGGCACAACGCATTTAGGGCTTCCCGTATTTAACACTATGGAGGCCGCCGTCAAAGAAACAGGCGCCGATGCCAGTGTGATTTATGTGCCCCCCCCCTTTGCCGCGGATGCGATTCTTGAAGCCGCTGAGGCAGGTGTTGATTTGGTTATAGGCATTACGGAAGGCATCCCCGTGCTGGACATGATGCGCGTTAACAAAGCCTTAGCCACACACAAGACACAGCTGATCGGCCCCAATTGCCCAGGGGTGATTTCACCAGGAAAATCCAAAATTGGCATTATGCCCGGCGATATTCATAAACCTGGAGCCGTGGGCATTGTGTCACGCTCAGGCACCCTAACCTATGAGGCGGTGGCTCAACTCACCAAACAAGGGTTGGGGCAATCCACCTGCGTAGGCATTGGCGGCGACCCCATAGGAGGATTGGGGTTTGTGGATATTATAGATCTTTTTCTTCATGACGATGACACCGACGCCATTGTGATGATTGGCGAAATTGGCGGCAACGCTGAAGAAGAAGCCGCTGCGTTTTTGAAAAGCCGCGGGCCTTTGCCCAAACCGATCATCAGCTTTATTGCCGGACAAACCGCTCCTGAGGGAAGGCGCATGGGCCATGCAGGCGCAGTGACGACGCACGGTACTGGCACTGCCACTGCCAAAAAAGAAGCCCTCAAAAACGCAGGCGTTCACGTTGTCGATTCGCCCACACACATCGGGATCACCACGCACGAGGTGCTCCATCGCTAGCAAGGGTCATTATGAAGCATCCAACATCGCCTTTCTTTGCTGGCAACGCGGCGTTTCTTGATATCCTTTACGACCTTTTTCTCACCGACCCTCAGCAGCTGCCTCCTGCCTGGCACACCTTTTTTCAAGCCTGGACACCTGAAGGCCAAGCCCTCCCAAACCAGCCTCCTGAAGAGGGGATGTGTGAAGAGAGAGTGTCTGAAGAAAACCGCCGTGCAAAAGCGTCACGCATCAAGCGCCCTGCGCTACCTTCGTGGGCACCCCCCCCTTCCCGTGATGACCCCTTCTTTGATGAAAACGCCCCCTCACAACACCTCTCACCCGCCACGTTGCCTGAGGCCCCTTCAAATCCAGCGGTGTCTCTGCCCCATGACCCCAAGAAAGCCTTGCTTGAACAGATACGAGATTTTTTGCGCCTAGAAGGCTATCGCTTTGCTCACACCAACCCCGTGGCGCCTGCCCCAGACCTGCCCCCGCCCTTGTTCCGCTTTTATGCCACTCATAAAAAAAGCGATCCTTCCTTTGCGGCTGTCAAAGCTTTGGCAGCAGCTTATGTAGGGCCGCTTTCCCTTGAAACTGGCACCTTGACCTCTGCGCAAGAACGCGCCTTTTTGTATGCGCAGTGTGAATCTCCCCCCACCGCTCTGACGAATCGCCAAAAAAAAGAGCTGTGGCACCAACTGCTTGAGGCTCACACTTTTGAAACAACCTTGGGGAAGCTTTTTCCCGGCGCCAAACGGTTTAGCTTGGAGGGCGCAGATGCCTTGATGCCCGGCCTTCATCATCTGTGCCGGCGGGCGGCGCAAGAGGGCCTAACCCACGTGGTCTTCAGCGCCTATCACCGCGGGCGGCTGAACCTCTTGACCCATCTTTTGAAAAAACCCCTATCCTTGCTGTATAAGGCAGAAACGCACCCTGTGTGGGGCACCGATGATGTGCCTTATCACCTAGGGTGGGAAACCCGTGATCCTGACACCCAGCTTCTCCTCACCTTGCTGCCAAACCCGTCTCACCTGCAAGCGGCCACGCCTGTGATGATGGGCTATGTGCGCGGCCTTCAAGAGCAACAGCCAAAAGAAGGCAAGCCTGGACCTTTAGGGGTTTTGATCCATGGGGAAGCAGCTTTTGCAGGTCAGGGCGTGGTGATGGAATCATTGATGTTGCAAGGGCTTGAAAACTATCACGGCGGTGGGTTGATCCATATTGTGCTGAACAATCAGGTGGGCTTTACCACGCACCCTGCGGAAAGCTTCCCCCGCGAGGCCACTGATGTGGCCCACATAGTGGGGGCCCCCATCCTGCATGTAAACGGACAAGATCCCGAAGCTGTGCAGCGTGCCTGTGACATCGCTTTTGCATTTCGGCAAACCTTTCATAAAGACTGCGTGGTGAACATCATGTGCTTTCGCCGCCACGGCCACAATGAGCTCGATGAACCTCGTTTCACCAACCCGTTACTCTATCAAGCTGTGGATGAGGCCCTTCCCGTCAGCAATCTTTATGGCCAAACCCTGGTGGCGCAGCATGTGCTTTCTCAAGAAGTGTGCGTTGACGGCGCCAAAACTCTTGAGGCCTTTTATCGCAAAGCGCTGAAGGAACCCAAGGCACCACCACCCCAAGAGAAGCCACAAGCGCGCGCTGAGCAATCTGTGCCGGCCTGTGATGCATCTCTCCTCCACGCTGTGGGCAACGCCCTCACGCACGAGCCTGAGCACATGAACCTACATCCCAAAATCAACCGTTTTATTGCCAAGCGACGTGAAATGCTTGACACACAACAAGGCATCGACTGGTCTTTGGCGGAAAGTTTGGCGCTGGGCAGCATGCTTAGAGACGGCATGGCGGTGCGTTTGGTGGGGCAAGACAGCGTGCGCGGCACCTTTACCCAACGCCACGGCGCTTTCATCGATCAAAAAACAGAGGCGCGTTATGTCCCCCTCAACCACGTTTCAGACACACAGGCCCCCTTAAGCCTTGTCAATTCGCCCCTTTCTGAAGCTGCGGCCTTGGGGTTTGAGATTGGCTATAGCTGGGCCCGCGACGATGCTTTTGTGCTGTGGGAAGCCCAGTTTGGTGACTTTGCCAACGGCGCGCAGGTGTTTATTGATCAATATCTGGCCGTCTCAGCACAAAAATGGGGACGATCTTCATCCATCACACTTTTGTTGCCGCATGGCTATGAAGGCCAGGGGGCTGAACATTCCTCGGCGCGCCTTGAGCGGTTTCTTCAGCTGGCAGCGCGGGATAATCTGGGGGTGGCCCATGTCACCACACCGGCTCAATTTTTTCATCTGCTAAGGCGCCAGGCCTACACCCGTCCGGCCAAACCCTTGGTGGTGATGACGCCCAAATCATGGTTAAGAGACCCGCGCGCCACCTCTCCCTTGCATGATGTGATCGATGGAAGCTTTCAGCCCGTGCTCACCACATCCAAAGGCGCCCCTGTGCATGCCCTGCCTGCAGGCGCACCGCCGCACCACATCCTGATGTGCAGCGGCAAAGTATATTACGATCTGCTGGCTTCGCCCCATGCGTCAGGAAACGTCATCTTTGTGCGTTTAGAACAGCTGGCGCCATTTCCTCACAAAGCGTGCGCTGAGGCGCTCAGCCCTTTTGCGGGCCAGTCTTTGTCTGTGCGCTGGGTACAAGAAGAGCCCGAAAACATGGGCGCATGGACCTATGTCGCACCGCGGCTGCACAAACTGTGTCAAGACATGAATCTTCCTGCTCCCCTCTATAAAGGGCGCCCCCCTTCTGACATCACGGCCACAGGTTTTGGGGCTTGTCATGCCCGCGAACAAGACGCTATGATATCCCAGGCTTTTAAGGAGACTTCTTCGTGACCACCACATCTCAAGACATTTGCGTGCCTTCCTTAGGTGAATCTATCACTGAAGCCACCCTCGCCCGTTGGCTTTATCACGAAGGCGATGCGGTGGCGACCGACGCCTTGTTGGCAGAAATCGAAACAGACAAAATCACCCTAGAAATCACAGCTCCTTTTGCGGGCATTTTGGGCCCCTTGCAAGCAGACGAGGGCGCGCAGGTGCGCGTGGGGGATGTGTTAACCACCCTTCAAGCCTCAGATTCACCTTCAAACGAAGGCGCGGGTCCATCTTCCTCCCCGGATCCAAACAAGGCCAAAGACTCTTCACCCAAGGATTCTTCACCCAAGGGCACCACTGTTTCAAATGCAACATCGCCTACTTCCCCATCTGCTCAAGGTGGCGCTCACACCCAACAACCTTTTTCACAAAAAGGAAATAGGGGCACAGCTGCGGGCAAAGCGTGGATCTCCAAAGATGAACACCTTGAGGCCCTCTTAAGCTCTCAAACACCCCCGGCCGCCTCTCCTACGTCCCCTCAAGGCAACCCTTCTCGTGAGGAAGAGCGTGTACCCATGAGCCGGCTGAGGCAACGCATTGCCGCACATCTGAAGACAGCCCAAAACACAGCAGCGCTGCTTACTACATTTAATGAGGTGAATATGGCGCCAGTTATGGCGGTGCGCTCTCAAAATAAAGAGGCGTTTGAGGCGCGTTATGGCTGCCGATTAGGGTTTATGTCTTTTTTTGTGAAGGCGGCGGTGAAAGGTTTGCGGCGTTTTCCCATCCTCAATGCGGAACTTCGAGGCCCCGATATTGTGTTTAAAAATTATTATCACATCGGTGTGGCTGTGGGCACAGAGCGCGGCCTTGTGGTGCCCATCCTCAAGCACGCAGAGGCCATGGATTTTGCCACCATCGAAAAAAGCATTGCCGACCTTGCCGGCAAAGCCAAAAACAAACAGCTGCTGCCCCAAGATCTGGCCGATGGCACCTTCACCATTTCAAATGGCGGGGTTTATGGATCTCTGCTCTCTACACCCATTATCAACCCACCGCAATCGGCGATCTTAGGGTTACACAGCATCCAAAAACGACCCATGGCCGAGGGAGATCAGGTGGTGGTGCGCCCCATGATGTATCTGGCGCTCTCTTATGACCACAGACTGATTGACGGCAAAGAAGCTGTGGGCTTCTTGAAAAGCATCAAAGAGACCCTCGAAAATCCCAGCGGGCTTTTGCTAGATCTTTAGAAAAACGCCCTAGCATAGATCTTCAGGAGAATCATCATGACTGCATCTGTGACCATGGACGAGAGCGCCGCCCTGAAAGCAAAACTGTTAGACGCCTTTCTCGATCTTGTGCCCGAAAAGGGGTGGAACCAAAACACCCTCACCCACGCGGCGCAACACCTTGAGCTTGAAGAGGGGCTTGTGTGGGCCCTGTTTCCAGAAGGTGAAAAAAATGCCCTCACCACATGGAGCCGCCTTTTGGATCAGCAAATGGAAGACAAGCTTAGCGCGCTCGACCTTGCCTCTATGAAAATACGTGAACGCATTTTTTGGGGCGTGCGCACGCGCCTCACACTGTTAACGCCGAGAAAGCAAGCAGCGAGCTTGGCGTTTCGTTTTTTGCTCGATCCGCGCCACACGTTTATGGCCACCCCCCTCATTTATGACACGGTGCATGTGATGTGGACGCTGGCGGGCGACACCTCTACGGACTATAATTTTTACACAAAACGCTTGTTGCTGAGCGGTGTTTATATCTCCACGTTTATCTATTGGCTGCGCGACACCTCACCCGAACACCACAACACCTGGAAATTCCTTGAGAACCGTATTGACAACGTCTTATCGCTTCACAAAATCAAATCTTTTGCCAAAGAGGGGTTGCCGTTTTCCAAAATCGTTAAATCACTTTGGCCCTTTCCCTAGCCTGCGTTAGGCAGAGGCGGTGTGAGGGCTTTAGCCTTCCAGGGTCAGAGGTTCGGAGTCAAGAGTTTTAGTGAGTGTCTTGAGGGGAAAAATGGCGGTGAATCCGCTAGGCCGCTAAGCGATCTTCATGGCGCGGTTTGTCTACGCTTTCCCCCACCCATGAACGCGGCAACAGACAGCGCAGGGTGAAGGGAATCGTCAGTGTCATAATGTAAAGCGAAAAATAATGATAGCGCAGCACCCCCGCCAGGGAAAAGACAAACAACGATCCCGTTAACACACACGCCATAGACAGCATAAAGGCCAGGCTCTGACGATAGGCACGAAGATCTGGGCGACCCTTCGCATACACAAGGCAGAAAAGAGATGAAAGTGCACACATAGATAACCAAAAGAGTGCATAAAGAG
>NZ_JQAJ01000001.1:132388-132527 GCF_000742475.1 Candidatus Hepatobacter penaei | reverse complement strand
GCGTCACGTCAGCCCTGCGACACAAAAACGAAGGCACGATGTTCTGGTCAAGGCGCACGCTCATGCCCGCCAAATCATAAATCTTGACGTATTGCCAAAAGTGACTGCTCCCCTTGCCATGATAGGTCACCAGTGCGTG
>NZ_JQAJ01000001.1:132146-132371 GCF_000742475.1 Candidatus Hepatobacter penaei | reverse complement strand
AGATAATCAAGGCAACACTGGCCAGTGCCGCTTTGATGAACGAGCGTAGCCGCGTCTCTAACGGCCATTGCACGCGGCACAGCCAGAGCGCCATCAAGAGGCGCCACAAACTGCGCTTGATATTTCACTGACGTAGCATAAAACAATAAGCCACCAAACCCCGCCAACCCTAAGGGCGAAAACCGTTTTTGATGCACACTATGCGCACTGAGCACCGCCGCCAAC
>NZ_JQAJ01000001.1:131826-132141 GCF_000742475.1 Candidatus Hepatobacter penaei | reverse complement strand
AAAACCAAAGGTGAAGATCATGTCCTTCCAGATCCACCCTGCCTGGGCCCACACGTGCGGCGTAAACGGCAACAGCAAACACACCCAACCCAAGGGGCCTTGAAACACCCGGAAAGCCAACACGCCCACAGCCCCCCACAACAACGCCATATTCACAGCCAACATAAGGCCTGGACCCTCATAGATCATGTTCAGATAATGCCACACATACCCCATCAACGGCGGGTGATCGTCACCATAGGTGTGCGTCAATGCAGATTTATAAATACTCCACGAATCAGGGGACATCCAGCCGGGCCAAAAAATCCACGCATA
>NZ_JQAJ01000001.1:0-131818 GCF_000742475.1 Candidatus Hepatobacter penaei | reverse complement strand
CCAACACACCCCAACAAAGCCGGATAGCAAACATATTTTTCAATGAAATCAATAGCATGCGTACTTATTGTCGATATAGTACGTTAATACAGGGTTTTTTGCAATGACATTTGCTTTTTTATTCAAGGCTTTACCGCGTTTTGATGGCCTTGTTCCCTCAATGGCTTTCTCGTGGCGGCACTATTGACGATGAACGTTTAAGAATCAAATCGCGATTTCATGAATGGCCGCCTCGCAACAACACTGTTGAGTGAATGGCAGCATACTCGTGGCGGCATTGTTTGATAGCACGCGCCTAAGGGTTAGGCCGCGGCAAGCACACCCACCACCGGGGCGTGATCGCTGGGTTTTTCCCACCCCCGCGTGTGACGATCCACATGGGCGCTCAAGGCGCGCTGAGCCACGCCTGGCGACAGCAACAGATGATCAATGCGCAATCCGCGGTCTTCTTCAAAGCCGCGGGTTCTGTAATCCCACCAGGTAAAGGGATTGGTCTGATCTTTTGTGACGCTGGCCTGCAAAGGATCGTAAAACCCCCGATTCAGCAGACGGCGAAACCAGGCCCGCTCTTCATCACTGCACAAAATGCGATTTGACCACAACGACGCATCATAGACATCCGATTCAAAAGGCGCAATGTTGAAATCGCCCCCCACAATCACTTCGTCTGGCCCTTGCAGAAGATGCACCAACCGCGCCTCCAACGCCTGGTAAAACGCTTTTTTCATCAAAAAACGAGGGTGGTCCAGATCTTGGCCATTGGGGGCATACACAGAAATCACCCGCACGCCGGCGGTAAACGCCTCTATATAACGACATTTTGCTGCCGCCCCATCCCCTTGGGCATCTATGACAGATTCAAAATCCACCAACCCGCACGTCACATCCTCAAGGGGGGATGTAGAAAGAATGGCCACACCGTTATAAGATTTTTGACCATGGACACACAGGTTATACCCCAGCTCTTCCACATAAGACGCAGGAAAGGAGAGGTCTTCCACCTTGGTCTCTTGAAGCAACACCACATCCGGCTTGGCCTCTTTCAACCACGTCAACAGCAAAGGCAGCCGGGCCCGCACCGAATTCACGTTCCATGTGGCGATGTTAAGCGTTGTGGTCATGAGGGTCATCCACGAATAGCGTTAAGATTCAAGATCAAAGCAATCGCTCACGGTGTCAAGAGCCTGGTTGTCAGGAGAGTGGATGCCAAAACCTAGATCGCGCGCTTTTGTGCATCCCCTGCCTGCGGTGTCTGTTTTTCATGATGCAACGGCACGGTGGGCACAGCGTCATGATCATGTGATGATACGGCGCGTACAGGCTCCTCTGTGTGCAAGGTTCTTTCCAGGGCATCGGCCTGCTCGCCAAAACGCACCCGCGCCTGAGCATCCAGGGATGTGTTGGCCTCCAACGCTTGCCTGAAGGACGCCAGGGCCTTTTGGGCCTTTTCCGTCTGATCCAAACGCTGATAACACAACGCTACCTTCAGCCGGGTATCCAGCGCCTTGTCACTTTCGGGCCACTTGGTCAAACAGATATCAAACGCTTTCACCGCCTCGTCATATTCACCGCGCACAAAAAATGTGACACCCAACCAATAAGACGCCAGCGCCAAAAAAGAGCTGTGAGGATACAAAGCACAAAAATGACGAAACGCTACGCCGGCCTTTTGATAGTCCCCCTGTTTAAGCAGCGTTAAGGCCCTGTTATAATCATCAGATTCTTCATAAGACGATGCTGTTGCCAAGGATAAGCCGCAATGCCGCTCAAGCCGGGCGACCCGCTCTTTAAGCTTGCGTATATCCTCTTGCGTGATCGCGGCCGTCTCGTGCCCATCTTCAGCCATCTCACACCATGCACGTTGTAAAAAAGAAAACGCGCAAAACCACGCCAGCAGGGAAACACGTATCATAAAAACCGCACGTCAAAACACATCTCTCCTTGCCTAGCACGTTTTTTGCAGACACACAAGCCAGGGCCGAACGCTCACCGTTAAGACGCCGTAACGCCCCCTGAAGACGCGTTATTTCTTTTGTTAATGATGATGATGCATGGAGAGATGGTAAGATGGAACACAAAGATGCCCAAGAAAGGCCCCCCCTATCCCGTTGGATGGCCCGCGCGCGCCAGCTTTTCCCCTGGAAACGCTCTTTGTCAGTGCCGCCGCGCACCCCACCTTTTCGGCGCACACGGGTTCAGCTGGGCATGTCTCTTGAAACGGCCTGCTTGTCGCTGATGATTCCCGTCAATGTACTTAAGAAAATAGAAGACGGGGTCTATGGCATTCCAGGTCATCACCCCGCTTTTTTGGCCCAGGCCATGAAGGATTATGGCGCTTTTTTGGGCATCCCCAAGGCTGATGTTGATGAACAAATCGCGCACATCCCTCAAGATCAACACACAACGCCGCAGCCAGTGTATTTAAGCCAAACGTTTTATGACAAAAAACCCAACCTGGCCCGCCACAGCCTTATTTTGGGCGCAAGCGTGTGCTTATCCTATAGTGTGGGGATGATGGGATGGGCCACCTTTTATGAAACCGGCACCACCTGCACGGCCGATACGTGCCTAATCCCCATGGTGGATCACTTGCATCACATCACCGCCACATCCTCGCAGGAAAAGCGCCCCCACTGCCCCATTGGCGGCTCGTGCCATGAAGGCCATGAGGGAGACAATCACCAGGGACATAAGCGCCCCACCCCCAAACCAGGCCACAAAGCCCCCAAGACCTAAAAGCGCAAGGGGGACCTTCGATCAAGACTGAGCCCTGCTTAAGCAACGTGCCACTTACATACCCCCGAGGTGAGCTAAGCCTTAGGAAGCTGTGCCGTCTTTGCCGTTGTGTGTGGCGCCACCAAGGGAGGGTCTGTGCGGCCTTGGGGGGTGAATGTCCCCGGTCTTGCCATGGTGCGTCATATAGGAAAACCCATTCACGTTGATCAGCGCCAGCAAAGGTGCGTTTGGAAACAAAAGTTCTTCTGGCTCAAAATTCATCTCTGATTAACCCATTCACGTTGATCAGCGCCAGCAAAGGTGCGTTTGGAAACAAAAGTTCTTCTGGCTCAAAATTCATCTCTGATTCCAGTCGCGGCACACGATACATGTCGAGCCCTTCACACGCAATGGTCACTGTGGTTAAAAAGCCAAGCGGGTGTTCTTTGATGGCAGGCAAGATATGCTCCACCCCCAATCTATGTGAATCATACACAATATGCAAGGCCTGAAGGGTTGGGGTCAAGCTCAGCAAGTGTTCCAATAATATGTCGTCACCATACCCATGATCATGTATATTGTTTTCTTTGATCCACACATGCAGATGCTGCAAATGGTCAAAAGGGTGATCCCTATCAATATCCCAACGAAAGTTCAGATGAAGATAACGCAAGTGGTGATGAGATTGAAGGTCACAATAGATGAATCCGTTCGACGTGCCGGCTTTCACAGTATTGACCTTGAGCATCTCAAGGTTGGTCATCTTGCGCAGCATGGACATCAATCCTCCATAGGCTTTTCCTATGTTAGATAATTCCTCTGCACCCTCCCATGTCAGGTGCGTCAAGTTGGCTTGTTTCCACGTATCATCACCACAAGAAACATACCCTTCAACGATGGACAGTTTTTTGAGGTTCGAAGGACAAGGTGTAGAGACGCAACACATATGTGAGAGCACAAGCTCCTTAATGGACGTATCTTTCAAGGTCGTCAGATCTTTGGAGATCCCGTTATAGCTCAAGGCACCTTCTTGCAACCATTGGGCCGTTCTAACCACACTATCAGTCAGGGCGAGCCGTGTGAGCTTGAGCCCCTTCAGGTGTGAAGATTGCACGCCCCCTACACAGTTGAGGCTGAGATCTGTGATCTGCGTGTCTTGGTGCAGGCTGCCGAGTTTTTTTGGGTCTTGCAGGTCAAGATGCCCTAAACCCAGGGTGTGCAAGGCTTTCATGCCTTTAAGTGCTGATAAGCTAAGAGAAAGCGGGGAGATCTCCTCCCCCCCATGCACATGAGCGTTCGGCCCGTGTAGGGTCAGGCTTTCCAGACGCGTCATTGTGAAAAGGCATGCGAAGGCTTCAGATGCTGTCACATCATCATTAAGAAACGTCATGTGCGTGAGTGATAGTTTTGTCAACGGAAGCTTCGCAAATGCTAACCAGCATTGCACCAATGATTCTTTGCTTTGAATAGGCGCAAAGGCATTTTCAAGATGCAAGGTGCGCAAGGCCTTTAGTTTGCTTAAAGCGTCGACAAAGTTTGGCGTGATGGATTGATTTTTAAGCGACAGTTCCACCAAACTTTTCATACAGGACAGGTGCTTGATGTTGTCAAAGTTCTTTGAAGAAATCAAAGGATGAAGAACATGCAAAACTTTTAGATGAGGTGTCAAAGACGTGACCTGCCCTGTCTCAGGATCTTCGCGCACAGGGAGGCAGGCATACTTATGAGAATCGCCTTTTGAGCCCTCATGAATAATCAAGGTGGTAAGGGCGGGCCAACGTTCCTGCCATCGCATGTCCAGATCATAGACGTGCCTATACTCAAGGCGTACAGTCTTTTGGGTTACGTACTCAGGTATGTCTTGGACACATTGTTGAATGGAAGGATTTCCCCCTAAATTCTGGTAGTCCATCTTTAAAGACAGCGCAGGATCAGTAAGCGCAGCTGCGCGTGTGTTAGCCTCATGACATGTGAGCGGCCTTGACAGACGGCTTGACAAAAAGGCATATCGAGAGCCCTTGGACCATTCATGAAGCCTTCGGGAGGTACGGCTCAAGGCTTTTGCCGCCTGTTCTTTTTCTAAAAGGGTTCCCCTCATGCGCTCAAAAATCAGATCAATCATTTCATTGGGCAAGCGGGAAAAAGAGTCCTCTGCATCAGCATTGTCAGAGGCGTTTCCTGCGGCATCGGCAGAGGCCTTTGACGTTGGCAATGCCGTGTTCTCAGCAGTGGCGTGGGTTGGGGCATCCGAAACGGTGCTTGACGCTGGGGCCATCGGGGCGCCCTTTTCACCAGCAAGAGCTTCAGAAACGTCGGGGGGGCAAGGATCAGAGGGTGGAGCCAACAGAGGCGCGGCAAGCGTGGCCACCCCCAAAAACACAGAAAAAACAGAAGAAGAGAGAAAGCGCATCATAAACAACCCAAGGGAGCAGGAAAGAGAGGTGATAAAAAAGTGATATTTTATATCTAAATAAAACAAAAATGCCAAAATATCAAGTTTTTCAATAGGATCTGTCTGTACAGCGCAGGCCCCCTTGAGGGGCGGAGGCAAAATGCAAGGGATGGCCAGCATGAGACAAAATATGAAAGCAGGCGATATGAAGACAGGTGACATGGAGGCAGGTGCATGATTTCAAAAGGGGCCACATCTTGGTGGAGCCGAGGGGAATCGAACCCCTGACCTCGTCATTGCGAACGACGCGCTCTCCCAACTGAGCTACGACCCCATCATCTTATCAGCACCAACGCATGAGCGTCATCTGATCCGCGCCCCTTGATCAGCGTCTCTTCTCAAGCACTCCCTGATCAACAATCGCCTCTGAAAGGCCCTTCAACCTCAAGAAGTCCTCCAGATGGGTGCTAGTGTTCCGCAAAGCGGCATGAAAATCAAGAGCTGCTCCGTCAAGCCTGTGCGTAAAGCGTGTGCCCTAAAACTTCATGCGCACCAGGTGATCCCAAAACCGGGCAAAGCCTCTCTTTTTCTTTTTCTTCTCGCCGATGTGTTGCTTAAGCACACAGTCTTTGACCAACAAAAACTCATAGGTGCCTGCCTCAGCACCACCTTCATACCTTTTGTGAATAGGCTTCTTGTGGGGAGGTTTCTTGAATATCCTTTGGATGGGATAAGGTTTGTGGCGCGCCTCGAGCCGTTTGACTCAACAACAGCCCCGCCACAAACACAAAACCCCATAACCATGTACACTGTTTAACTGACATAACCTGTCTTTTTCTTTAAAATACAATGTTTTATATCGTTTTTAGCCCCGCAGTGCAACGAGTGGACGGGGCAACGGGCAGCGTTGCAGCCTTTGAGGCCGCTTTGAACGCACCTTTCTTTGACAACATTTTTTTCTGAAAGGGCGCCATCTTAAGGCTGGGATGCAGGGATGGGCTGTGGTAAGGTTTTGTCTGATCCACAAGAATACCATGCTACCCCATGACCACCCCACCCCGCGATCTCTCTGTTTTTTTGCCCAAAACCTCTTTTGGGATGCGTGGATTTTTGTCTAAGAAAGAGCCTGAGATGCTGGCATTTTGGAGGGACATCCAGCTTGAAGAGAAACGACGCACACACAATAAGCACGGTCAGCCCTTCATCTTGCACGACGGCCCCCCTTACGCCAACGGGCACCTGCACTTAGGCCACGCTGTAAACAAAATCGCGAAAGATATCATCAACCGTTTTTGGTGGATGCAGGGGCGCAGCATCGCCTTTCGGCCAGGCTGGGATTGTCATGGCCTGCCCATCGAAGCTAAGGTCGAAGAAGCGTTTCGCAAACAGGGACAAGAAAAAAAAGACGTAGCGCCCTTGGCGTTTCGCAAGGCGTGTCGTGCGTTTGCCCAAAAGTGGATTGAAATCCAGCGTGATGAATTTAAGCGCATGGGCCTGTCAGGCCCCTTTGATGACCCCTACACCACCATGACGCCCGACGCTGAAGCGGCTATTGTGCGCAGCTTTTTAGATCTTGTGGAACAACAACAAGTGTATCGCGGCCTTAAACCCGTTTTGTGGTCACCGGTGGAAGAAACCGCCCTGGCCGAGGCGGAGGTGGAATATAAGGACGTCACATCCCACACTGTGTTTGCAGGCCTGCCCTTTACAGATCAGGCCCCACCCACGCTGCAAGGCGCGAAGGCGCTTATCTGGACCACCACGCCATGGACCCTGCCGGCCAACAGAGCTGTGGCCTATGGTGATTTCCCTTATGTAGCTGTGCGCATCACCCAGGCCGCTGACCCCACCATCCATGGCCAAACCTATGTGATGGCAGCACCATGCGTAAAGGCTGTGTGCGAGGTTGCAGGCGTGACCTCCTATGAAGAGGTGGCACGCCTCACCCCCCATGACCTTGAGGGGCTTTATGTCAGGCACCCCCTGTTTCATCAAGGCTATGACATCACTGTGCCCTTGCTGAAGGCTGCGTATGTCACGGCAGACACAGGCACAGGCCTGGTCCACACCGCGCCCGACCACGGCTTAGAGGATTTTTCTCTCGGGCAAGAGCATAACCTGCCCCTGGCAGATCTTTTGCGCCCTAATGGTGTGTTTAAAGACCACGTGCCATTGGTGGGCGGCCACCATCTTTATAAAGTGGCGCCGGTGGTGATAGAGGCCCTGAAGCAAGAGGGAACCCTGTTTCACCATGACAACTTACGTCACAGCTATCCTCATTCATGGCGCTCGAAAACGCCCTTGATTTATCGCGCCACACCGCAATGGTTTTTGCGTCTAGATGGCACACCTTCCTTAAGGCAACAAGCTCTGAACGCCATCAAGCGGGTACAGTTTTTTCCTGCCTCTGGGCAAAATCGTTTAACCGCCATGGTGGAGAGCCGACCTGACTGGTGCTTGTCGCGCCAACGGACGTGGGGGGTGCCCCTCATGCTGTTTATCCATCAAGACACGGGTGATCTTTTGGTTGACCCCCGCGTCAATGCGCATATGGTGGCCCGCGTTAAAGACGAGGGGTGCGATTTTTGGTGGGACACCAGTGCCGAGGATCTTTTAGCGCCCTTTGGCCTGCACGGCTATGCCAAGGTGACCGACATTGTGGATGTGTGGTTTGAATCGGGCCTCACACAAGCCTTTGTGCTGAACGACAGCCTCTGGCCTGCAGACCTTTATCTGGAAGGCTCGGATCAACACCGTGGATGGTTTCAATCATCGTTGGTGTTAGGGTGTGCGCTGCGCGGCGGGGCCCCTTTTAAGGCATTGCTTACCCATGGCTTCCTCACAGATGGTGACGGACAAAAGATGTCAAAATCAGGCGGCAATAACGTCTCCCCCCAGGAGATCATTCAGGAAAAAGGCGCGGATCTCTTACGTCTGTGGACGGCCTCTGCTAACATTTATGAAGATATCAAATTCAGCCCCAATGCTTTCAAAAGCGCCGAAGACACCTATCGACGCTTGCGCAACACCTTCCGCTTTTTACTGGGCAACCTGGCAGACACAACGCCTCTCTCATGCGATCTGGCGACGCTCGACTTTTTAGATGCCTGGATGCTGGCCCGCCTGGATCAAGTTCACCGGGGCGTTGTGGAGGCTCTCTCTCGCTATAACCCTGGTGAGGCGGTGGCCCTGATTCATCATTTTTGCAACACCGATCTGTCCTCGTTCTATTTCGATGTTCGCAAAGATGTGTTGTATTGCGAAGGCCAAGACAGTCCCCAAAGACAGCATTGCCTTTTTGTGTTGTGGCACCTGTTGCGTCACACCATGATGTGGATCGCGCCCTTCCTCCCGTTTACGGCAGAAGACATTTTTCAGACAGCCAAACAAGAATTACCCAACCTTACCCACGATTGGCCCGAAAGTGTCCATTTGATGCACCTGCCCACCCCCAACGCTGCATGGCAAAGGGATGACCTTTTAACAGACATGGCAGCCTTGCGCGATATGCGCAAGCACGTGACTCATGCCCTTGAACACGTCCGCGCGCAGGGGGACATTCGCTCTTCGCTGGAAGCTCATCCTCAATTGATTGTGACCGATGCTGATCTTGAACGCCTGTGCCAACGGCTGGGTACCTCGTTTCTGGCTACGTTGTGCATTACCTCTTCATGTTCTCTTCACAAACGCACCGAAGCTCCTGAACCCAGCTCTCAAGACAATGCCGCTTCATCCTCAGGTCTTTTATGGACAGCGGCGGCGGCAGAGGGCATCCACATAGCTATCCACAGAGCTGATGGCGATAAATGTGAGCGATGCTGGCGTTTTGAAGCGCTAAATGCGCAATCCTTATGTCCCCGATGTGCGGAGGTTGTCGGCGATGTTTACAAAAAAGCCACCTAGAAGCCTTTTTATAGATGTCTTCCACACATCGCCTTGGCTGATGCTGTGTGTGATGATTGCCTTGGTGGTGAGCGCCGATCAACTCACCAAAAAAATGGTTTCTTCATGGCATCACGCTGGTTTGCTTCCCCTGAAGGTCACCCCTTTTTTCAATCTGGTGTATGTGCAAAACAAAGGCATCAGCTTTGGCCTTTTCCCAGCCACGGGACCTTGGGGTGTATGGCTCCTTTTGCTGGGGGCTCTGGTGATCGTGAGCTTGCTGCTTGTGTGGTATGTGCATGCCCCCGTGCGGATGCGTCTTGTGTTGTCTTTGCTGATGGGGGGGGCGCTTGGCAACATGATCGATCGCTTTTTCTATGGCGGCGTGATTGATTTTATCGATGTCTATTACCAAACATGGCACTTTCCTGCCTTTAATGTGGCGGACACCATGATATCCCTTGGCACACTGTTGATTTTGTGGGATGCTCCAAAGGGGGAATCAAAAGGCACGTAAGGTGTTGATGGATGTTTTGTAAAGGGAATAGGGGTATGTGGTCTCTTTTATACCTGGGTGGTGCGCTATTTTTGCTGACAGGATGCTCGTCGTCTACCTTTGTCCCTGATAAGACCTTGCTGACCACGCCGCCCCATGTGGACGAACGCCCCCCGCAAGAACCTGATGCGCCACCGAAGGCGGTACAAGGGAAGAAACGCTGATGTTAACGCCTCCTGCCTCCCAACCATCCTATTATGGGCAAGACATCGCCAGCATCTTTAAAAAGGGCATCGTTTCAGAAAAAGACTATAAAAGCAGCTTTGGTCTGGCGCGTGATGCGGTGGAAACGCTGAAAACAAAAGGCAAAGATAACTATCTTGAAATGCTAGAAGCTGTGTTTTGGCGCGATGACATCTCAAATTTCAACGCCATCGGCACATTCTATCGCCGTTTTCGCAACGTTTTGGTGATTGGTATGGGCGGCGCCAGTCTTTCGGGGCGCGCATTGTGTTCGCTGTTCCAATCATGGGTGATGTCAGATTCATCTTTTCCCTTCATGTATTTTCTTGACAACCTTGATGCAGAAATTTTTTGGGAGCTGATGTCTAACCTCAACCCCAAAACCACGGGTGTGTTGGTGATTTCCAAATCGGGGGAAACACCTGAGACGCTTCTTTTATTGATGCGCTGTTTGGAATATTGGAAAGATTTGCTCACCCCCCAAGAAATCAGCACCAACTTCACCGCTGTCACCACAGAAAAAAGCGCGCTGGCCCGCATCGCCAAGGCTCATCAACTCACCCTGTTAAACCACCCGCCCCACATTGGGGGACGTTTTTCGTGCTTTTCCATTGTCGGTCTTTTGCCTCTGATTATGGTGGGGGGCGACCCACGCAAAGTCAGGCACGGAGGGGCGCTGGTTTTGAAACATTTTTTTGAGGAGCGCGATTCAGACCCTCTGCGCGGTGCGGCGCTCAGTCATGCCTTATATGAAAAATCCATCACATCTCATGTAATCATGCCCTATGGCGATGCCTTTGTGCCCTTGTCTCAGTGGCTGCGTCAATTGGTGGCTGAAAGTTTAGGCAAACAGCAGCAAGGCCTTACGCCCATCACAGCCCTAGGCCCGTGCGATCAACACAGCCAGCTCCAGCTCTATCTGGATGGCCCGCGGGATAAATTTTTTACATTCTTTTCTGAGAAAAACAAACCCCGTGAGAAAATCAAACCCGATCTTTGGCAGGCATTTTCCGAGCTTGATTTTCTGGCCAACGCCACCATCGAAGACTTGATGCATGCTGAACAAGCGGCCACCGCTCATGTCATGAGCGAAAACGGATGCCCGCTTCGCCATATCTATGTCAAAACCCTGAACGAGCTGTCTATGGGGGCGCTTTTTGCCCACTTTACCCTTGAGGTGCTGTTGTTTGCTGAGCTTATTGGTGTGAACCCGTTAACGCAACCTGCGGTGGATAGTGTGAAGGTGCTTGCTAAACGCTTCTTGACGGACACAGAAGCCTATAAACGTCATGTCTCTTAACCCCACGCCGCCCACAATCAAAAAACTTCCCGACACATTGATTAACCAAATCGCTGCCGGTGAGGTTATTGATAATCCCGTCTCTGTGGTGAAAGAGTTGATTGAAAACAGCCTCGACGCCGGAGCGACGCGCATTGATGTCCGCCTCACCAACATGGGATATGCCGAGATATGTGTGACCGACAACGGCCAAGGCATATCACCTGAAGATGTGCCTCTTGCGGTGGTGAAACACGCCACTTCCAAACTAAGTTCACACAATCTGTGGGATATTCACACCTTTGGCTTCAGGGGCGAAGCGCTGGCTGCCCTGGCTTCTGTTTCACACCTGACGATCCATACGCGCATCGCCTCCCAAGACACAGGGGTTGCCATTGATGCCGATACATCATCCGTCAAGCCCGTCAAACGCGAGGTGGGCACCACCATCACCGCTCGCGATTTGTTTTATAATACGCCCGCGCGCCTTAAGTTTACCAAATCAGAGCGGGCCTTGCGCCTTGGCCTCAAGCTTATGCTGACACGCTATGCCTTATGTCATCCCCATCTCACGCTCAACGCCACCGTTGAAGGGCGCTCTTTTTTTCAGCAGCAAGGTGGCCCCGCTGACATGCCTTTCCATGACGCGTTGGCCGCACGCGTGCCGCCCCTTTTTCCTGACCTCTCGGCTGAACAGCTGTGCCGCCTTGATGAATGCGCTCAAGATTATCACCTAACGGGATTGATCGCACCCCCCACCTCCCACAGCGCCACAAGGCAACACCAATATCTTTTTGTGCAAAGACGCCCGGTCCAAGATAAGGTGATGGGCATGGCGCTCAAGCTTGCCTTTCAAGATTTTGTGCCCGCAGGTCGTTTTCCGTGGGCGGTTTTATTTCTTGACCTCCCCCCGGCAAAGATTGACGTCAATGTGCATCCGGCCAAGGAAGAAGTGCGCTTTGCAGAACCTAAATTTTTGACATCATGGCTTATCAACGCCCTCTCCCAGCCCCTTCACCAAGCGCTGGGCCAACAGTCCACAGCCCCCACCGCCTTGCTGATGCAGAAAGAAAAGGCAGCCACGACGCAGCCACCCCTCAAGACACGTACCCCTCAAGAAGCTCACACGCCCTCTGTGCCTCTGGCGGCCACGTCGCCTGCTTCTCAGGATCTTACCTTGCAGAATTCTTCCTTTCAAAAAACCCATCTATCCTCTGCGCCTCCGGTGCCCTCTTTTATGAAGGTGGCCGAAGAGCCACACGCTTTTGATGAGTCTCTACCCTCTTCAGGGAAACAACCCCTTCCCTCTTCATCGTCCTCACTACCATCCCCCTCACCGTCACCCTTGCCTTCTCTCTCTTCCTCTCTTGCCTCAGTCCCCGCGTCGTCATCTGCTGTGAAAGCCACTTCAACTGTACAGTCTGATCTCCCCCTAGAGCGCCGACCTCTCGGGCGCGCCCTGGGCCAAATTCATGCCAGCTATATTGTGGCTGAAAACGAAGCTGGATTGGTGCTTGTTGACCAGCACGCAGCGCATGAACGCATCACCTATGAACGTATTAAGAAAGAGCTGACGCACAACCAACCGGTGGCCTTGCTTATTCCTGAGCTTCTCACCCTCACAGCGCCAGCCGTCAAAGCCCTGACCCACGTTCAGGGCCCCCTCAAAGCCTGGGGACTTCACGTTGAGCCCCAAGATGCTGAGCATGTGATGGTCTATAGCGTGCCCACCCTTTTACAGCACAAAAAACGAAGCCTGTGGGTGGATGACCTTGCCCAAGCGCTGATGCACGATATGCAACAAGAATCTGCCTGGGAGAAACAGGATGAACACGAAACTCAAGGGGAGCAGGAAGTTCATGATGAACACAAAGCCCATGGCCCACAAAACGCACAGGACAGGCATCCGCCTTCAGACGGTCTGCCTTCTTCTTCTGCCACGCAGGCACAAGGCTTCCATCCAAAAACAGCCCTTGACCACCATCTTTGGCGTGCTTTTTGTGTGGTGTTAGGAAATCACGCCTGTAAAAACAGCATTAAGGCGAACCACAGACTTTCTCTGGATGAAATGAATCATCTTTTACGCACCATGGAAGCCACGCCCCATTCTGGGCAATGCAATCATGGAAGACCCACGTCTATCGTCTTAACCAAACAAGAGATCGCCCGCCTTTTCGGCCGACACTAAGACGGGCGCGCTGGTAATCACTAACTCTTGACATCCACAGTGAACGGCATCGGCAACAGGGAGGCTTGAGCCTTTTCAAGACGCTGCCCGGCCATCACATTTTTCTGAATGTCATCCACCAGATCGTCAAACTGACCGCTCTCCACCAAAGATTGCCCCCAGGCTGTGACCATAGGCTCTTTCATCACCGCCAATGATGAATGCGGTGCTTCCTGGTCATCAAAAGGGTTAGACACCATCGCCTCAAACAAGCTGTCCATCAATTGACCCACCATATGGGCCACAAAGTCTTGAGACGCCTGACGGCTATCCACCCGAAATTGCTGATCATAGAGCGGGTTTTTGTGGGCAACTTCATAGTCATGGGGCGTGAGATGAGGAAGAGGCGATGACGAGATCATGATGTTTATTCTCCTGCTGATTCGGCTGGGGGCGTTTCTGTAGTGCTGGCAGGCGTTTCGCTCGCGCTGTTTTCGTTGCTGCTTTTTGCCAAAATCTCTAAGGCCAGGGCGATGGCCACAGCCTCTTTAACCCCCACGTCACGCGACGATTGTTGCGACGCTTGGGGCGCCGGCGCACGATTCGCAGGCCTTGATGCATATCCTCTGTCACCTTCTTGCCTGTAATCTTGTCTATACCTGGGCGGTTGCGGATCACGGTCATCATACCGATAAGATCGATTCTGCGGTGGCGGTTGACGACGCTTGGGTGGATAGGCCTCATAATCATCCTCATCATCGATGCGTTGTCTTTTGTAGCCCGCGCCACCTCTTTGCTCGCCGCTGGCGCGTTGCCTTTGGGCTTGCTTTCTGCGCTGCTCAGCCCGTGCATCTCGGTTGGCATCGCTGCGCTGCCCTTGCTCCCTGTCTGCGGCATAATCCGCACGTAACAAAGGCTCACACATAAGCAGCGCCAGCAACATGACCCAACAACCTTGGCACCACATCATTAGGAAATCTCAAGCTGGGCATGCAACGCCCCGGCAGAATTGATGGCACGAATCACGGATGACAAGTCACTGGCAGGCAGTTGCAGAGCATTTAACCCATCCACCAAATCGCGCAAACGCACACTGGAAGGAATGATCGCAATTTTTTTAGGGGGCGATTCTTCTACATCCACATCTGATTCAGGGGTAATCACCGTCCGTATGTTTTTGGGCCCTTGTTGGGTGTTGCTCACAGATTGATTCACACCGCCACTTGCACCACCAGGCGCCCCACCGCCTGCACCACCGGCAGTCCCAGCACCACCGGCTCCGCCCGTGCCACCGGCTCCGCCCGGACCTGTGGGGGCGCCACTCATTTGATTCACATCACCCCCAAAAAAAGCCATGGGCGCATCGGGTTGTGACACATTGAAGCTTTCTTGAATGCGCACCGTCAAATTACCATGAGACACGGCCACAGTGCTGATATGCACCGTATCCCCAATCACCACCACACCTTCGCGCTCATCAAGAATCACTTTGGCCGTTTGGGCGGGCACAATATTAAGGTTTTCTATATCTGACAAAATATGCAGCAAATGAGGTTGATGCGTCTTGGGAATCGTCAGGGTGATGGTGGTTGAATCCACGGCCTTAGCCATTTTGGGCGAGATATTCTCATTAATCACTTCTTCAATGCGGCGCGCGGTGGTGAGATCGGGGATGCGCAGCGATAAATTTAATTTATCCATATTGGTCATAGAAAATTGAGATTCGCGCTCGACAATGGCGCCGTTGCTAATCACAGCGGCTGTCGGCACACCGCGCGTCACAGATGTGCCCGAACGCCCGCCTGCATAAAAACTGCTGCTGGCCAGGGTGCCTTGGGCAACAGCATAGACCTCACTGTCTGCGCCCAACAGCGGCGTCACCAGAAGAGTGCCTCCCTTAAGGCTTTTAGAATCACCCATGGCCGACACCACCACATCAATGGTAGACCCTTGCCTGGCAAAAGGGGGCAATTTAGCCGTCACCATCACGGCAGCCACGTTGCGTGTGTTGATAGTATTACCGCCGCCATCAAGGCGTGTTCCCACACCCAAACGATCTAACATAGAAATAAGGGTTGCCTTTGTGAACGGCGAGCCCCTTAACGTATCGCCCGTGCCATTGAGACCCACCACCAAGCCATACCCCACCAACATATTGTGGCGAATGCCTTCCACGTGGGAAATATCCTTGATGCGTGTATAGGTCAAATCCGCGTGCAGCCACGGCCACCACAATGCCATTACGCATAAAAGTCGAAACATGCCACGCATTGATCCTTTGTCAAACGGGGCCAGTGTAGACAAGCTCTTTTTATTTTTTCCTAAAAAAAAGAAAAACCTTTGCCTTTCTCTTACCGCTTCGTCATACGCATGTTGACATAAAGGCGCAAACACCCTTGGAGCACGGGGCCTTTTCTTGGCCCTTTTTTTCTGTTAAACCTTTTGCTATAGGTTGTCTTTTATTCCTTGGCATTTCTTGTCTTCTTATGATTCAGCAGGCCACATGTAAGGCGCCCGATCCTTTGGTGCGCGATATTCTCCAGCGATTTCGCCAATCTCTTGATTTGCCCGACCCCTCTGTGTGCGCTCCCGTGGCGGTGGCCATGTCGGGGGGAGTGGATTCAAGCGTGACGGCAGCGGCCCTGTCTTTTTTTGGCTATCAGGTAGTGGGGCTGACCCTCAAGCTTTATGGCGGCACATCATCACATCGGCCCGGTACCTGTTGTGCGGGCAAAGATATTGCCGATGCGCAAAAAGTGGCCTTTGGCGCGGGGTTTGCCCACTATGTGCTCAATTATGAGCAGCGTTTTCACGCCTCTGTCATCAAACCCTTTACCCAAAGTTATGCCGAAGGAAAAACGCCCCTGCCGTGCGTTTTGTGTAACCAAACGGTCAAATTTTCCGACCTTCTCAGCCATGCCCAAACGCTTGGGTGCGCAGCCCTTGTCACGGGCCATTATATCCAGCGCATTCAAAACCCCAAGGGTCCCCGGCTCTATCGCGGCCTTGACCCGGCTAAAGATCAAAGCTATTTCCTGTTTGCCACCACGCGCGAAGAGGTGGATTACCTGCGCTTTCCCTTAGGGGGGCTGCATAAAAAAGAAACGCGTCTTTTGGCCGATTTTTTGGGTTTGTGCGTAGCAGAAAAAAAGGAAAGCCAGGATATCTGCTTTGTGGGCGGCGGACGTTATGATGACTTTATCCGCAAAACCTCGCCAGAGGCCTTTGTGAAGGGGCCCATCACCCATATCGATGGGCGCCATTTGGGCACACATCAAGGCATCGCCCACTACACCATTGGCCAGAGGCGTGGATTGAACCTGAATGAAAATGAACCCCTGTTTGTGGTGAATATTCACCCCCAAACCCATGAAGTCCGCGTGGGACCTAAAGAAGCCCTCTTTTGCCACGCCTTGTCCCTTGAAAAGGTCAATTGGCTTTTAGATCCGTGCGAGCAAACAAGCCGCACCCTTTCGGTGAAGGTGCGCTCATCAGGCGCGTGTCATGAGGCGCGCGCGCTGTTTGATGCCAAAACCCACACAGCCTTAGTGTCGTTAAGAGAGCCCGAGGCGGGCGTGGCCCCGGGCCAGGCGTGCGTCTTTTATGACGATGATCTGCTTCTTGGCGGCGGCTGGATCCAGTCAACACATCAACACCCCATCAAAAAACAGGAGCCCTTTTTATGTTCCGCACAACCTGTCTATGGGCATGCGTCCTAGCTCTTTACACTCTTGACCCCTTGGGCTTTACCCGCCCGCACGGCCTTTATGCCTTTCCTCCTCAGCCACCCATGCCCCCTGAAGCCACCCACGCCCTGGCCAAGCTGTTGATACAAAAAGCCAAGCTCCCGTCACAGCAGCCGCCCACACAAAAACCACCCGCTCCCCTAAAACCCTCCATTTCCTGCAAAGATTTGATCCACAGCACCCTCAATGCCCCGAGTGACGGCAAGGTGGTGAGCATTTGTGAAAATGCCAAAGACCGGTGCGTGGAATATGCGGCCCTTAAATATCTTGTTGAGCGCGGGCAAAGCCCCTTCCCTGAAGAGCAAACCTTACGCTTCTTGGCCGAACTTAAGGAAAAGAGCATCGAAGGGCGAGCGCGCTGTGAAACCGTGCGCCGGGCCTGCCGGGATAAAGATTTCCTCACCTCCCTTTTTGACTCCCGCGAATCTGCCAGCTATCGCCGGATTGAACGTTAATTGAGCGCTGATCTCCGTTTGGGGGCCAGATAGCCGCTCTCTTATGCTGTCCCTGGCCTGTGCCTGTGTTTACGGAATCCATGCTTTTTGACAAATCGTCATTTTTTGTCCTATCATCAGCTTTTATCGCGTAGGTTGACAGTTATGCACCTGTTTCTTGGCATGGTCGCGTTTTTGACGGGGCTCTTTTATGCTGTTTCGCCCCTGACTGCCACCGGCGAAACCATGCTTCACACGTTGGAGGCCTTTGACCCCCTGCTTTACGCCTTTGACGCTCGCCCCACACACACCCTGAATGCCCAAGGCCTGGAGATCAAGCCTGCAACGGTGCTTTTTTTGCCCAGCACACACCCAAGACATGAAATTCAATCTCGTTTTGTTGACACATCCGCGTTTCATAAGCTCACAGAAGAGACGCGCACTCTTGATGAAGCGTGCCGTGAGTTTCGCACCCACATCTCAAACGAACACCCCTTAAGGCTGACTATTCATGTGAAAAAAGGAAACCACCCTTTATGTTTGCACGCACAGCACATCCAACATCTCAGCATCACGGTGGATGAAAAAATCTATCCCCTCACCTTAGGCGATGTGCCTGATGTCACGCACGTCACCCTTAACCTCCACCTTGCTGGGGTGACCCATCTCCCTGAAGGGTTAGCAACACTCCCCAAACTACGCACCCTGTCTTTTACTGTTCATGATCCGTTTCTTTTGTCTGTGCCCCAGGCACTGGCCGACCGAAAACCCGTGATGTCATGTCATCCTATCTTGGAATATATCCATATTGATGGGCAACAAGGCTGGGCGGGGCTGTATGATGAATCCAAGCACGCCTTTCCTACCCCGACCTCAGACGATGCATCAGAAAGTTTTCCAGGTGGTTTGCCAGGCGGCTTGCCAGATGATGTATTCGGGGGTGACAGCCTCACAAGCGGTCTACCCAATCATTCACCCAAAAAGGGGCCTCTCTATAACCGCTTTCCCATCGTGGCCTGCAATGAGGCAACAGCCCTGGTTTTAGAGAAAAGTTGGAAGATGCCCATGACGCCGTGCCGCCTGCACTTCCTTCCTACTGAAAAAAAGGGAGCACCAGATGCCCCACCAGTCCCTACCTTTTTTGAGGTGACAAAAACGTTTGCTGATCCTGTCATCACGGCTATCCGCATCTTTAATAAAACACCACCCAAGGCTTGGCAATGGCAAAAAGAAATAGATTTCCCTGCGTTTGTACCTCCCTTTGGAGATATGCAAAGCGTTTTGACACAAAGATGTCGTGAATGCAAAAACCTCACCTCTCAAGCCCCCCTTTATTGGGAAAACGCCATAGAGGTTACGTCACAAGGCACTACACACAAAATGATTGGCCGGCTTGAGGTAGAGCCCGTGTTTTCTCACACCGCTTCAGATGAGGCCACCATCGATAAGGCCTCAGGCTTTGCCCTGACCCTTGTGTGGTCACAAGCTGAGCCAGATAAGCCTGCCATGACTTTATCTTTAGGACCTCTCTATATCAAAAATGACTTGGTGCGGGAAGGTCACCCACCCTATTACACAGAGGCCTTAGCACAAGAAAACTATACTTCTCAGGGCAAAGACTTTATCAATGTTCACCAAATGTATGAAGGCACATCTTATGTCAGGGCGTTCTTAACCCACATCATGAACACCTTGATGGCCCAAACCCTTCGTCATCAACACATCCATGCCCGCAAAGACGCATCGAAAGACACAGCGCGGACAGAGAAAACCTCGCAGGATAAAATGCCTGCCCACCCTGCAGTTGACCCTTCTCTCCTCAAAGAGGGTTCCTGCTAACAACCAACGCCCCTTGACAAGAGCCATCCTCTTAAGAGCAAGAGGGGATACACTGGCCTATCACGCACAGCATCGCACAAGAGCGGCTCTTTAAGACCTCTCAGGAATAGGGGCCTCTTCTTCGGCCCATGCCAGAAGGTGCACAAGCTGGTCAATCACCCGCTGGGTTTCTTGCCTGTGCCACGCCGCCCATTGCGCATGGGTGATGGCAAATTCGCTGATCCGCGCCAGCCCAATATAGGTGCCCAATAACGCCAGAGACGCCTCAATGCGCAGCATCACCACATCATGGGGGTGTTGTAATAGCACCCGGCGCACCTTGTGTGCATCGTCTGCCAACCGCGTGAGAGAGGCCGCCACGTCATGAATAACCGGTTGGCGATCCAAGATCCACCCCTCCTCCCTTTTGAGAAACGGGCATTGCTTTGCCATCTCCAGCGAGGCTTCAGCATAAAGGGTCAGGTGGGTCACCACGTCTTGAAGGGTTTTGTTTTTGAACCGCATCCCTGCCTGGCGCTGATCAGGCGTCGGCTCTTTCACCGAAACAGGCAGCCCATACCCCACACCGCGTATGTTGGTGATCATGTCACCCAGCCCGGGGCGCACGTGGTGAAGCGTTTGCCGCAGCGCTGACATTTTGCGATGAAGGCGGGTATCATCCGTGCACACCATATGACGCTTGAGCAACACAGACGTGAGGTGCGCATAAGACACAGGCTCAGGGTGATGGGCAAACAGGGCCGCTAACATGTCAGCATGGTGGAGTTTGAGACGATGCTGGCGATGAGCCGCCTCAGAGGACACCTCCAGCACCATGGCCGACACATTGAGGGTGTAGGTCCACCCAGTGCGTGTATCAATCAGCTGTTTAACATTCATCCAGGTTATAAAACGCTTTTGTCTGCCCCTTCTTGATACGACAGGATGTGATCCGAATCAACCCAATGTCGTGCACACACGCCACATGCGTGCCGCCACAGGGCACAGGCGGAAAGCCCTCAATCACGCATACCCACAGCGCTTTGTCCGCAGGCAACGCCAAGGATGAAGGCAGCGCGGCCACATCTGCTGGCTGCAAGGCGCGCGTGGTGACCCGGCGATTTTCATGTCCTGCAAGGGCTTCTTGCATTCTAGCGGCCAGATCGGGCACCTCACACACGCCGTCCCACGCCACATAAGCTTCCCCCTGGAAATTGATGCGCTTTGATGGCCTGAAGGCCCCACAAACGTTCACCCAAGGCAGCCACAAAATGCCCCGCCGTGTGATAACGCGCATGAAGATGGCGCCGCGCGGCATGAACCTTCAAACGCACCGCTTGACCCGGTGAAAGCCCATCGCCTGGACTTCTGGGCGCGAGATAGTGGTGCACACGCCCGCCCACCAAGCGCACATCCACCACAGAAGCAGACATGTCTGCCCCTTGTATTTCTCCCTGATCAGCTGGCTGGCCGCCGCCTTGCGGGTAAAACACCGTCTGATCCACCACCACAAACGGCCCCCGCACATCGGTGTCACAGGCCATCACCAAGGCTGAGGCTTCCAAACAGGTGGGGGCCTCTCTATACATCAACTGTGTCGCCATCGCTGGGCCCATTGGCTGTGCAGGTTGCTGTTTATCTGGCTGTGTCGTCATCTTGGGCTCCTTTCAGTCCTTGGTGTGCCTTGGCAAAGCCTGAGCTCACCATAAGGCACGAGTTAAGCGCCAGGCTAGCACCCATACACAAGGATCACGAGCACACAGACCTCCTCTCACGAGGGAAAAACACACTTTTTATCCCCAGATTATCCCCGTTTTCTCCATGGGGTTTGCCCTCCCTTTTGTGCAGAAGACTTTTGATGCCAACAGCCCCCCACATTCCCTCCTTTACAGATCGTTGCCCTTGATCCATACCCTATCCACACCCCGATCCATAACTCTTATTCATACGCTTATCCATAGGTTTTGATATAATTTTTACGTTTTGACAAAAAAGCTTGACATAAAATGTTTTTTATTTACGATAAAATATATCTATTTGTTTTTGTGGTGTTTTTTGGTCCGTGTGTTGGTGAGGTTAGCGTGGTATGTGGGTGGCTTTGGTGAAGCTATGTATGTGAAGTGTTTGTGTGGAATCGTGTAGTTAAGTGATAACTGTGGAGTCGTGTGTGTTCAGTGTGACGAGGGCATGTGTGTTGGGTGTGTGAGATGTGTTTGGGTGTGTGGGGGATGGTAAGATAAACGGCATGTGTCGCGGCATGAGGCCTCACGGGGGGTGAAAAAGCTGGCGAAAATCTCGCCCCTCGGCATGCACGCGGCACAGGCCATACACGCAAACAAAAAAGAGGCAGCATGTGAAAGGCAGCCAACCGGTGCACAGCCCAAACGGCCCTTCGTGGCGCCGACCCGTCGCCCTGAACCCCTTGTGTCACAATGAAAAGATCATAAATAGCGTGAGGTCACCATGACAATCATGACAACCCTTTCCCTAACATACAAACCCAGCGCCTCCATGAACAGCCTAGGCAGGATAAAGATCATGGCCTTGTTTGTCTCCTTTTTGCTGATCGTCGTGTGGACCTCTTCTTTCTTATCCGCCATGGACCCTGATGATAGCCCTTCCCCGCACAAGGCTTTACCAAAATCACCGCCGTTCACCCCAACGCCTGCACAACAAGATGTCATGGCGTATATCAAGAAGAATATGAACACAGGTGATGTATCAGCCACAGACGCCCGCACCCAACGCAACCGTCACCTCCACACGACGATTGACGAACTGTATCCTTTGAGTTTTACCGTCACCTATAAGAAGGAGGGGAAGGTTGGCATCCTGAGCAGTTGTCGGTCCTGTGACACCTATGCGTTGTTACGCGGACATTTTGATGATGGCTTTTTGCAAATAGAAGCTGTGCCCGAAGCTGGGATCCGCACATTGCCTGAAGCCATAGAACATCTTATTACATGGAGAGGGTCACCCGACTCTTCGTCTACCCGTTGGCGTTGTGACATAAAAATTCATATAGGGGAAGACACCCTATCTCCCAGCAACCTGACGTTATCTTCCCCTCTGGTCATGAATCTTGGGATCCGTGAGATTGATCTTTATAAAGGCTTTCCCACGTTTGGTGAGATGCCTCACCTTGAAACCGTGACCTTTTTATCCTGGAGGTCTAACGTCATGTGGTTGCCCCTCAGCCTGGCGCCCGCACACGATCATCTGCCTCACTTACGGGCTATTTCCTGTTTTGGGGGTGATGATTATCTCCCTAAGCCCTATCTCTGGGCTCCCAAAGGTCTTGTATGCGAAGATCGTGTGATGATGGAGCCGCCCTTGTTTCAATATAGCCACCTTCCTGACCAGGTGGGCTGGGCTGACTATGTGCCACGACCCGGAAAGCTTTGGGGGGGAGATTGTGTCTATGTGCCGCACGAAAAGCAACCAAAACCTGACGCTCCTGTTGCCTCACCTGTCGCCAAAAAATTTTCCATGTTCACCCTGGACCGTCACACCGCCGCGCGCTTATCTGAAGAATATAAGATGCCCACAACGTTTGAAGCCTATCGCCTCACTGTGACTCAACGATCTGAACAGAAGCCCACAAAAGACAAGGAGAAACAAAGCCAGGAGGAAAGCAAGGAGGCGGCCAATTCCCAAGACGCCATCCTTGCTCTGCTAAAAAATGACCTCATCGACCCTACAAAAAAAGTCCTCACCGACTCTATGTATAACTATCTCCTTGAACAGTTGGGCATTACGGCAGACATCATAAAAAAAGGTGACCCAACCGCACAACAAAACGTGAAAGATTATTTTGAGGCCCCTGCAAAGTATCATTCTCACACAGCTGAGGATAGGTTCATGCACAAGGTGTTGTCCGCTTATCTTCCCCTTGAGATGTGGTGGAATATCTTTGGGTTTCTGGAGCAAGAGCCCCTGATGGTGTGGCGTTTGGCCAAGCGTTACCCAGCCTTTGCCCCCTACTGCCAAAACATTTTGCGCGCTGCAGAGCCATGCCTGCCCAGGGTGATCCTGAAAGATATCTATGAGGAACAGCAAAGAGACTTTTGCGATGACGGAGGTAGCCTACCATCTGACGATGTGCCCACCTTCTCAGATGACGATGATGAGGACAGCATAACATTTAACAGTGTGCCCCCAGAACATGCCTTTTCAACCATCATCGATGGGTTCCATCATGTCTCGTGGCTTGCGCTTCATGGTAACCTTCAGGTGAAATCCACCATTGCTGTGACAGAATCTTTTTCTGCCCCTTCAGAAGCAAGCAAAGAGGCACAGGAAAAGGCACAGTTTTATGCATTGACGGTGCGTTGGGAGCCTGACGGTAAAGCGCCTTGGGGGGCCTTTACTGCGGGTCCTTTTTATGTGAAACAACCACACGCTTCAAAAGACCAAGAGGCCCCTTCCTCAACGTTTGTCTACGGCGAGCCAATACGCCTCCATACTGTGGAAGAAGACGATGCGAAGGCTTTTCTTATCCACACCCTCAACATCCTGGCGTGTGAAGAGCTCAATGCCTATAAAGAGGCTATCACCCACCCTGAACAGAAGAGCTGACCGCACAGAAAATGAGAAACACGCGTGCCAGAAAACGCACACACTACGAACGCAGAATAGCAAGAAAATATGGCGGAGAGAGAGGGATTCGAACCCTCGATACGGAGAAAATCCGTATAACGGTTTAGCAAACCGCCGCCTTCAGCCACTCGGCCACCTCTCCCCTGTGGGCACAGACCACCTATCTCTGGTGGGCGTAATAGGATTTGAACCTATGACCCCTACGATGTCAACGTAGTGCTCTCCCCCTGAGCTATACGCCCGCCCTCTCTTTCTGCCACACGCCTTCAAAAGACTCAAGCCCTGAGACCGGATTTTTTGCCAAGGATGGACGCGCATGCCTTGCAGCCGCACCACCCGCCCGCGAAAGGACCGCGTTAATAATGAATGCCGCGATCCATGGCCGCCAAGAGCGATTCATGAAGCGTTTCTGACAAGGTGGGGTGCGGGAACACCGTGTGCAAGACCTCGGCCTCGGTGAGCTCCCCTGTCATGGCCAGGGCGATGTTTGAAATCAGCTCGGTCACCCCGGGCCCAATCATGTGGGCGCCCACAATCTCACCCGTTTTTTCATCCACAAGGGTTTTGATGCCACCATCCCCTGCCCCCATGGCCAAGGCTTTGCCGTTCGCTTGAAAAGGGAACAGGCCCACCTTCACCTGATGGCCGGCCGCCTTGGCCTCGGCTTCGGTAAGGCCCACGCTGGCAATTTGAGGCGCACTGTATACACACGCCGGGATCGCCCGCACGTTCATCTTATGGGGTCGTTGGCCAGCAATAGCTTCTGCGCACAAGATGCCTTCATGGCTGGCCTTATGGGCCAACCACGGCCCCGCCGTGACATCCCCAATAGCATAAAGGCCCGGCACACAAGTTTGACAATCGGGGCCCACCGCCACGCGGCCATGCTCAAACGTCACCCCCAGATCTTCAAGACCTAGGTTTTCGGTATTGGCGCGCACACCCAGCGCCAGCAATACGGCTGAAGCCTTGAGGGTCTTTTTATTGTCTAATGTCACCACACACCCGTCTGCTTCTGTCTTCACAGAGGTGAAACGCCGCCCCAATTGGCACGCAATCTTGCGCTTTTTAAAGGCTTTGAGCAACGATTCAGAAATAAACGCATCGGCAGAAGGCAAGAGGTGCGATTGCGCCTCCACTACCGTCACCTGAGCGCCGAGATGTGCATAAAAACTGGCAAATTCAAGACCAATGGCGCCAGAACCCACCACAACCAACGATGGGGGACACTGTTTTTGCACCATGGCTTCTTTCGAGGTCCACACATGCTGTCCATCCACGTCTATAGACGGGGGCACCACAGGACGCCCGCCCGACGCCACAATCACATGTTTGGCCTTGAGGATCTTTTTGCCTGCCACTGTTACCTCAAACAGGTCCTGTTTTTTCCCTACAAGGCTGGCGGTGCCAGACATCACCTCCACCTCATGCTTTTTGAGCAAAAAACTCACCCCCTTGGACAACTGCTCAGACACGCGGCGTGAGCGGGCCACCATCGCCTCAAAATCAAACGTCACATCCCCAGCAGAGACCCCAAAATCAGCCAGATGCTGTGCCTGATGATAGACCTCGGCAGAGGTGAGTAAAGATTTGGTAGGAATACATCCCCAATTAAGGCACACGCCGCCCAAATGCTCCTTTTCCACCACCAGCACTGACAGCCCCAACTGAGCCGCACGAATGGCGGCCACATAACCACCAGGCCCGCCTCCTATGACAATGACATCTTTTATCATAACGCGCGAAATCACCCGCTTAACATTTATTTCTTAGTGAACTGTAGACAAAAAAACATGAAATGCCTATAAAGTTAGTAGTTATTGTGGGGTAAAAATTTTGATTTCATGACGCTTCCTCCCCAGCATATTGCCTTTATCATCGACGGCAACGGGCGCTGGGCCCTCAACAAACGCCTTTCTCGTGTTGTAGGTCACAAGCACGGCGCCGTCACAGTTAAGAAAATCATTGAGGCCTGCCGCAAGCGCCACATTCCCTATATTACGGTTTATGCCTTTTCATCGGAGAATTGGAAACGGCCCGTGAACGAGGTGAACCACCTCATGAATCTGTTTGAGCATTACTTGGAAAAAGAGCAAGAAGATATGCTGAAGCAGGATATTCGTCTTAAGGTGATTGGCGACAGAGAGCGGCTGCCGCCTCGCCTCATTCAGCGCATTGAACATGTGGAGCAGGCCTCGCAAAACAGCCAATCCATGACCGTGCACGTGGCCTTTAACTATGGCGGGCGAGCTGAAATTGTGCGCGCTACCCAAAACATAGCCGCCCAAGTGAAACGGGGCGACCTGGCGCTTGATGATATCACCGAAGAAAAGCTGACCCAGCACCTCTATACCCACGGCGCGCCAGATCCAGACCTTTTGATTCGCACCAGTGGAGAGCAACGCTTGAGCAATTATTTGCTTTGGCAACTGGCCTATACTGAGTTCTTCTTTTTAGATAAACATTGGCCTGATTTTACAGAGCAGGATCTAGACTTGGCCATTTTCTCGTTCCAAAAACGTCATCGGCGTTTTGGTAAAGCGGCCTAACCCTTATGACGAACGCCACAGGGGCTTATGGCACCGACCTCAAGCATCGGGTGCTGTCTGTGGCCGTGATGCTGGCGCTGTGTGTCCCCATCATCTATTATGGCGGCGTGTTTTTGTTGGGCCTGATTGCGGTGCTGTGGGTGGGTCTTTGTTGGGAGGTGATCAAGCAACCCATGTCAAAAGGACGCGCTGTCCACACAGTTGCGCTGTTGATTCTGGTCCAGACCCTGGCGTTTTGCGTGTATCTCACCCTGTTCGCCGCGCCCTCTTATTTGTTCTTTCTTTTTTTTCTGTCCACATTGTGGATCACAGACAGCGCAGCCTATATAGGGGGAAAATGGATCGGTGGCCCCCGCCTGGCGCCTTATATCAGCCCCAACAAAACATGGAGCGGCTTTGTCTCAGGCCTTGTGACGGGCCAGATGTGGGGCGTGGGGTTTTTGATGCTTGCCGCCCACCTCCAAGGGATCAATCTTTTGATCGGGCTTGTGCTTCCCATTGTGGCCTCGTTGAGCGACCTGGGTCAGTCATGGGCCAAACGCACGTTGGGCATCAAAGACACCAGCAACCTCATCCCCGGCCATGGCGGCCTGTGGGATCGTTTGGATAGCACGCTGGGCACCCTGCTCTTTTTTGAGGGGGTGTATATGCTCTTTCCTCAAGCCTGGCGTTGCTTTATCGCAAGCTTTGCTGGCGCGGGCTGAGGTTGGACCCAAAAACCTGAGACCATGTGCCCGCTTGGGCATGGGACACAAAAGCGGATTCCGCCAACGTCACTTCTTCCCCGGTCGCTCGGTTTGTCACACACACCTGTTGTTGAGACGTCACCACAGCCTGGTAAGGCAGCCCCAAAAGATCCATGTCCTTTTTCTTCACAAGGGGCTCCACGGCGCGATCATCATAAAGCACATCCACGCCGGCCTTTCTCAAATGCGCATACACCGCATCACTGGGCACACGGAGATTTTCATCCATCACCATCAATGACAACGCAAAAGGGGCAAAACAGTCAGGCCACACAATCCCTCGCGCGTCATGAAAAAGGCCGATAAGCCCGGCAAGTAAAGCCGACAAATTGATGGCATAGCTTCCCATGAATACGGGCAAAGAGGCTTTATCATCATGATCAACGCACGCACCCAAGGCGTTCGATATCGATGTCCCCCACAAGGTGATATGCCCCACCTGGACGCCGCGACCACGCACAAAAGTACGCGATGAGGACGACGTATGGGTGGACGCATCTGCAACCTGGGCCTCATACAAGGTGCCCTGCCTCAACGCATCGTGCATAGCCTCGTCTTCATACACGACATCCAGCGACCCCTCAGGAGTCAGTAACACCACCTGGTGAGCACGGGGATTCTCTGGATCCGGCACCAGCACAGCTGATGCGCCCATGCGCTGAAAAACATTCGCATAACTGCCCACTACCCGCCGACGTGACTGGTGCATCCCTTTTTCATCGGCATCAAAAGAACAACCATCTGCCGTGATAAAATCGCGAGAGCGCAACATACCTGGGCCTGGGGTCTCCCGATCTGCAAATTTCCACTGAAGTTGAAAAAAGTATTGAGGAAGCTGTGAGGCGCGCTGAATGTGCGCCTTGAAAAAATCTGTCAACGCCTCTTCACTTATGGGGCTGCACACACATCCTTCACCCTTGCGATCCATCCATGTCACCAGCTCAGGGCCATAAGAGATGGCGCGCCCGCTCGCCTGCCACAAGCGTAAAGGCTGAACCATGGTCATCATAACCTCAAGCCCACCAATGGCTTCTTGGGCCTCACGCACAAGGGTGGATACCTTTTTCAACGCCTTAAGGCCCATGGGCGACCATGCATAGATGCCTGTGGACAAGGGATGGATCATGGAAAGACGACGCATCCACGCATAAGAGGTTTCCCCCGTTAATGAAGGATCATCACATGTATGCCAGAAATAGTTTGTTAACCGCACAACGACCTTTTTGCCAATAATAAAGTTAAACATTGACTATAATCTATTAAACCATGTGGTGAATAGAGTGTATGATAAAAAATAACTTGTTTCTTTTATTTAATGACTCTCTTAATTCTTGCTGTTGATCAGCATCACATACCTCTTTACCAGGGGTCTCTCACCTAGGGTGCGCAGAAAAGGCATTTTTTCAAAGCTTTTTTTAGAAAAGTTTTCCCGCACGAGGTGCTGAAGCTTGACAACCCACAGATAAGCTTTCATGGTCAACACTATGTTGAGGCGTTCTGGATTTTTTGTTAGCTGCGTGGTGGGCATGCTTCTTGTGTCTGGATGCCAGAATAAGGAAGTGCCCTATTCAGATCGTTCCCTCTACACCATTTACATGGCAGGCGTTGATAAACTTGAAAAAGAGAGATTCGTGCAATCGGCGGATGAGTTTGCTCAAGTTGAACAGCAATACCCCTATTCAAGTTGGGCGCCCAAGGCCCAGCTGATGGCGGGCTATGCTCTTTATGAGGGCAAAAAATACACGCGCGCCATTGGCACGTTTGAGAATTTTCTCTATCTCCACCCCTATCACCCTTATGCTGACTATGCCCACTATATGGTGGCCATGGGCTATTACCAGCAAATGGATAACATCAATCGCGACACACAAAGCAGCGAATATGCTCTTGAGGCCTTTACAACGGTGATGAACCGCTATCCCACCACCGCTTATGGCCTTGATGCCAAAAACAAACGAGAAAAAGCGTTCAACCACATGGCCGCCCACTATACTGCCACGGGGCGCTTTTATCAGCAGAACAAGCTTTTCATTGCGGCCATCAAGTCCTTTCAAAAGGTGCTTAACGATTTCCGCGGCTCTCGCTATGAGCCTGAGGCCACATACCGCATTTTAGAGTGTTCGCTCTCCTTAGGCTTGCCCCGAGAAGCCGAGCTGGCCCAGAAACACCTGGTTCGACATTTCCCTCAAAGCGTGTGGTGCACGCGCGGAAAAGAGGTGATGGCGGCGCGCCAGGCCCCTGCGACCTAAGCCATGAATCAGGGCCGTGCGCATGCGCAAGCACGCCTCAAACACCTCGATCAAGAGCTGTCAAAACATAATGACCTTTATTATAACCAAGACGCCCCCATCATTGATGATGCCACCTATGACGCCCTCAAGGCAGAGCGAGAAGCGTTGCTGAAAGCCTGGCCTGACCTTGCCGCATCCAGCACTCTGACTTCGGTCGGCCACAAGCCCACAAGCCCTTTTGAACGCGTCTTACACCGCGCGCCGCTCTATTCTTTGGATAACGTCTTTCAGCCAGACGACGTTATACACTTTATGGGCAAGATGGAACGTTTTTTGGGGGTCTCCGAGCCCCTTACGCTGGTGGCCGAACCCAAAATGGATGGCCTATCCATTGCCCTTGTTTACGAAAACGGAAAGCTCACACAGGCGGCCACACGGGGCGATGGGAAATGGGGGGAAAACATCACCGAAGGCGCGCGCGTCTTGTCCAGCATTCCCCATGATTTAGGTACATCGGCGCCACCCCTCATAGAAATCCGAGGCGAAGTCTATCTTGACAAACAGATGTTCCTTATGCTCAATCAGCAGCGAGAAGCGGCAGAGCTGCCTCCTTTTGTCAATCCACGCAACGCTGCCGCCGGCTCGATGCGCCAATTAGACCCTGACGTCACAAAATCGCGAAACCTGTCCTTTCGTCCCCACGGATTTTTTACACCATCGCCTTGGGTGACCCACTATGACGAGGGTATACGCCACCTCAACACATGGGGCTTTACCACAAATCAGATAACGCTGTGCCAAAGCTCTGAGGATGTGAACCACTATCACCAAGCCATGGAGAAAGAGCGTTCACACCTCGATTTTGATATTGACGGTACGGTGTACAAGGTGAATGACCTGGCGTTATGCCAAAGGCTGGGGCACAGCCACAAAGCACCACGTTTTGCCTTTGCCTACAAATTTGATCCCGAAACGGCCCTGAGCCGCCTTGTGCACATCGACCTTCAGGTGGGACGCCTGGGCACCCTCACGCCTGTGGCGCATCTTGAACCTGTCAATGTGGGAGGTGTGCTGGTGACGCGTGCGTCGCTGCACAATGAAGATGAATTAAGGCGAAAAGATATCCGCATAGGCGACACGGTATCGATTCACCGCGCCGGAGACGTGATTCCCCAGGTCACAGGCGTGCTTCTTGATGATCGCCCCCCAGGCACAACCCCTTTTGTGTTTCCACACGCCTGTCCTGTGTGTGGCGCCCCTGTTATCCGCAAGGAAGGTATGAGTGCCAGCCGATGCACGGGCGGCCTTGCTTGCAAAGCGCAAGCCATGGCGCGCCTCAGACATTTTGTGTCACGTGATGGGTTTGATATTGCTGGTTGTGGCGACAAAAATATCGCCTTTTTCTGGGAAGGTGGATGGGTCACATCCCCTGCTGATTTTTTTACGCTAGGTGCACGCAATGCCCAAAAAACAGAACCCCTGGAGACCCAGCCTGGCTGGGGCCCCTTATCCGTCAACAATTTGTTACGCGCCATCGACGCGCGGCGCCACATCTCACTTAACCGTTTTCTTTATAGCCTGGGCATTCCTCAGGTGGGCGTGGTATCGGCCCGTGTGTTGGCAGAAACATACCTCACCCTTGACGCTTTTTGGAGCGCCCTTGAGCAAGCCACCAATCGCGAAAGCCAGGCTTTTCATGACCTGCAAGCCATTCACAGCATCGGCCCCCTTGTGGCGCAAGAAATCATTCATTTTTTTCAAGACCCCACCACCCAGCAAAGTGTGAAGGATATCTGTGCCCACATCACCATCACGCCTACTGCCCCACCTTCGTCTCAAGAAAAGCCTCTCTCGGGCAAAAGTTTTGTCTTCACCGGCACGTTGTCTCAACTGACACGGCAAGAAGCCAAAGCGCGCACAGAAAGCCAGGGCGGCAAGGTGCTGACAAGCCTATCGAGCAAAACAGACTTTCTTGTGGCGGGCACGAGCCCGGGCAGCAAAATCAACAAAGCACAAGCCTTAGGCGTTGACGTGTTGGATGAACCTGCCTTTTTGGCACTCTTAGACGCCCAGCCGTTTGGAAACCCACCATAAAAGCCACACGTGTGCCGCGCCCCACAGAAAGATTGAGGGCATCGCCTTTACGAAAAAGGCTTGGCTTTTCCCGCAGAGTTTCTTACCCTCATACCTAATGGGAGATAGTTTAACGGTAGAACGCCCGGCTCTGGACCGCGTAGTCCTGGTTCGAATCCAGGTCTCCCAGCCACTGTCTTCTGTGCCAACAGCCCCTTTCAGGTCTTTCAAGAGGCAACAAGTCTCAAATCGCCTATCTGGGGCGAACAGACAGCTGCGCCGATAAGGGCACAACATGACCTCCCGCCTTATGAACGCGCATGGGCAGATGTGCGAGACGCTCCATATCACCGCGCGTGACCAGAATGGCAATCACAACAGATTTCTTTTTCCTCACCAATTTTGCCAAAAAAGCGGGTGTCACCCTCTGACACCCATCAAGAAAGACGTGAGACGTGATGACATACAGCCCGCACTCTCGACCCAAACGCTCTGCACAACTGAAGGGTGTGGCTAACGTATCTAAGAAAAAAAGGGCATGCTGACAACAATAATCAAAAAGCCGCCCCATAGCCTGCTCATTTTTTGTGAATGCGGTACCGTTGGTGTGGGTAATGCCAATCACCCGAAAAGCACGCACACGATCCATATAACGCGCTATATCTTCACAAGAGCTTTGGGCGCTTAAAAACTGTTGATCCTGAATGCGACCCTCTGATTCTAGCGGCACATCCAACAACACCTCATGCCCTGTTTTATAAAAACGCTGACACAAAAAATCAGCATGATACGTCCCAAAAGGCACTGCCACAGCAAACTCGCGCGGAATGTGCACAAGCGATTCTTTTACCAGCTTTTTGTCTTGACCTAACCCAAAAATCACAAAGCTCACAAAAGGACCCTTGCCTTTTAAGGGCGCAATGTGCCCATGCTCACCCAGTTTACCGCCCTCATGACAAGAGGCATATTTTTTGGACTCTGGTTTTGCCACCACAGATACATTCAGCGCAGGAGCTTGGTGCACCACATCCTCACGAAAGGCGTCCTCCCCCTTTTTCTCTCCCTCAAACAACCACAAAGCTGACATGAGAAACGTCAAGCATATGCCCACCACCACGCCCAACACAACAGGCCGCGTGATGGGGCGGAAGATACGTTTCAAAAACTCAAGAAAGGGCAGCATGATCAAAGAGTGTTACAGCAAAAGTCAAAAGGCCAAAAGTTATGTTTCAGAAAACCCTGCACCACGCCAGTCAACACCGTGACAATCAAAACCCAAGCAATCATCGTTTATGGAACATTTTTATCCATGTTGTCAATTTCTTTTTCTTGCACCTGTCTGTGCGCTCCAGGCGTGAGTCTGCCAAGAGAAACACCCCCATAACGCGTTCTGATAAGACGCCGCACTTCACACCCCCAAAAACCCAGGATTTTGCGAATTTCCCGATTTTTTCCTTCGTAGAGGGTGATGGCACACTGATGATCTTGCGCCCTTGTGTTGCGCAATGGCTGAATAGAGCATGGTGCATAGTGCACCCCCTTGATGGTGAGGCCTGCGCGCGCCTGGGCACACATGTCAGGTGTGAGCCCCCCCCGATAATGCACATGATACACACGAGCAATCCTGTGACGCGGCAGCTCTAAAAAACGCTTGAAAGCCCCATCATTAGTGAGCAACAACAACCCTTCTGATTCTTGATCCAAGCGCCCCACAGTTTTGAGACCTTTTCCCGCCCCTTTAAACACATCAAACACAGAAGGCCTGTGAAAATCATCATGATGGGTTGTCAGCACCCCACGCGGTTTATAAAAGGCCCACACACGCCTGGCCGGTTTTGCTGAAGGAACAGGTGCACCATCCATCACAATGTGGTCTGCCTCGCTCACCTGCATGGCAGGGTCAAAAACACACACATCATTGAGGCACACGCCGCGCTCTTGAATCCACCGGTCCAAAAAGCGGCGCGAGCCCATGCCACGCTCAGCTAAATATTTGACGAGTCGCACCTTGCGCCACACTCCTACCTTTGTGGGACCTTGAAACAAAAACCCCTTGCGCGTTGTGATGATTTTTTAAAAAACGACCCACCCCTCTTGTGCAGGCCCCGCATCTCTCCTAATATATCCTCTTATCTTAATGGGTAGCAAGGGGGAGAGATATGCCTAAGATTCCCATGACGCAACGGGGCTACAAACAGCTGACGCAAGAATTGAGTCGCCTCAAAAGCACAGACAGGCCTGATGTCATTGCCGCCATTGCCGATGCCAGGCGCCATGGTGATCTCTCTGAAAACGCAGAATATGCGGCGGCCAAAGAAAAACAGCGCGTGATTGAGCGGCGCATCAGTGAACTTGAGCAAAAAATTGCTGATGCTGACGTTGTGCATGTGCGCGCCCCGGCGGATAATTCGGTGGTCTTTGGTGCGTGTGTGACCCTTTTTGACGAGGCAAGCGAGCGCGAGCTTTCCTATCAAATTATTGGCGAAGACGAAGCCGACATCAAAAATGGCTTTTTGTCCATTGAATCACCCTTGGCGCGCGGCCTTTTAGGAAAAAAACAGGGTGAATCCATTGAAATCACCTCTCCTGGCGGCACGAAAGAGTATGAAATTCTCAGCATCTCTTATGACATTGCCCAAGGTAAAGCAGCGCCTGTTTCACGCTAGGCCCCATTCATGCTCGTAACACCGCCGCTCAACAAAAGCTCGTCCCACATAAGGTGTTGCGATGACGGGACCACACATGTTGGCCCCATCTTAGCATAGGTTAGCCTACACCCCTTGGTCGGGGTGAGAGGATTTGAACCTCCGACACCCTGCTCCCAAAGCAGGTGCGCTACCAGGCTGCGCTACACCCCGACCCTTCTCAAGTAACATAAAAAAAAACTTATTTCTATGTTATTGTTAATAATTATTTACGGATGTGCTTTGACAAGACACACAGACCACTGACAACAAATGCCGAGCATAATCATACATATGGGACATAATCTCAAATAAACACAGGCAAACAAAAGGCAATTATTGGCTGCACCCCCCCCTAAAGAGTTGACCTGACCTCTATCACATCCATCACCCTCCCTTGTTGCATGCGAGCTGGCTTTGCTTGACGCGCGCGCAAAAAACCCGATAAAGTGCACGGTATGAATGCTTGCCCACACACCAACGATCTCCCCTTCATCACCTTTCAAGGCGCTATCGCCACGTTGAATGCGTTTTGGGCAAATCAGGGGTGTGCGCTGTTGCCATCTTATGATATCGAGATGGGTGCCGGCACCTTTCACCCTGAAACGGTCTTTCGGTGTTTGGGGGCCACCCCGTTTTATGGCGCCTTCGTGCAACCCTCACGCAGGCCCACAGACGGGCGATTTGGCCTTCATCCTAACCGCGTCTATCGGCACCACCAATTTCAGGTGCTTCTCAAGCCGTCACCTGCCAACGTGCAAGACCTTATGCTGCAAAGCTTTGAAGCCCTGGGTCTTGACATGGCTATGCACGATATTCGCTTTGTGGAAGATAACTGGAAAAGCCCCACGCTGGGCGCCGCTGGTCTTGGATGGGAAGTGTGGTGTGACGGGATGGAAATCCTCCAATTCACCTATTTCCAACAAATGGGAGGGATCCCCCTCAAACCTATTACGGCAGAACTCGTCTATGGCCTTGAACGTTTGATGATGTTTTTACAACATAAAGACTGCGTCTATGATTTGTTGTGGCAGCGCATGCCAGACGGCACGTCCCTTACCTATGGCGATGTGTACCAAGAGGCCGAAGCTATGCTGTCGTCTTATAACTTCCACGAAGCCAATGTCTGTGACCTGACGACGCGCTTTTCCATGGCGGTGAAAGAGTCCAAACACCTGTCGTCCCGAGAAATGCCCCTGCCGGCCTATGAACGCTGTGTACATGCAAGCCATATTTTTAATCTTCTCGATGCGCGAGGGGCGCTCAGTGACAAAGAGCGTGTTTCTTATATACAAGAGGTACGACACTGCGCTGAACAAAGCATCCACGCGTGGCAAAACCGAGCTTCTGCCCCCCTTTCATGAGCTCTTCGCTTTTGAGGAAACACATCCCAGCGCACACCCATTGTTTGGATTTTTTATAAAAATAAATCAAAATAAGATCGCTTTTTTGTAAAATTTATATAAAATAACCACAATCCATGAAGTAAAATCACAATGAATACCTTATGTTTTATTTGTTAGCCACCTTTGTGGCCTGTCTATCTTTGTGCTCACCCACGTCCCATGCCGGCATGTTTGATCTGGCAATCCTGGCACCCAAAGATCTTGTGTCCACCCAACGACGGGTCTTATCTGGGCATGCCGAACGCCAACGTATTATACTCGACGTGCCACAACAAGCACCACGCATCTTTTTATGCAAAATCAATGTCAATGATGAGCAGGTAGAAAGCCTCGCCGGTGACTTAAGCTACGCCATCGGTGAATATGTCAAATGCACGCAAGGCATGGCTCTCCAAGCCATCATGCAAAAAAATCTTTCCTATAAAGGGGACACCCTTTTCTGGGAAGCTCACCTGACACCTGACAATCTTTTGGATCAGCTCAATAGACGCCTCTATTGCACGATTCATGCTTATGACCCTTTCCATCAGAAACCAGCCTTATTCCAAACGAATATCCTTGTGGCGCGGCATGTGAGAAAAACGAATGGCCAGATGTTTTCATCTCAAGATATGAACATGCTTGTTAATATGTTTACCCTTCCCTCCCTCACCTGGCGCCCACACACCCTGGCGCTGTCATCGTTTCCCGCCACACAAGCACAGAAAGAATACCTCTTCCCATTGGTGTCTAGCCCGGTTTCTTCTCCTTCCATTCCAAGCTCGGTGGCCCTTCGTTTGCCTTCGCCGCAAGGTTTTCCTGCCTCCCTGAAGCGCCACCGTCACCCTGCCGGTAGCCCTCAAAAAGAGACGATGCCTATGACGCCTGCACATAGCCCCACGTCTTCAGACACAGCCCTCTTTATCCCCTTTTTTTCACGCATGAACATAAACCCCTCCTTTCAACTGCAGCCCCCACCAAGAAAGCCTGTTAATCAACCCGCCCCACAAAACGCTTGCCCTGGGCCCCTAACGCCCCCTTACGATCCCCCACCTTATCAAAATCCTTTGCCACAAAGTCCCTTACAGCATTTTCCCTCACAGCAGGTGCCAGCACAGCAGGAACCGTTACCACAAGGGTTTGTGCCTCAAGACCTCTTACCACAAGATTCCTTACCACACGGGGCCCCAGAAATATCTATACCTCCGCTTCCCATGCCCCCAAACATGTGACAGCATGATTGCATCGTGGCTCAGAACGCGCTAACAATAGAGAGGTCAATCGTTAGAGATTCAGGTGGAGAGACGCTGTGGGTGATGTGGTGTTTGAGCTGTTGACAGAAGAGATGCCCGCCCGCGCGCTTAAGGGTGCACAAAAACAGCTTCAAGACCTGCTCCACAAAAAGCTCACACAGGCAGGCCTTGGCTATCAAGACCTCACCACCTTTGCCACACCGCGCCGCTTGGGAGCTCATATCCACACCCTTGACGCTGTGGTGAAACCTGAAACCCTCACCATGAAAGGGCCGCGCATTGATGCACCTGACGTGGCTCTTCAAGGGTTTTTAACCAAGGCGGGCACCACAAAAGCGCAATTGACACAAGAAACCTCCCCCAAGGGCACCTTTTGGACAGCCACCATCACCACCCCTGCACAAAACACACCCGACATGTTACCGGGGTTGCTTTTGGCGATTATCCAAGAATTTTCTTGGCCCGCGCGCATGTTCTGGGGGCAAGGCATCATGTCATGGGTGCGCCCGGTACGCAGAATCCTTTTGTTGTGGGATCAGCGCCCCTTGGCCATGGAGGTTAATTTTGACGGCACCCCCCTTATCAGCAGCCATCTCACAGAAGGTCATCGCTTTTTGGGGCGCGGGCCTTTTGAGGTGGATTCTTTTGCCACCTACCAACGCACTTTGCGTGAACACTATGTGATGGTGTGCACACAAGAACGACGTGCATCTATTTTATCCCAAGTGCAACCCTTGTTGGCTGCAAAAAGGCTTGAGTTGGCGCCTCACGATCTGGGCGAAGGCGGACTGCTTGATGAAGTCCAAAACTTGGTCGAATGGCCTCATGTGCTGCTGGGACGGATTCACGACGATGTGATGTGCCTTCCCGACAGTGTGCTGGCCACCACCATGCGTGTTCATCAGCGATGTTTCCCGACCTACACCTCTGACGGCGTGATTCAACCATTTTTCGTGGCCGTGGCCAACACCCACACCCCCGATGACGGACAAACCATCACCCAAGGCTTTGAGCGCGTGATCCAGGCCCGCCTTAAGGATGCGTTGTTTTTATATGAGCAAGATACCCAAACGCCCCTTAAGGCCCAGCGAGACAAACTCAAGCAGCGCCTTTTTTTCAAAGGGTTAGGCACCCTTTATCAAAAAACAGAGCGCCTTGACACCTTAGCCGGCACTGTGCTGCCCACCTCAACGCACCTCAAGCAAGCTGCCGCCCTTTCGAAAGCAGATCTTGCCACGCTGATGGTGGAAGAATTTTCCGAGCTTCAAGGATCCATGGGCGGCCATTATGCTTCGCGCGAAGGGTTATCCCCTGCCGTGTGCAAGGCCATTGAAGGCCAATACCAAAACCCTGCACAGAAAGAAAACATGAGTCAAGAAGCGCGTTATTTAGGGCTGATAGATCGCCTTGATAGCCTCTATGGCTTTTTCGCACTTGGCCATAAACCCACCGGGTCTAAGGATCCCTTAGCCCTCAAACGCATGGGCAACACCATCCTTGATATCTTGGCCTCCCTCCCCTTTGTGGACATAGACACGCTTTTGACCTCTGTGGCCGCATTATGGAAAGACCACGGGGTGTCTTGTGACCACCCTCAGGTGAGGGAAGATCTCGCCCTCTTTTTTAAAGAACGGTTGTCGTTTTTCTTCAAGCATCACGGCTATCCCAGCCCCCTGATCACCTTTATAGAGGGCGCCACCCTTTATGCCCCACTGGACCTTCAGGGCCGCTGCGCCTATGGAGCCTGGTTATGGCGCTTGTGGCAGCGCCCGGCCTTTCAAGGGATCATCCACGCCATGAGCCGCGCCACCAAGATTCTTGACAAATCAGCGCCTCCTTTATCAAAACCCCCTTCATCAACGCCAGAAGCTTTGCAAAACAACCATGAGCTTCCTGACACATCCTTGTTTACAGCCCCTGAAGAGCACGCGCTGTGGGACCAAATCGAAGCGCTGCACAACCAGCTCACAAAGCCTGCCATGCCTGTCGCGCCAGCGACGTTTGAGGAGCCCCTCTTTAGCCTTAGCGCCTCTATTGACAAGTTTTTTGAAGCTGTCATGGTAAATGCAGATGACCCATGTTTACGAGATAATAGGATCAAACTCCTTGCACTCCTCCATCACCTCACCCGACAATTTGGCCCGTGGGATGTCCTCTAGCACCCACGATTGGATCACCACCCTTGATGAACCGTCTGAAGGCGGTTTTCTAGAACAGCGCCAACGCTTGGGCGGCAAAGGCGCGGGCCTTAAGGAAATGGTGGCGCTGGGCCTGCCGGTGCCTCCGGGCATCATTCTCACCACTCGCCTGTGTAACTGGTTTTATGACCACAAGAAAACCCTGCCTGAGGCCTTTGATGAACTGCTGGCCTCTCATCTGATGCATCTTGAAAAACATATGGGCAAAGCCTTGGGCAATGCGCACGATCCCTTGCTGCTTTCGGTACGCTCAGGCGCGCGGGCGTCGATGCCGGGCATGATGGACACCATTTTGAACCTGGGGCTAAACGACCAAACGGTGCAGGGCTTAGCTGAAAAAACCCACAATCCCCGGTTTGCCTTTGACAGCTATCGTCGGTTTATTCAAATGTACAGCCACGTGGTGTTGGGGTTAAACCTCGAGCCTTTTGAGGCCATTTTAGAGCACTATAAAAAAGCCCGTCACGCGGCTCAAGATAGCGATCTTCCGCAAGAAGACCTTATGGCCATGACAGAGCGTTTTAAGGACCACGTACATCAAATCACGGGCGCGCCCTTTCCGCAAGACACCCACACCCAACTTAAGCAAGCCATCATTGCCGTGCTAAACAGCTGGATGAACAAACGCGCCATCACCTACCGCCAGCTTTATCACATCCCTGAAAGCTGGGGCACCGCAGTGATTATTCAAGCCATGGTTTTTGGCAATCTTGGCGACCACTCAGGCACCGGCGTGGCCTTCAGCCGCAACCCGTCTACAGGCGAAAAATCTTTTTTTGGGGAATATCTGCTCAACGCGCAAGGCGAAGACGTAGTGGCCGGTATCCGCACACCTGATCCCTTGACAAAGGCTCAAAAAAGAGAAGGGCAAATCTCTCTTGAGGAGGTGATGCCTGATGTGTTTGCAGAACTCAGCCGCATCAAAGATCACCTTGAGGCCCATTATAAAGATATGCAGGATATTGAGTTCACCATTGAAAACCACAAGCTCTGGATTTTACAAACCCGTGCCGGCAAACGCACGGCGCCGGCCTCCCTTAAGATTCATATCGACATGGTGCATGAAGGCCTCATCACCAAAGAGGAAGCCTTGCAACGCTTTGACCCCCTCACGCTGGATCAATTTTTACATCCTCAATTGGCCCCTGATCATGGCCTTGCAGCGCTAGGGCAAGGGTTGCCAGCCTCACCAGGGGCGGCGGTGGGGCGCATTGCACTCACGCCGGATGCGTGTCTCAAGTTTGCCGAACAGGGTGAGCCATGCATTTTGGTGCGCGATGAAACCAGCCCAGAAGACATCGACGGCATGGCCAAGGCCAAAGGTATTTTAACGGCGCGAGGCGGCATGACCAGCCACGCCGCGGTGGTGGCGCGCGGCATGGGAAAACCGTGCACCGTGGGCACGCCTGATCTTTACATCAATCTCGCCCAACACAAACTGTCATTGGGAGGTCACACGCTGAAAGAAGGCGATTTTCTCACCCTTGACGGCATGTCTGGCAACATCTTTGCTGGCGAAGGGGCGTTGCAGGTGGCCGCGCCGTCTGACAATTTTTCTACATTTATGACGTGGGCGGATCAAAACCGGCGCCTCTCTATCCGCGCCAATGCAGACACCCCTCATGATATTGAAACCGCCTTTTTCATGGGCGCTGAAGGCGTGGGGCTATGCCGCACAGAGCACATGTTTTTTGAAAGTCAGCGCATTTTGGCATTGAGAAAAATGATTCTCTCACCCGAATCTAATACACGCACGCAGGCGCTGGCTGATATTTTACCCATGCAGAAAAATGACTTTCTGGCCATGTTTAAGGCCCTTAAGGGTCACCCCATGACGGTGCGCCTTTTGGACCCACCTCTGCATGAATTCCTCCCCCATGGTGATGCAGAGATCGACCAACTGGCCCAGGCCTTGAGCATCCGCCCCCATAAAGTGCGCGCGCGCCTTTTGGAGTTGAAAGAAACCAACCCCATGCTTGGCAACCGCGGATGCCGGTTGGGGCTCACCATGCCAGAGGTATATGACATGCAAATACGGGCACTGGTAGAAGCGGGCGTTGAAGCGCAAGAAGACACCCCCGTCAACCTTGAGGTGATGATTCCTCTCATTTCCCTGGCTGGCGAGTTTCGTGTGCTGAAAAACCGCATTCATGAACACACGCAGCAGATCTTGACCACCCTGAACGCATCTTTTTCTTACAAGATCGGCACCATGATTGAGCTTCCGCGAGCCGCCCTGAAGGCAGATAAAATTGCGCGAGACGCTGATTTCATGAGCTTTGGCACCAACGACCTCACCCAGACCACCTTTGGCTTCTCCCGTGATGACGTCAACTCTTTTCTCCCCACTTACAGGCATCAAGGCATCCTTGAACGCGACCCGTTCACCTCTGTGGATCAATCCGGGGTGGGCGAATTGATTCGCATTGCGACCGAAAAAGCCCGACGCGTCAAACCCGCTATCAAGCTGGGTGTTTGTGGCGAACAGGGGGCTGACCCGCAATCGGTGGCCTTTTTTGAGCAACTTGATTTTGATTATATCTCGTGCTCGCCCTTTCGGGTGCCTGTGGCGCGCCTGTCTGCTGCCGCAGCCCGCGTCCGCCGCACAAGAAAGGCATTCTAACCACGCTCACCACACATGTGCGTTTTGACGTAGGGGTTTTGTTCAGCCCCGAGACGAGGGATTATTGTGAGGATGCGCCTTATCATACACCGCGCGCATGTGCGTCAAAGAAACATCGGTATACACCTGCGTCGAATTGAGCGAGGCATGACCCAAAAGTTCTTGAATATGCCGCAGGCTGACCCCCTCGCCTAAAAGATGGGTGGCAAAACTGTGCCGCAAGGTATGCGGCGTGACGCGACCTGTAAACCCCAAGTGCCCACGCAATACCGCCATAATCTGCGCCACACGCGTGGGGTGCAGCCCTTTTCCCCGCAGGCCCACAAAAAAAGGCGTCGTGGCCGTCACTATGTGCGGGATTTTCTGACGATAACGAGACAGCGCCTCATGCACGGGCTGCAGCAAGGGCACCTGTCGCTCTTTGTTCCTTTTCCCCACAAAACGAAGGCACAACCCTTTTTGCCACGCGGGGGGCACATCACCGTGGGTTAAGGACAAGGCTTCAGCAATCCGCATGCCTGCGCCATAGAGCAGCAAAAAAAGGGCTTTATCCCGAGCTTGTTGCCACGTATCCTCCGGAAGATCTGCCAACGAAAGCGCTTCTTGGGTGGCCAATGGACGGGGCAGAGAGCGTGGCGTCTTCATGGATCCCAGTCGTGAGAGGTTGTGAGCCGCCACCGAAAAATCAAGCCCAGCCGCCGGGCCTTCAGGCGCATCTTCACCCTCAGGTCGCGCAGCTTGTTCACGCGAAGAAGGATCAGCGGGGTTGGGCACATCGTGCTTCATGGCATTCTTCACAGTATCCCTCGTGGTGTGCCTCATCACAGCCTTCAACGGAGGATGGCCAGAGGAAGGTGTTAAGGCCGAAGAGCTGACAGTCAGGTCTTGCTGGCTATCTTTGAGAAAGCGAAAAAAGGTTTTCAGCGCCGATAAACTACGGGCCCGCACACGCGACCCCACCCCCTCTTGATGCCGGGCCGCTAAAAAAGCACGAAAATCAGTCACCGCCAGGGACGCCAGCATGGCGCCACTGACCGTCTCTCCATGATAATTCTGTAAAAAGAGAAAAAATTGCTTGAGATCCGACACATACGTCACCCAGGTTTTGGGAGAAAGACCGCGCTCAATGGTGATCCATGCCTCAAAAGCCTCAATCTTATCCCCCACAAAGGCATCGCACAAATGCCGCAAACAGGCAGAAGAAAGAGGTGTGCGCGGTGCCTTACTCATGCTGGCCTTAAGGCAAACACGTGGCCCGCAGCTCTGGATAATGGGGCACAATGGTTTCCAGGCCCTGATCCGTCATGGGGTGCGCGTGCAAGGCAAAAAAGATGGCCGCCGGGCACGTGGCAATATCTGCTCCCCGTAATGCCGCCCCTTCGGCATGCTCACGCTGACGAATAGACGCCGCTAGAATCTCTGTGTTCATACCGCCCATATCATAGGCAATGCGTATATCTTCAATAAGCTGCAGCCCATCGCCGCCTGAGGCCTCAAGACGACCAATAAACGGCGATATATAGGCCGCCCCTGCTTGCGCCGCCAGCAAGGCCTGCGCCACAGAAAAACACAGGGTTACATTCACAGGAATATCTTGCTCAGACAAAAGTCGGCAGGCTTTCAGACCTTCCGTGGTCAAGGGTACCTTCACCACGATATTATCGGCCAGAGAAGCAAAATATTTCCCCTGCGCCACCATCTCGTCTGCCTTTTCTGACAACACTTGCAGGTTAAAGGGCCCTTCCACCACCTTAGCCATGGCCGTAAGATCGGCAAAAGAAAGGTCTGACGATTGAGCCAACAGGTGAGGATTGGTGGTCACACCTGCCAAAAAGCCTGTTTCATGCGCGCGGCGAATATCGGCAGGAACAGACGAGTCAAGAAAAAAACGCAAAGGACACTCCCATGATGATGCGATGATTGCTGACCATTCTAAATTTGGTGCCTTTAAAAAACAATCTTTCTCTCAGCATTTTCAGCATGCCCTCCCCCTCACGCTCTTGCGCTCCACCTTTTTTCCCCAAAAGCCAAACCATTGTTTTTTATATGTGCACCTCACGCAAAAAAGTGGTAGAATAGAGATGAGCGTGTATGGTGCGTCTGTTCACCATGTTCCTTCGCCATTGTGTGGAACGATGGGTGACCAACCGTAACCATCACCAGCGATACGGGCGCCTCGCCTTATGAGCGTGCCCATGATAAGGGAGACGTGATGATGACACATGCTATTACTGGAAAAAATATCGACCTTGGGCCCACCTTTCATCAGTATATCGAAACTGAGCTGATTAAACTGAAAGAAAAATATCACCTTAAAGATATCGACGCACACGTCATTTTTGAAAAGGCGCCGCATCACAAATTTCATATGCACATCATTTTTCCCATCAACAAAACGCATATATTAAAAGCCCACAGCGAACATAGTGAAGCTTATCAATCTGCTCATGATGCCTTCACGCAAATGGGGCGTAATATTCAACGCTATAAAAGACGTCTTCATGATCATCACAAACATCATGACAATCACAAATTTCCACGCAAAGACCAAGCCTTGAGTGCTTAAAAAGCCTTAGCGAACCCAGTGAACGCGGGGGGCTTTCAAAAACCGGCCTTCCGCGTGCACGTTTAGGCGTCGACAAGGATGGCACGCACCCACATGACATGCAGGCATGCAAAGATTCGACAAAAGCATGAGGAAACCTTTGCCGTACACCTTGCCTGGATGCATGCAGGTGTGGCTTTTATAAGGGGCCAAGCCTTGCGTGTTTTTTTTGTTTATACCCGGATGTAGGGATCTTTTGCTTTTTTATGCGGCCTCCTTGTTTGCTGCGCTTAAAGAGATGAAGGTGCGACGACTCTTTTTTTACCTATCATTTCTTGCACATGCACAGCACAGGGAAAGAGATGTCATTTTTTGAAAAAAATATGATTAAGTAGCTGTATTTAAAGGTTTTTTTACGCAAAAAAGAGATTCTATAAAGAGAATCTCTCGATACCCTTTTGACTGTTTTCATGGCTATGTTGTGTACTCAAATTAACTGCTATTCCCTGCGCGCCTTGGCGCGGCATTGCATGTGGTGCTCTGTATGCAATTGTGCCCGCTTATCTTACGCCCACCCTTCAACGCGTTATGCATATTTTGAGGGAATGCTGGCTTTTTCTTCGCTTGTGGCGCTGCTGCCCCATACGCCCTCCCACACCTTTGTGTGCCTGGCTTTCTTGATGTGGACATCGCTTTTTTTTCTTGATTTTACCCCCCAAATTCGTTTAGATAAGCACGTACCTTTTGGCCATAAGGGCAAGGGGTTTATTGTATCAAAACAAAGGATCTCAGGGTTGCTGCAAAGGACCCCGAGCTTGCTGAAGGAGAACATATGAGCACGAATCGCGTTGTTGGCATAGACCTTGGTACCACCAATAGTTGTGTGGCCATGATGGTTGATGGCAAACCCAAAGTTTTAGAAAATGCGGAAGGGGATCGCACCACCCCGTCTGTGGCGGCCTTTGCCAAAGACGGCAAGCGCCTGGTGGGGCAACCGGCCAAGAGGCAAGCGGTCACCAACCCAGACAACACTTTTTACAGCATCAAGCGCCTGATTGGGCGGCCGTATGATGATGCGATCACGCAAAAAGATAAAGAGCTTGTGGCCTATAAAATCGTCAAAGGCGACAAAGGCGACGCCTGGGTAGAAGCCAACGGCAAACCCTATAGCCCCAGCCAGATCAGCTCGTACATCCTGCAAAAAATGAAGGAAACAGCAGAAAAGCACACCAGCGGCCCTGTCACCCAGGCTGTGATCACGGTGCCAGCTTATTTCAACGATGCTCAGCGTCAAGCCACCAAAGATGCGGGTAAAATTGCAGGGCTTGAGGTGTTGCGCATCATTAACGAGCCCACGGCGGCAGCTTTGGCCTATGGCCTTGAGAAAAACAAGGGCGGCAAGGTGGCTGTGTATGACTTAGGCGGCGGCACCTTTGACGTCTCTATTCTTGACATTGGAGAAGGTGTGTTTGAGGTACTCTCCACCAACGGTGACACCTTTTTAGGGGGTGAAGATTTTGACCAAGCCATCATCGATTTTTTGGCCGAGACATTTAAAAACGAAAATGGCATTGATCTGCGCAAGGATCGCATGGCCCTTCAGCGCCTAAAAGAGGCGGCTGAAAAAGCGAAGATTGAGCTTTCCAGCACAGAAGAAACAGACATCAACCTTCCCTTTATCACGGCGGATCAAAACGGCCCCAAGCATCTTCAAGTCAAGCTTACACGTGCTAAACTTGAGAATTTGGTGGACGATTTGATTCAACGCACCTTGGTGCCCTGTGAGAAGGCCCTCAAAGATGCCAAGCTGAACAAAGGGGATATCACTGAAATCATTCTGGTGGGCGGCATGACACGTATGCCCAAAATTCAGGAAGCCGTGAAAACCTTTTTTGGCCGTGCACCGCACACGGGCGTGAATCCTGATGAGGTGGTGGCCATCGGCGCCGCTATTCAGGCCGGTGTGTTGCAAGGTGATGTGAAGGATGTGGTGCTGCTTGATGTCACGCCCCTTTCCTTGGGCATTGAAACGTTGGGCGGTGTGTTTACCAAGCTGATTGACCGCAACACCACCATTCCCACCAAGAAATCACAAACATTTTCCACCGCTGAGGACAACCAGCCCGCCGTGACCATTCGTGTGTTTCAGGGTGAACGTGAAATGGCGGTGGATAATAAGCTCTTAGGCCAATTTGACTTGGTGGGTCTGCCCCAAGCACCGCGCGGTATGCCTCAAATTGAGGTGACGTTTGATATTGACGCCAACGGCATTGTGCATGTGTCAGCCAAAGATAAGGCCACCGGCAAGGAGCAACAAATCCGCATCCAGTCCTCAGGCGGTCTCTCGGAAGAAGATATCGAAAAAATGGTGCGTGATGCAGAACAACATGCTGAAGAAGACAAAAAACGGCGTGCGCTGGTGGAGGTGAAAAACCAAGCCGAAAGCCTGGTCCACACCACAGACAAAAACCTGAAAGAGCATGGGGATGCCCTTGAGGTCGCAGATAAAGAGTCCATCACCACAGCGTTGGAAGACGTGAAAAAGAATCTTGAAAACCAGGATGTGGACGCAGAGGCGCTGAAGAAAACCGTGGAAGAGCTGACACAAAAGTCGATGAAATTAGCCGAGGTGATGTATAAGGCGGAGCAAGAGAAAGCCAAAGCCTCTTCAGGCGATGCGCCATCTGGCGACGCATCTGAGCCAGAAAAGCCGGAAGAAAAAGTGGTAGATGCTGATTTTGAGGATGTCTCCACGAATAAAAAAGCTGATGGCGCTTAAGGGGCAAAGGCACAAACAACGCCACACCCTTTTGAGGGGCCCCTTGAGCAACGTGTCTCTTGCGTGCCTGCCTTGATTGAATGTTGTCATCTGGTGAAGCCTTCCTTACCTTAAGGGAGGCTTTTTTCTTTGTCACACAACGTTTCTAGATGCGGTGTTTTGTCGGCCAATGCAATGTTTATGGACCTAGCATGGGTAGGCTCAATAGACCACCGTGTGTGAGCCAGCGTTTTTGTAGAACAGTGTTTGCAAACGCAGCGTTTATAGGACCAGCGTTTGCCATCATACTCCTAAAAAAGCTTTATACGCCTGACCTTTTGCCCATGACGTTCTTGAACATTTCATCTCCCCCTCTCATCCATGCTCGCCTTCGTATCTCGCGCTCTTACCTCCCTTTTTTTGCTTCCTTTTTTGGCTTCCTCTTCTCACAAAAACACAGAAAACGAAGGCGTTCTGGGCCAGAGACCCACATGTTTATTAAAAAAACAACCCGCGTTTATGACTTTTCTCCACCTCATCATGGATGCAGACCCGCCAAAGAGATGGTCATGTTTTACCGAACACTCTTTTGACTGCACACCACAAACAAGAGCGAGCCTCATGGAAAAAACGATCCTCATGAAAACGTGTATTTTGTGTGTAACCCCAGAAAAACAGGGATATCCCACGCAAAAACATTGCGTCAAAACAGGCATAGACCTAGAATGAGCTTTATTTACAGTCAACGCCCTTTTTTTACTGTCATTGCCTTTGTCACAAATAAGTCTAAAAATTATAATAAAAAAGAGAATAAAAAATAATGTAACCTTTATTAGAGAATCAAAAAGCATAAATTTTGTCATTAAAATACTAAAAAATATATTTTTCTTGAAATATAACTTTATTAATAATAAAAACAGACTATAAGGAAAAACATGTCGTTTTTTTCAGAAAAACAGAAAACAATAGAGGTATGGTTCGTTTTGGCATTCTTTTTTCATAATATTCTGGTCAAACTCTTGTCACAAAAGTAGGGGGTTTTTTTTATGACTCGCTCAGATTTGATAAATCGACTTTGTCAACTGCACCCAGAAATGGATCACCAACTTATTGAAGGTGCTGTTTCTATTTTTTTTCTGGAAATTGTCAGCACACTTCAGCGCGATGATCGTGTTGAGCTTCGTGGACTTGGCAGTTTTTGTTTACGCAAACGTGAAAAACGCATGGCGCGCAATCCCAAAACAGGGGAACCCGTGCCCGTAGAAGAAAAGTGGATTCCCTTTTTTAAGGCTGGCAAAAAGTTGCGCTTGGCGATTAATCAAAAATCACCATCTTAACCGCGCATCACGACTTGTTTTCTTTTGTTCTCGCGCCTTTGCCTGTTAAAGACCTACGCATGTGAAGGCAGGTTGTGCACTTCCGCGTTGATAGGCCAGCAGCTTAGGATCCACAATAAACGTTGGGGAACCGATAAGGGTTGTGGCATTCTCTTCTTTCTTGTAGGATGTTTTTGTTTTTTTTGGACAAAATTATCTGAGGCTCTGTGCAATACACATCATCCACCACAAGGGCCGTGGTGTTGTTTTTCCCGATCAAAAAAAGTATCCCCTTGGATACGTTCTCGGACAGATCCCTGAGCACCGTCTTGAACACACACGTTGACACACCTTTAGTTTTGAGCACAAGCGCCAAGGCACGGGCTCAGGCCACACACCCATGATGTATGCCCGACAACACATAGCTGGTCATCCCACCCACCGAAAGGCCACACATAAAGCCCCCTCGCTTCATCAAAAGATTGTACAATTTTTTATTTCTCTGATTGCTCCGCCTTTTCTTTTTTTGGCCATCTTTTTATCTATCTTCTTCTATCTTGCCACCAGCACATGGTTTGACAAAAAAGTCACAGGCGCCATTTTAGAAGCTCAAAAAATCACCAAAGCCTATCTCAATGAGCACAAAGCCGTTATTAGGCAAAATGTTGACTTATTTTCCCAAGATATCACAGACGCCTTGCCTCATGTTATCCATAACCCTGTTGTATTAGACAAATTCCTCACCCTGCAGGTGGGATTACGAAGTTTGAGTGGTGCTATCCTTCTTAACCGCGAAGGTAATATCTTGGGGAAATCTCAAGTTGTCTTGGGGCTTGAGCCCTATCAAAAAAAAGAAACCGCCGCTTGGCCCCGCGTTCCAGAAGAAACAGCCAAAACGTATGAGACCTTCATCCATATCAATCAAGAAAAGACCATGTTCATCACCACCCGTGTCATTAATCCTGATGTCTTACTGATAACCAGTCGCCGCATAGACCCAGACGTGCTTAACAACATTCATAGGACACAAAAGGCCTTCCATGCCTATTCCCAACTCATCAAACACCGAGAAACCATGATTTTGTGCTGTGTGTTTTTTTTCATTCTGTTGATGTGCCTCACGCTGGGCATGGCTATTGTGTGGGGCCTGCGCCTCTCACGCATCATTCTCGTTCCCATCCACAACTTAATCCATGATGCAAGAGCCATCTGCGCCGGCCGACTTTCTTTGAGCAAACAAGCACTCCCCCCCCCAAACGCCTGATGAGCTGGCCTTATTGTACCAAACGTTTAGAAATATGGCTGCCGACCTTTTTCATCAGCAAAAAGAACTGAAAAAGGCCTATAACGAGCTCACCAAACGCCACCACATGTTAAAAAGCATTTTGGCCAGCATATCGTCAGGGGTGTTGGTGTTAAATCATCAAAAAAAAGTGACCCTCACCAACAAAAAAGCACGCAAACTGCTGAACATGAGCCATAAAAAGCTCCAAACAACATGTTTTGAAGACATCTTTCCAGGTGGTGGAGAAATCATAGAAAGCCAAGATGCTAACTGTCAGCAACTCTCTTTGAGGGTGAGTGGACAAACCTTGATTGTAAGGGTTCAAGCCACGGCCCTGGATGGCGGCAAAACCTTGGTTACCTTTGAAGATATGACTGCCTTCATCAACAGTCAAAAACAGGCCACCTGGATTGACGTAGCACGCTATCTCACCCACGAGATACGTAACCCCCTCACCCCCATACAGCTGTCAGCAGAAAGAATTGGCAAACTGCTCACACACCCCCCGTGCGATATTTCCAAAATGAGTCACTCAATTAACATCATCATCCGGCAAGTCACGCACCTGAGCCATTTGCTTAAAGAATTTTTCGTGTTTGCCAAACCCCCTGTTTCCCACAAAGAGTGGGTCGATGTTGTGCCCCTCATTCACCAAATCATGGAGCTTAAAAAAGCCATGGCACCCAGCATTTTGTGGGAACTGCATGGCCCCACCTCTCTTCAGCTTTATTGCAACCCCCAACAGATACAACAGGTGTTTTTGAATATTCTCAGAAATGCGGTGGAGTCTATTCAAGAAAAAAGTGCCACATGCACCGTGCAGGGCGCGATTCATATTGAAATAAAGCAAGGGCCTGATCATACAACCATCTACATCTCAGACAATGGGTTGGGCCTTGATGCCTCTTTCCAAGATCAGATGTTTGAACCCTATGTCACGAAAAAAAACAAAGGCATGGGTCTGGGTCTAGCCATTGCCAATAAAATCATTCAAGAACATCAAGGCACTATCCGCATGACACGCCATACCTCAGGCGGTGCTCAGTCTATTCTGCGCTTTCCCCAGAACAAACAGGTCCGATCTGCTTGATTTTTAGTCAAAAAAAGAACATGCTGCCGGTCAAAAGATCTTTTTTAGATAAATTATGCCCCGCCCCCCCCTATTGGTTGTGGATGACGAGCCAGACATTTGCGCTACCATCAAAGATCTACTCGAAGATGCGGGGTACCAGGTATGTGCCACCCACTCAGCCCGAGAGGCCCTTAACGCCTTGGTTCATTTGCCGCCATTAGTGGTATTACTTGACGTGTGGCTTAAGGCTTCGGATGGTTTTTCTCTTCTCAAACGCCTCACACGCTCGCACCCGCACACGCCGGTCATTTTGATGAGTGGACACGGCACCTTGGACATTGCGGCACAAGCCATTCAAAAAGGAGCCTACGATTTTATTGAAAAACCGTTTCATACCGATCGTCTTTTGCTCGCGATTCAGCGTGCGCTGAGAGAAAAAAAATTACAGCACGATAGGCAAAGGCTCACCACATATACCCACGACACACCTCTATTTGACCATACCAAAGGCCTGCGAGCTGTGCATCATCACTGTACGGCGCTGACGCGCCATATCCACGCCATGCTCATTGAAGGGGAAGCGGGCACTGAAAAAAGCCGGCTCGCCCACTGGATACACACCCACTCCCCCGAAACAGTCCACGGGCATTATGTGGAAGTCCATGCGCACACCCTTGATCCCCACACCTTTGATGACACGTTTTTAGGGCGAGAGGAACCACATTTTGGCCTTGAGCAGTGCGGTTTGGTGGACCACGCCTTTTCGGGCACCCTTGTGATCAAGCATGTGCACCAGCTGCACCCACGAATACAAAAAAAATTGACACACCTGATTCAAACCATGACCTTTACACGTTCATCTGGCACATCGCTTCCACTGCAAACCCGCATCATCGCCACCACAAACACACCGCTTGATCGGGAGGTGACGCGCACAACATTCAGCCAGACACTGTATGACCGCCTCCAGATGCATCATGTGCGCATTCCTCCCTTGCGCATGCGGAAAAAAGACATTAGCGCCCTGGCGCATCACCATCTCCACACCCTATGCACACGGTATGGACAAAAGCCACGGAGCTTGATGCCTGAGACTGTGACGGCCCTTGAAAGCTATGCATGGCCAGGGAATACACGAGAGCTCAAAAATCACCTTGAACGATGTCTTTTGCTGACAGATCCGGATAATGAGGCCCCCTTGGTGTGTCCCTCTCCTGCACCCACATCTCACCCCCAGGCTGCCTCCTTCCTCCATGACTATTTACGGATGCCCCTTAAACAGGCGCGAGCTCACTTTGAAAAAAAATATTTAATGGCACAAATTGAACGGTTTGATGGCAATATACAAAAAACGTCACAATTTGTAGATATGGAACGCTCTGCACTTCATCGAAAAATACGTATGCTACGCTCAACAACAACGGCTCAAAAAACAGGATAAAGGGAACAGCATTCATGAAGGTTGTCATCTGTGGTGCGGGAAATGTAGGCTTAAGCATTGTGGAATACCTGGCCAATGAGTATGACATCACCCTCATTGACACCTCTGCTGAAGTGCTGTCAGGGGCCATTGAAAAATTTGATGTGCAAACCATCCAAGGCAGCGCCACTGACCCTAATATCTTGAAAAGGGCTGAACTTCACAAAACCAATATTTTCGTTTCTGTCACAGATACGGATGACACCAACATTGTGGCATGCCAGCTGGCCGACAGCCTTTTTGGTGTCAAAACAAAAATTGCACGGCTTCGTGATAGTGCTGACCTTGAGATGCCCTTAATGACGCCCTATAAAAAGCGCTATCTCCCCATTGATATTGTGATCAATCCCGAAAAAGAAACCGTCCAAGAAATCTTACGGAATCTCCACGCTCCCTTTGCCTTCACTAATTTTCCGCTGTTTAACGGACAGCTCCATGTTTTTGGCATCAAAATTACGGAATCAAGCCCGTTTCTCAACTGTCCCATCAAACACCTTGATAAAGACCTCGGCCCCCTTAATGCCATGATTATCAAGATTGTGCGCCACAAAACCACCTTTATCCCCCAAGGGCATGAACTGCTCAATATAGGGGATCATGCCTATTTTCTGGTGCCTGCGGACGCCATTGAAGCCTTTTCAGAGGTGGCAGGGTTTCAAGAAGACCGCACGCAGCGTATTTTGATTTTGGGAAATAACCGCATGGGCCTGGCGCTGGCCTCAGAAATTGAACGCCTCTACCCTGCGATTTCTTGCATTTTTATTCGTTATCAAGACACCCAAAACCTTGACTTTGTGAGTCAACTCAACAACACCATTGTCATTCAAGGGGACCCCCTCGATCATTACATCCTTGAAGAAGCCGGCATCCAGTTTACCGACAACATCATTGCCATCACAACCGATGATAACGTCAATATTTTAGCCTCGCTTTTGGGCAAACGTTATGGCGCCAAACGGGCGACCACCTTAGTGTCGCGAAAAAGCTATGTGTCACTCATGAACTCCCTCGGCATCGAAAACCCGCTGAATTTATCGTCTCTCACACTGTCACTCATTTTAAGGCGCATCCGCAGAAACTATGTCCACGCCCTCTATAAACTGGGAGACGGCATTTTTGACACCATCATGGAGATTCACCTCCAAGAAAACACCAGTGCCAGCCATATGACATTAAGCCAAATCAATACACCACGTGAAATTTGGGTGTTCGCCGTGTTGCGCGATCAAAGCATTTTGTTTCCCTCCCCCGACTTTCTCTTGGCCGCTGGCGATGTCTTAATCTTGTTGACAGACCAAAACCACTTCAAAAAAGTGCAATCTCTTTTTGAACCGAAAGAGGCTTAGCCGCCCCCCTCAACCGCAGAGAAATCGTGTAACACACCTTTCTAGGCATAGGAAATGCCGCTAACCCTTTTGGGAATATGCCAGACGCGCAAGGCAGGCCTTTTTTCCCACAATCGACATCACTTCAAACAACGGCGGAGACACCGATCGCCCCGTTATCAACAGCCGCAAGGGCTGGGCCATCGTCACCAATTTCAGATCATGTTCCTCTGCAAAGCTGCGCGTTAAAGACTCAAGGGATGCTGCCGTCCACACATCCTGTTGTATAAGCTGGTCTACATAACGTGGCAGGTGGCGCACAAAGGCCTCAGGCAGCGCATGTGCATCGACAGAAAATGGGCCTTCGTGGGTATAAAAATGGGCACTTTCAGCCAAATCTTTCAGCGTATGGGCGCGCACAGCCAAGGCAGGCAACCCCTTCATCAGACGATCGCTCACAAGAGGCGAGGCAGGAGGCACGCTCAAAAAGGGCACACAGGCCTCCATCAATGCCTCAGGCGATAACGCTTTGAGATAGTGGGCATTGAGTGAGGCCAATTTTCCTGGATCAAACCGCGCCGGCGATGCCCCCACATGGGCAAGCGAAAAAAGAGCTACAGCCTCATGAAGAGAAAAAATTTCTTGATCTTTGTGCCCCCACCCCAGACGCAAGAGGGCGTTGATCAGAGCCTCTTTCAAAAATCCTTCCTCCTTATAGGTGTTGACATCCAACGCGCCATGACGTTTTGACAGCTTCGCCCCGTCTGCGCCATGAATAAGCGGAATATGCGCAAAAGAAGGGCAAGACCACGACAGCGCCTCATAGATATGCAGCTGCTTGGGCGTGTTGCTGATATGATCGGCGCCTCGAATGACATGAGAGATGCGCATGTCATGATCATCCACCACCACAGAAAGCATATAGGTGGGCGAGCCGTCCGCCCGCAACAGCACCAAATCATCCAGCTGATGATTGTTCACGCGGATCTGGCCATGCACCTGATCTGTAAAAGAAATCTCGCCTGTGCGCGGCATTTTAAACCGCAGCACCGAAGAAGATGATCGGGGTTGAGGTGTATCACGCCCCAGGTACAGTGGCGCCCGGCCATCAAGACGCGCCTGGGCCTTAAGAGAGGCAAGCGCCTCGCCATCCATGTCACACCAATAAGCATGGCCTGCGGCTAATAACCCCATGGCCACCTCTTGATGACGCGTTTGTTGTTGAGATTGAAAAACCATTGGTTCATCCGGCGTCAGCCCCAACCATGACAACCCTTGTGTAATCGAGGCAAGCGCCTCTTGTGAAGATCGCTTTTGATCGGTGTCTTCGATGCGCACACAAAACGTGCCCCCTTCATGCTTAGCATAAAGCCAATTAAACAAAGCGGTGCGTGCGCCGCCCAAGTGAAGTGCACCCGTGGGTGATGGCGCAAAGCGCGTACGTACTGTCATGAACTGATTGATCCTGGCCGTTGTCTTTCCCGTGTCCTCTTTCTTTTTATAAAAGAAAATCACCGTCAGCAAAAGACGCGGATCTGAAATCAGCACACAGCATAGACAAAGCTGTCACGTCCAGACTTTTTGTTTGCGCGCCCACAAGGGTCAGTGTAGAATGGTGAGTAAAGGTATGTCGTTAGCAACGCCTGGCAAGGGACCATGACCACAAAAAGCCAAGGGTTTTCCAAAAGACAGCGTCAGGTGGCTGAACAGGTGCGACAAGCCCTCTCGTCTCTTTTGATGCATTACCAAACCTCAGACGGTACCACCTTAACCATCACATTGACCGAAGTGCAGATGAGCCCAGACCTGCGCCATGCGCGGGTTTATTTTGTGCCGCTTCATGATCACCACACAAAGGCTCATGATTATTTGACGCACCTCAAGCAAGAGGCACCCCGCCTGCAACACAATCTTCAACATCTGGTGAATCTGAGGTTTTTGCCGCGCTTGCGTTTTGTGGAAGACACGGCCTTTGACACCGCAGAAGCCATTCAAGACACACTCAGCCAGATCAAGAAACCTAAGGACACATCCTCATGTCCCCAGCCTTGATGCTTGCCTTGAAATACGTGAAGCCGGGGCGCAAAGACAGCTTTATTTCTGTGGTGGCCGGCTTTTCCTTTGTGGGCATCATGCTGGGCGTGGCCACCTTGATTGTGGTGATGTCTGTGATGAATGGCTTTAAAAGTGAACTGATGACCCGCATCTTAGGCATGAATGGTCATGTAGGTGCTTATTACATCGATCCGCAATCGCCACAAGCCAAAGCATACAAACATCATCAGCAATTGATCCAAGGGCTGGCTGGCGTTAAACACGCCTTTGCCTTGATTGAAGGCCAAACCATGATGCTTAACGAGGGGCGCGCCCGGGGCGCTCTTGTGCGCGGCCTTGAAAAAAAAGCCTTCTTGATGCGCCCTGCCTTTCGCACCAGCCTTAAACAAGGTCACATTGACCACTTTTTTGGGGACACCCTCTTTTTGGGTGAAAAACTTGCCTTGCGCCTGGGCGTGTCTTTGGGCGACGAGGTGGTGCTGGCTTCACCGCAAATCACACCCACCGCCCTGGGCGGGCTGCCGAAATTTAGGCGCTTTCGCATTGGCGGCCTTTTTGATTTTGGCATGAATGATTATGACCAAACTTTTGTGTTTATGCCGCTGCACGCAGCGCAACAATTCTTTGATTCTCCTGGCACGGTCTCAGGCTTTGAGATTTTCGTAGACCACCCTGAACATGTGCGCACCCTTACCCAATCTATGCGTATGACACTGGGCCCTTTGGGGTTGCGTGTGGTGGATTGGCAAGAAGCCAACGCTAGCTTTTTTTCTGTGGTGGAAGTCGAACGCAACGTGATGTTTATTATCCTTGCCCTCATTATCCTGGTGGCCGCTTTTAATGTGATTTCCAGCCTTGTGATGCTGGTGAAAGAAAAAAGTCGGGATATTGCCATTTTGCGCTCGATGGGCGCTTCACAAGGCATGGTTTGCCGCCTGTTCTTGATGGTGGGCATGGCCATAGGCACGCTTGGCACAATGTGCGGCATGGGGTTGGGGCTGGTCATTGCCTATCATATGGAGCCCATTCGCCGCGTCATGGAATCGTTGACAGGGTCTTCTTTGTTTCCGGCCGAGTTTTATTTTCTCTCCCAACTGCCCTCGAAGGTCGATCTTTATGAAGTGATCTGGGTGGCGGGGGTGGCACTGAGCTTGACGCTTCTGTCTTCGCTCTATCCGGCTGTACGTGCGGCGCGCCTGACACCACAAAAAGCCCTACGTTTTAGCGAATAATCGCCAGGCACCTTGCGAAATCTTATAAAAATTGATAGGATGCCCCCATGACACACTGCGCATAAGGAGATCTTTTTTGGTTCAGGTCGTTGTGAGAGATAATGATATCGAACGTGCATTACGCATGTTGAAAAAGGGGCTTCAAAATGACGGATTTTTCCGCAGGATGCGCCTTCGGCGCTATCATGAAAAAGCCTCCCAGAAAAGACTCCGTGAAAGCGAAGAATCTATGCGCCGCGTGAGAAAGCTTAACCGCAAACGCATTGAGCGCTACGGCTATTAAGAAAGGCCTGACGCACCCCTGTTTGAGACCCCCTTTTGGGAACGTTCCTTGCTTAGAGATGTTGTTCAGGCCGTTCGTGTGATATTCCCCCCTGAAGATTCTTCTTTGGAAGAAAGAGGCTTTGGCTGGTGTTGTCAGGCCTTGTGCTCTGCGTACGGGTGGATTGCATTGTGGACGTCCTGTTCTTAAGGAAAAAGATCGGTTTTCGAATAAGCCTGCCGCCCTTTCTTGACTGACATATAAAATCACACGCCAGATCTATTTTTTAGCCCCTAACAGTGGGCATGAGCGCGTTGCAGCTCTTGCGAGCGATGCTTCGTTTGCCAAGGGACGGCACACCTTGCAAAGCAAGCTTTTCCTTTGCTTCTTTTTATTAAACCACACGCAGGTTATCTTCAACCCATGACCCATGCACGAGGTGCTCAAGGCGTCCTGCGTCCTCGTCTATCCAAAACACGAGGCCATACGCAAACCACACAAAGCCAGGACCCTGCGAGAATGCACACCCACAAAAGCCCCGAAAAAACTTTATCCTTTTATGCTTGATTCGGCGTTTGGCATGCACAATAATGAAGGAGTAAGGAGTCAGTCACATTCATTGTTAAGGATTGGCGGGCATACTGACGACAAATGAGAATGATTCTTAAACGCAAATGGGGTGAAACATGCGCGGGGAAAAATTTGCTGAGTGGGGCGTGTGGAAACGTCTGGCCGGCGTGTTGGTTTTTTTGGTGCCTCTGTGGGGGTGTTTTTTGTTGGCGGGGCTATAGCTTCTTGTAAAAGTATGTTGTTGTGACGCCTGCCTCTTCTGACTCTTTTGCATTCACCGCCCACCATGCCTCTTTCAAGCGTCACAATCATGTGATTGTCTCGGGCCTTTCCCTTTCTGTGCCGCGAGGAAGCCTTGTGGCCTTGGTGGGACCGAATGGCAGCGGTAAATCCACCCTTCTTGATGCCATTGCCCAATCTCAAGCCCCTTGTGAGGGGGCCTTTCACCTCTCTCCCCACGAGCAGTGCGTCTATTTGCCCCAGCTGTGTCGCATGAAAAGAGATTTTCCCCTGCTTGTGCGTGATGTGGTGGGTTCGGGGCTGTGGCCACAGCTTCCTTTTTGGCATGGGCTCAGACCCCCACATCATCAGGCCATTATGCAAGCGCTTGAGGCTGTGGGGCTTACCGCTTATGCCCTCACCCCCATTATGAACCTGTCGGGCGGACAGTTCCAGCGGGTCTTATTTGCCCGCATGATGGTGCAACAAGGCACGCTTTTGCTGCTTGATGAACCCTTTACCGGGGTGGATGAAGCCACCATATCTGTCTTGTTGGCACTGATCCAACAATGGCACAAGCAAGGACACACCCTGATAGTGGCCATGCATAATCTTGAGCATGTCAAAAAGCTTTTTCCCCACACGCTGCTGTTGGCCAGATCGTTTTCTCAGTGGGGACCCACGGCCACCACGCTCACCGAGGCCAATCTGGCAAAGGCCTATCAAAAATCCCATGAATGGAGCTTTTGTCCTTGCTAGCCTACGCCACCCTTTTATACACCTATATGCTTGAACCCTTTTTTGTGCATGCGTTTATGCTCAAAGCGCTTTTGGGGTGCGCCGCGCTGGCACTTGGGTGTGGCGCTGTGGGTGGCTTTCTTGTACTCAGGCGCATGAGCTTGATTGCTGATGCTTTATCTCACGGTCTTTTTCCCGGTGTGGCGCTGGCATTTTTATGTTTTGGATTTCAGGTGCTGCCCCTCAGTATCGCCGGAGCCTTCACAGGTGTGGCGCTGGCCCTGATGGCACATTGGATTACACAAAAAACCATGTTGCCCAAAGACAGCACCTTTGCCGCCCTTGTGTTGTTTTCTATGGCATCGGGTCTCTTTATTCTTTCAGCCTTTGGTAGCTATACCGATGTGATGCACATTTTGGTGGGTAACATTCTTGTGCTGTCCAAATCGCACCTATTTTGGCTGATGGGGGTGGGCAGCTTTACCCTCATCGCGCTGGCTTTATTCTATCGCCCCCTGGTGCTGCAGGCGTTTGATCCCCAATTTTTTCGGATGACCTACCCCCGCAGTGGATGGTTAGACCAAGGGTTTCTTGTCATCGTCACCTTGAATATGGTGTGCGCTTTTCAGGCCTTGGGCTCTTTGATGGCGCTGGGCCTGTTGCTCTTGCCTGCCATCACGGCGCGGTTGTGGGCTAAACAAATTTGGACACTGTGCGCACTTTCCACGATCTTTGCGTTTCTCGCCAGCCTGGCAGGGCTTTTGATTTCCTACCACACCGGGTTTCCTGCGGGCCCGCTCATCATTTTGGTCAGTGTGGCTTTTTATGCCCTCAGCCTTCTTTTGTATGTAACCGGTCTCAAGCTTCGTTATGTGGGGTGTGTGGCCCTGTTGCTTGCCGCGCTGCCTTTTGTGTTTCATGCCCCGGTCTCTGCACCCAAGCCGCCGCATATTGTGGTCAGTTTTACCATTCTCAAAGACCTGGTGTATCAGATTTGTGGCCACCAATTGCGCATCAAAAGCCTGGCCGGCCCCAACCAAGACCCGCACANCTTTGAGCCATCTCCGCAAGATATTCTTGAGTTAACCCAAGCTCGTCTTGTCATCATCAATGGTTTGAACCTTGAAAATCATTGGATGGAACGGTTTCTTAAAGAGCGCCCACCCTCCTCTCTTGTGATTGCTTCACAGGGGTGTTCACCCCTTTTCTTTGACGATATCTCTCAGAAAATTCCTGACCCTCATGCCTGGCACAATATTAATAATGTAAGAAGCTATGTAACCGTGATTGTGGAGGCTTTGTGTAAAACGTGGCCGCACATGGCGCCCATCTTTCGCTTTCGGGCGCGGCTCTTCGATCAAAAACTTAAAGAACTTAACCGGTGGGTGCGCACGCGCATCCACGCCCTGCCGCCAGAAAAACGATGCGCCCTCACCACCCACGATGCCTTTGGCTATTTTGCTAAGGCTTACGGTTTTTCCTTCCTATCCCCGCTGGGCATCTCCACTGACGATGAACCTTCTGCGCAAAAAATAGCGCTCTTGATCGAAGAAATCAAACGGCGCCATATTCGTGGTATTTTTTTTGAAAATATGGTGTCACCAAAAATCATGAACGCCCTGTCTCAAGAAACAGGCATCACCATCGGCGGCACCCTTTATTCAGACGCGCTCTCCCCCCCCGACGGGCCGGCGGCTGATTATATTGCCCTCATGAAACATAATGTCACCACCCTGTTAGCGCCTCTTGAAAAAACACAGGCACAACAGGGGTTACACTGACCTTGGCTATGGTGTGTTTTGGGGCTAGACGTTCGTGTGTGCATCGGTGGCATCACGCAGCCCTTCTCCAATAAACGCCACCAACACCAGCACAAAAGAGATGCCGCCAAACGCGGTCACCCCCAGCCATGGCGCATAAAGATTGTTCTTTGCTTGACTCAACAGTTCACCCAAAGACGGGGTGCCTAACGGCAAACCAAAGCCCAAAAAATCAAGCGAGGTGAGCACAGAAATGCTGTGATTAAGCAAAAAAGGTAAAAACGTGATGGTGGCCACCATGGCATTGGGCAACATGTGCTTCCACATAATGCGCACCGGCGACACACCCAACACAACGGCAGCCTTGGCATAGTCATGATTGCGCGCACGCAAAAACTCCGCCCGCACCAACGAAGCAAGCCCCATCCATGAAAAAAGAAGCATAATCACCAACAGCCACGTTAAATTGGGCTGCACAAAACTTGAGAGGATGATCAAGATGAACAAGATGGGCAAACTGGTCCACAGCTCTTGAAAACGCTGGCCAATGAGGTCCACTAGCCCACCGAAATAACCTTGAACAGCCCCCATCACCACACCCAGCACCAAACTCATCAGTGTGAGCAAAAATCCAAAAATCAACGAGACCCGCAAGCCGTAAACAAAGCGCGCCAACACATCCCGACCTTGATCGTCTGTACCCCACCAGTTGTCCCAAGACGGCGGCGCAGGTGCTATGCGCGCAAGGTTGACAGACGTGCCGCTATAAGGAACCGGCGGCCAAAGCATCCACCCCTGGTGCTCTTTGATAAAATCCAGGATCAGCGGGTCCTTAAAATCAGCAGGCCCATCGAGGGTGCCACCAAAACATCGCTCTGGATATTCTTTCACAATGGGCCAATAGGTCTTGCCCTCCACACGCACCACATAAGGCACGTCATTGCACAGCCACGGCGCCGCCAAAGAAAGCAAAAACACACCCACCAACAGCTGAAAACTGATCCACCCACGCCGATGCGCGCGAAACGCACGAACACGCCTTTCCAGAAGCGGGGACATCAGCGCCTCCTTTTTTCAAAATGCACACGGGGATCTACCTTCATATACAAAAAGTCGCCCACAATATGGAGCAACAGGCTGAGCAGCGTAAACACATAAAGGGTGCCAAAAATCACCGGATAATCACGGGTGATGGCGGCCGTGAATCCCAACAGGCCGAGCCCATCCAGTGAGAAAATAATCTCCACTAAAAACGCACCTGTGAAAAACAGATGGAGAAATGCCTGAGGAAACCCCACCAACAGCACCAAGCAGGCATTGCGAAACACATGCCCAAAAAGAACCTGCCGCGCGGACAGTCCTTTAGCATAGGCTGTTAACACGTAAGGTTTGTTCATTTCTTCTAAAAAGGCATTTTTGGTAAGAAACGTGAGCGAAGCAAAACCGCTTAACACCTGAGTTAATAAAGGCAAAGCCATATGCCAAAAATAATCACACACCTTACCCCACAGGGAAAGGGTTTCAAAGTCAGGTGACGTCAACCCACGCAGCGGAAACCATGACCAAAAGCTGCCCCCTGCAAAAAGAAGAACCAGCAACACACCAAACAAAAAGCCCGGCACCGCATAACCAATAATCACCACAAAACTGGTCACCACATCAAACGTTGTTTTGTGTGCGCGCGCTTTGGCCACCCCTAAGACGATGGAAAGGCTATACACCAGCAAGGTGCTCCACAGCCCCAGGCTGATGGAAACGGGGAGTTTTTCCATAATCAACGACGCCACCGAACGCCCCTTGAAATAGCTGACCCCCAGATCCCCTGTGAGATACTTTTTGATCATCAGGAGAAAACGGGTCCAAAAGGGCTTATCAAACCCATACATTTTTTCAATGTCACGGATAATCTGCGGATCCAGCCCAGACCCGCCGCGATAAAGATGATGATCCTCTGCAAAGGAGGTCATGTCACTTTGCTCAGCCCCTGAAAGGCCAGACGTGCCATCACCTGAAAGTCCTTGAAGCTGGGCCACCATCTGTTCTACAGGGCCGCCAGGCGCCCACTGAATCAGCAAAAAGTTGAGAAACAAAATGCCCAAAAGCGTGGGCACGGCCAAAAGCACGCGTTTTAAAAAATAGCCCCTCACAGCACGCTCCTCACCTTTGGCTTGTTTGCGAAAAAACCAGCGACGCTTTTATAAGAGCAGGGCCACGAGAAAGTCAAGCCCTTTTCTATGACCCCTTGATGACACGCAAGGATCAAGAAGCTTTTTTCAACCCTTCCAAGGCACGCTCAAAACGCCCTGCATGGGATTTTTCAGCCCTGGCCAGGGTTTCGAACCAATCGGCAATCTCTTCAAACCCTTCTTCACGGGCGGTGCGCGCCATGCCAGGATACATGTCGGTATATTCATGGGTCTCACCAAAAATGGCCGATTTCAAATTTTCTTCTGTGGAGCCAATGGGCACATCGGTCACAGGGTCACCCACCTCTTCCAAATATTCCAAGTGACCGTGGGCATGACCAGTTTCCCCTTCTGCCGTTGAACGAAACACAGCCGCCACATCCGTGTGCCCTTCAATATCTGCCTTTTGCGCGAAATAAAGATAGCGGCGATTGGCCTGCGACTCACCCGCGAACGCTTCCTTAAGATTGTGAAGGGTTTGTGTGCCGTGAAGGCCATGCTTAGACTCAGCCATGTATGTGCTCCTGAAGAAAGAACTGTTATATAGGTCATACCAAAAAGTCATACCCCATGCCAAGCATTATGACCGGATAAAACTTCACAAAAAATGGAAAAAAAGTTAGGATGGGCCGAAAACACCTTCTAAAAGCCTGCCCGCATGACCCATACCCTGCCTCCTCTCCCCTTTGCCAAAAACGCCCTGGCGCCCCACATTTCCGAAAGAACCCTTGAGTTTCATCATGAGAAACATCAGGCCGCCTATATTAATAAGCTGAATGCGCTTGTGGAGGGCACGCCGTGGGCTAGGGCTTCCCTGGAAGAGGTGATTCGTCAAACACGCCAAGCCCCAGAACACACCGCCATTTTCAATAATGCGGCCCAAACCTGGAACCACACGTTTTTTTGGCATAGCCTCTCCCCTCAAGGCGGTGGCATGCCCAAAGACGGGCCTTTGCAAAAGAAGCTGATAGAGGATTTTGGCGATCTTGACACGTTTCAGCGCCTCTTTAAAGAAAAAGCCGTGGGCCAATTTGGCAGCGGGTGGGCCTGGCTTGTGCTTGACGCACAAGGCAATCTTGCCATTCAAAGTTCGGCCAACGCTGAGATTCCCCAAAACAAAGTGTTGTTGACCTGTGATGTGTGGGAACATGCCTATTATCTTGATTATCAAAACCGCCGCCCTGATTATGTGACCACGTTTCTTGAGCACCTCGTGAACTGGTCGTTTGTTGAAGATAATCTGCGCGCGGCTTAATACGTTTTTGTCCCATGAGTACACCTGAGATTATTGAACACATTACACAGGATCTTCACATCCTAAGGGGGCATCTTTGACTGGGAAAAAGCCTTAGAACGCCAAAAAGCTCTGGATGCCCGGGCGGAAGATCCCTCCCTTTGGGACAATCCTGAGGACGCCCAGAAGCTTCTCAAAGAGCGTGATCATCTGATCAGTGCCATCACCGCGATTCGCCACACTGCTCAAGAGTTGGACGAACTCACGCAATGGATGCACCTGGCCGAAGAAGAGCAAGACGATGCGCTTGTGAAGGAAACCTCAGATAAACTTGAGGCGCTTAAGGAAAAAACAGGGCACATGCGCCTTGAAGCCATGCTGTCTGGTGAGGCGGATGCCAACTCCTGTTTTCTCGAAATCCACGCCGGCGCCGGGGGCACAGAAGCACAAGATTGGGCCATGATGCTTGCGCGCATGTACAGTCGCTGGGCCGAAAAAAAAGGCTATCGCGTCAGCACCCTTGAAAGCAGCCCCGGTGAAGAGGCGGGCTTTAAATCCGTCACCCTCAACATCGCCAACCACGAGCAGGCCCGAAACGTCTATGGCTGGCTTAAAAAAGAAAGCGGTGTCCATCGCCTTGTGCGTATTTCGCCCTATGATGGTTCGGGCCGTCGTCACACCAGCTTTGCTTCTGTGTGGGTCTATCCCGAAATTGACCAAACCATTCATATTGAGATTGAGGACAAAGATCTGCGCATTGACACCTACCGCGCCTCGGGCGCCGGCGGACAGCACGTCAACAAAACCGACAGCGCCATCCGCATCACCCACCTGCCCACCAACATTGTGGTTCAGTGCCAAAACAATCGTTCTCAACACCGCAATCGCGCACAAGCCATGGACATGCTGCGTGCCCGCCTTTATGAAGCTGCGCTGCGCCAAAAAGAGGAAGAAGCGGCCACCACCGCCAGCGCGAAAACAGACATTGGGTGGGGACATCAGGTGCGCTCTTATGTGTTACAACCCTATCAAATGGTGAAAGACACGCGCACAGATGTGGAGATAGGCAATGCCCTTGGGGTGCTCGATGGTGATATTGACCCGTTTCTGTGGGGCATGCTCAACAAAAAAGCGGATACGTAGGCAGGGCATACCATGACTTTCTCCGATCTCTCTCCCGATCGTCCTTTGCGAGATTTTTTGTGCCACCTCCGGCGCCACAGCGTGACAATAGGCAACGCCGATGAAGACACGGCGCACCGAGAGGTGTATCACCTGGCCCTTGAGAGCCTGGCGCTTGACCCCCTAACGTATGTATCGGTGCAAGATAGACCCCTGTCCTCTTTTCCCCATCACGCCCGTTTTTTGCGCTGGGCGGCATCCTACCAACAAGGTATGCCCCTATCGCGCCAGGTGGGGGAAAGGGCATTTTGGAATCACACCTTTGTGATCACTCCCCACACCTTGGACCCACGCCCTGAAACGGAAGGCATCATCGAAGCGGCGCAGGCCCTGTTTCCTGCTCAAACGCCTCTTCGTATGCTGGAGCTCGGCACGGGCAGCGGCTGTGTGCTTCTCAGCCTCCTGGCGCACTATCCCAAAGCCCAAGGCGTGGGCACAGATGATTGTCAGCATGCCCTGGATGTGACGTGGCTTAATGCAGGCCGCCTTGGGGTGCATGACCGCCTTCAGCTCTATCGAGGCAGCTGGTTTTCTGCCCTCACCCCGCCTCAGCCCCACGTTCCCACATACCCTGCCGGCTTAACTAACACCCACGCCAACAAAGGGGGAAGCAACAGAGAAACAAGCACTGACGTCCCCCCAAAAACTGCTTGGTTAGGGGGGCAAAAACCGACAACGCCCCCACGCGCCCCAAACGATGCCCCTTGGTTTGACTGCATGGTGGCCAACCCGCCCTATATTCAAACAGACGTCATCCCCACGCTTCCCAGGTCCGTGAGCCATTTTGATCCCCACCAGGCCCTTGATGGAGGATATGATGGGCTGGATGCCTATCGCGCCATCATCCCGCGCGCCGCATCCTTTTTGGCGCCCCAGGGCGCGCTGATTCTGGAGATAGGATGGGACCAAAAAGAGCCCGTGCTTGCCCTGTCGTCACGCTATTTCAAAACCCAAGACGTATACAAAGATGCATCCGGACACGACCGTATTGTGGTGTGCCGCCAAGCAATTAGGCCTTTTGCCCACAGGGTGATCACACACACCTCGCGATAGAATCCAGGGATAACGAGGCCAACAAGCAGAATCGCCACCAAGCGGCCTAACCATAAAAACACAGCCGCAAAACGCAACGACAAGCACGCAGCTACAAGAACGCGCAGACCTGGATCCACAGCGAAGATTGGCATATCAATCTCGTTAAACGCAACCCTGCTAAGATCAGCATGGCGAATGCACTCCACACACCATTGAATCGCATCAAGCAAAATGCAACACAGCGTCAAACTTTAAACAAAACCGCACACAGCAAAGGCGCCTATGAAACAAAAAAGGCGTGAAGACCATCAGATCCTCACGCCTTCCATCCCAAAAAGACAACGAATGCTTGCGCGCTCGTTTGTTAGGCAGCCGCTGCCGGTTTCCCTGCTGCGGTGCCCCCAGCCGCCTTCGCGGGCGCTGGTGATGCAGCGCCCGCAGGTGACAACAAGGAATCTTTGGTTTCATTACCGTCTAAGTCGAACAGCTTGACGTCCTCTTTGGTGCGCAATGATGCCATGAGTGTTTGAAGCTCTTTCATGGCCACAAAATCTCTCAACACAGGACGCGCTTGCTCAAAATTAGCTTTAAACTTCTTATCCAATTTGATAACAAACCATTTGCCACCCAACTCCAATGGTTGCATAGAGTGCCCTCCTGGCTTCAATCCAGCGACATGGGCCCGCAACTTACCATCAAGCCTGGCCATCAACATAGGCTCTGTAGAACCATCTTTGTTGGCTTTAGTGTCTTTGGAATACTGGCCTGCAAGATCCGCAAAAGAACGTGTCTTGAGGGCCAAAATCACAGACTTAGCTGTTTTTTCATCATTGAGCACAATGCGAGAGAGAGACACCATTTCTTGAGGATGCTTATTAAAGGCTTCCTGCAAGCTGGCGGGCGTAATCCGTTTTTCTATATATTGGCTCACAAACGCATTGGTCAAAAAGCTGCGACGCATTTGCTCGAGTTGATCCTTAACTTTGGGATCTTCCAAAATCAAAGCTTCGTGCTTCACAGCCTCATCAGACAAAAGGCGCATACCCACAATTTGGTCACGATAGAGCTTGTAATACTGCGCAAACTGAGCCGGGTTGCTTTTACGCAAATCCATAATGGGTTCACCCAAATCTCTGCGCATTTGGAGCAAAATCTCCTCTTGTGTAACGACCTTATCGCCAATGCGCGCAGCCTCTTTCACCTTAGGCTGTGCCGGCAACTTAGGATCTGCAGCGTATATATTGCCCGCAAATAATAGACCCAGCGCCAAAATAAAGAAACGACCACCCATTGATTGACTCCATAAACCCCACGTGTGCATATCCCCTTTAGGGAAACACAAAATCAACCCAATCGCAAGAGGCATCAAGCGTTTTCTGGTTTTTGCGCGCGTGAACGTCAACAAGTGGATGGATTTTCACCAAAAGGCCGCGCCGGCCCAAAGAAGATCACCTTCAAGGACGCCCACAGCGCTAGAAACGCTTACGCCCACGAAAGGCTTCCCCCAAGGTGCCTTCATCTAAAAAGTCAAGCTCGCCGCCCAAAGGCACACCCCGGGCCAGCATGGTAACATGAGGTGTTAAACCAGCTTTTTCGATTTCTTGGGTCACAAAATGTGTGGTGGCACTGCCCTCAACGGTGGGGCTCAAGGCCAAAATCACCTCTTGAATCACACCGCTTTGAAGGCGCGCAAGTAAGCTTTTCATACGCAAATGCTTAGGCCCCACTCCATCGAGAACCGAAAGATTGCCGCCCAACACATGATAGACCCCTTGGAAACTTTTCATTTTTTCAAGAGCCCACACATCACTGACATCGCTGACCACACACAGCAAGGAAGCATCGCGCCGTGTGTCTCGGCACAAATAGCATGGCGACTGCTCATCCAAATAGCCACACACAGAACAGGGGTGAACCTTTTCCATGGCCTTTTCCATGGATTGAATCAACGGCCCTAAGAGGCGTTCGCGATTTTTAAGCAAAAAAAGCGCCGCGCGCCGGCCCGAACGCGGCCCCAGGCCCGGCAAGCGCCCCAGACGTTGAATCATTTGCATAAGAATAGGCGATGCCATAGATCCTTGGTTCCCCCCACAACTTTGCCCTCAGCATAACGCACTTTAACCTGCTTGTCGTGACCCTTTCTGCGTCATATAAGCTTAACGCCCACCATAACGTACTGACACATGCCTTTCTTTCTGATGCCCTTCGTTTTATGCACATGCGCACCAAACTTAAGATATTTAAAATTTGACTAAATAAGATATTTTTTGTATGATTAAGCCATTCACCTTTGGAGACGCATTATGCTGTTTTATCATTGTTTTCACTCTATGTTTTGGCACATCATGATCATGCTATTGACCGTTTCAGGAGGAATCCAAAATAGGTGTCTCTATGAACACTCCTTCTCATGCTGACGCTTTGGAGACAGGCGAACCCACATCCTTGTTGTTTACCACACGCACATCTGGAACTCCCGCACCCGATGCAAAGGGAATTCAAGAAGATATTGAGGAAAGAGAAGTTGGTGTGAGCCAGGGCCAGCAAGAAAGTGTCAGACTGAACGACGTATTTGGATATCAGTTTTGCCCCAATTGCGCGAGGCAAGATAGCACAGATGCTGCTTTTATCTCTCAAAGACCTCTTGTGAATACCTTGCTTTCAAGAGCACTGAGCATGATGTCGATCCAAAGAAAAGCCTTGTTATTTTTTATCAAGCACATGAACGAGGTGCGTAGGAAAAGAAAGAGAGATACGTGCGATTCTGCCAGAGAGCCGCAAGAACAGTCTGTGGCCCTGCCCCCAGAAAAAACGTATGATACAGAAGACTATGAGGCTGTGCTGGACCATCTCAATGACCTTTACGTCAAATGTTATAATGACTATTCCTTCATTTCGCTGTGGGAAATAGGTGGGCTTTCACTCGAGCAGCTCAACCGCTATTTTGGTGACTGCCAGCACGAAAAAAATATGAAAGACCTCAATTCAGCCCTTGCCAAGCTTTTGGACGAATCTAGTGCCTGGACGCCCGATGATCCTGGCAAAACACTTAACAACCACAGGCTCTGTATGCAGGCGCAAACAAACTGAAACTCAGGCAAAAAAATAAAATGCGTGAAGAGACGGAAAGCGACAGAGAACGAAAAGAGTCACGAGGGCACAAAATAAACACTCCGCTTTTCGGGCTAACGATGGCGCGCAGCTAAGAACAAAGGGGCAACGCTTTTTCCGCAGCGCGGAGAGCCTAAAACAGAAAGACCTTCCCCGATCCACCCAGAGAGACAACAACGGCAGGGCATGAGCAAAGGCAAGATCCTCGCACGCCCACATCTCACCCACGGATTAGCCTTAACGGCCAAGGTCAAATGCCCGCGCGGGACACCCCCCATGCGTGGCAAAGTCCACACGCAAGCACACCTTATTTTGCAGAAAGATTCGCACACAGACTTCAGCGGCAATACGTCAATGGCAAAACTTTAAGACGTCTTTGCAGTAAACGCGCTTTTAGTGAAAAACCCTAGGCGTCGCCCACACGTCCTTCTTAAAGGCATCATGCGCATTTTTCATCATCTGCCATCCACCTCTACCAAGGCCATACAACGCATCCACGCCAAACACACCCATATTCAACACGGACACCCCCATACCCACAAGAGTCCTTTGGGCACCGCGCTCAAGCTTGTCGCCAAAAGAGGCGTCTTCAGCCAGAGGTGAAAAGGGAAAGGCCGGCCCCACCCAATCTTGCCCCTGCATAAACATGGGTAACCCTATCTGGCTGTGCACAAAAGCATCCTTGGTGTTGCGCGCAAGGTTCATCAAACCTTTGCTCCACTCAACACCCACATCTGCAAGTAAAGAGCCAGTTAAACACACACCGTGCATAAGCACATTGCCTCCTTGCTTTGACACATGCTTTGTTGTGGCCCAGGCCTCACTATCCAAAGCTTCACGCACCTTGCGACGAAGGGTTTGCGCGCCCTGGCTCACGGTGTCCACAGCTTGGCTTGTCCGTGCCCGCACCGTTTGGAAAAAGGATTGAGGTGTCTCATCCACAGTGCCTCCGGGCACTAACGAGGTCAGAGAGGAGGAGGAACGTGTCCCTTCCGTCTCTTCATCAGACATAGCCTGCACAAGAGAGGACACTAACGACGTGCGTGATGATGACAGCGATGCTTCCGACCGCATGGCTTCCACATCTTGGGGCAACACGGGGCTGCCAACCACACCCTGCATGCGCGTACCATCAGCCAAGTTAATGTCATAGGTTCCACCCTGCGCTTTAAGAGCCCACAAAGCTTCTTGAGAATCTCGAGATGTAAGATCGATAATGCGACGGCCATCATAATGCGATAAGGCTTTTGCATGGCCTTCATCATACTTCGACAACGTTGGTGTGGGCAAAGAGGTAGGCCCATCTTCCCTAAGGTAAGACCCATCCGCAAAACACGAACCCACCACAGCCGCGGTTAAGAATCCACACAGAAGAGGAGACATTTTGAGCATAGAGTAATCCTTCAAGATAAAAAACATCCGTAAAGACATATTAAACAATGCAGACAAAAATAAAACTTCACACCCTTAATTCACAGAAAAGAAAGCTAAAAAATACGAGACATACACTGCATTTTCTGCCAACAACACAGCTAACTTACAAAAAATCATTTATAAATTCAAGGTATTTTTTACTTTTTTTTAATAAAAAGAACAACTTATGCCAGCATGCAAAGAATAGCGCCACATTTATACACCTTGCCCTCTTACTTTTTGTTTCTTTATGCTTAAAAAACCGATTGAGCCTATTCATGGGCACCTTGCATGGTGTCGCAGCCCTATAACGCACAAAAGGAACCTTTTAGGTGCGTATGATGAGCCCCTCATCCACAGACAAATAGGCTTGGCAACACCGATCAGCAATGATTGTGGCCTTATAAAGCGCATCTTCACTCAATGGGACGGGCAAAGCTAGGCTGGCCTCGGGCATAAACGTGGCAAAAAAAGAAGGCACCTTGAGAGTGTCCTGCGTCTCTTGAGCACAAAACATGCCCGTTTTTTGGCAAAACAACCGCAGCCCTTGTGACCATGTGTGTGAAAAATCAATGCCATACCCCAGCGTTTTGAGCAGAAAAAACCGAAAAACCATATGTGCCTGCGCAAAATCAGCCTTGCGGGCACTGGCCATCAAGCGGGCCAAAGCCTCAAATAAAGGGGGATAAGGGTGCCCCTGCGCCAATACACGCGGCAACAGATGACACACCTCATAAAGCGCTGCCAGGCTGCGGGAAGCTTCAGGCATCAAGGTTTTTGTGACCGCTAATGACGGATAGGGCGTTTCCGTGCGCTCAAGACGGGCCAGCGGAATCTTGCCCCCTTGCGGTGCATAGGCCGCCCACACGCAAGTGCCCATATCATAAGGCGTGCGCCCTTCCCACATCACCCGAACCAACCCATGATCACGGGACAAGAGCGTGATCAAATGCCGTTTATCGCCATAGGCCCTGGCGCGCAAAACATAGGCATCATCACACACCTCCCTCATGAAAACGGCAACCCCACCAGGCGGTAAAAATCAGCCTTTTCCTCCCACAACGGGGTGTGGCGGACATAAAGAAACAGGTGCACCTTGCGCCCCAAACGCTCGCACATGGTTTCGCGGGCGCGGGTTGAAATCTCTTTAATCATCTGACCCGCCCGTCCCAGAATCATTTTTTTATGATTTTTCTCAGCCACGTGAATCACCTGATGGATGCGCACAAACCCTCGTGAGGCCTTGGTGAATTGTTCTGTTTCCACATAAAGCTTATGGGGGAGCTCTTGCCCCAGCATGCGCAATAACACCTCTCGCGTGATCTCGGCGGCCCACAAACGTTCGGGCAGCGTGGTGAGCATATCATCCTCAAACAGCCACGCCCCTTCGGGCATGGCGTCTGCCAGTGCATGGTGCAAATCCTTTGTGCCATCTTTTTTGGCAGCTGAAATCATAAAGATTCTGTCTGCCTCTGGGTCATAGGCGGCAGCCCACGTGAGCAGTTCTTCTTTTTTGATTTTATCAATCTTATTGAGCGCCACCCAAAAACGGGGACGCGATCCTTTGATGTGTGCCAGCGCGCGCGCGAGTTGTTTTTTGCTTTTGGTCACATCCACCACCACCAACACCACATCGGCCTCAAAAGGCGCATCTTGCGCTGCTTGGATCATGGATTTTTCAAGGCGGCTTTGCGGTTTAGCCAACAATCCCGGCGTGTCCACCACCACGATCTGCGATTCCTGCACAACGCTGATGCCACGAATGGGAAAACGGGTGGTTTGTGGTTTGGGCGACACGGCCGCAAGCGACGTGTCTAAAAACGCATTAAGCAGGGTGGACTTGCCCGCATTGGGCTGCCCCAGCAAAGCCACAAACCCACATTTTTTTGGACTAGTCACCCAACTGATCCAGCTTGTCTATGCGCGGCTGGTGGCGCCCACCTTCAAAGGGTGTAGACAAAAACACACGCAAGATGGCACTGGCATGCTCAGGCGTGGTGGAGCCACTGCCCAGAACCAACACATTGGCGTTGTTATGCTGACGAGCCAGCCGCGCCGTTTGCTCATCATGACACAGGGCCGCCCGAATCCCTCGAAAGCGATTGGCCGCCATGGCCATGCCCTGGCCTGAACCACAAATCAGCACCCCACACACATCGTTGCCTGACGACACCGCGCGCACCACCGGCGGCACTTTGTCAGGATAGTCCACCGATTCTTGCGAGGCGCTACTTTCAGCCTTTTCAAGCACCACGTCTTTGTAAGGCAGCTCTGCCAGGGTGACCTGAAGCGCCTGGCCGCGATGATCACTGGCCATGACCACGCGTTTAAACATAAGTTCTGGGCTTGTGCTCACCACCGGCATATGTTTTCTCACCGCCTTTTTTAAGGCGTTGTAAGCTCCCACACTCACCATCGAGAGCACCAAAAACGTGCCCAACATCACCAACAAACGCGCCGTCGATACCGATTCAAACATACCTACCCTCTTTCTCTACTATGCCTAGCCGCCTGAGGCGTGATTCAGCCTTGGTGAGGCCAAACGCGCTAAGATGGCCTTAACCACCGACGGCACATCTAACCCTAACCATGCATAGAGCGCCTCGTGCGGCGCGGATGCCCCAAAACCATCCACCCCAAATGTAAGCGCATCCACCCCTAAAAGGGCCCGCCACCCTTGGGTAGCCCCTGCCTCGATAGACGCCCGCAATACAGGCTGCCCCCAAGAAAGAACCTCCGCCTGATACGCCTCTTCTTGTTCCAAAAAAAGCTCGCGGCACGGCATCGACACAAGACGCACACCCACACCTTGTTCTTCAAGCTGCTGACGCACCTCATGGGCCAGCGACACCTCCGAGCCTGTGGCCACCAGAGTCACCTGATGTGCATGGCTCGCCTCTGACAACACATAGCCCCCGCGGGCTGTGGTCGCCTCAAGATCCAGGGTGCGCCGCAAGGGGCTCACCTTTTGACGTGACAGCAAAAGGGCACTGGGGCCTGTGCGCTTCAGCATCAGCATCCAGCATTCCGCTGTCTCTATGCCATCGGCGGGTCTGAACACAAAGAGGTTGGGCATCAGGCGCAGCGATTCTATATGCTCCACCGGTTGGTGCGTGGGACCATCTTCCCCCAGACCAATGGAATCATGGGTAAACACATAATGGGTGGGGATATTCATCAACGCCGCCAAACGCACCGCCGGCCGCATATAATCAGAAAACGCCAAAAATGTACCCCCATAAGGCAGATACCCGCCATGAAGCACCATGCCGCCCATGGCTGCCGCCATCAGATGCTCGCGCACGCCATAATGAACATATTGCCCCCCGTGCAATGCGCCATCCACCGCCTCCATGGCTTTGGTTTTTGTATTATTAGATGGCGATAAGTCCGCCGACCCGCCCATAAGGCCAGGGATCACTTCCAACAAACACGAAAGCATCTGCCCCGACCATTGCCGCGTAGCTTTGTGTTCCGGCGACCATACCTTGAGAAAAGCCTCTGCCACCTGGGCCTGCCACGCTGCAGGCAACCGTCTTTCCATGCGATCCACAAACGCGGCGGCCTTATGAGGGTCAGCCTGTTGACGGGCCTGCCAAGCCTGGCGCTTAGCCTCACCACGTGCTTTCACCCCATGCCATAACGCAAGATCGTCTTGCGGCACCGCAAAGGGCGCCGCCGCGCCATATCCCAGGCTTGCCCGCGCCACAGCGGCTTCCTCAGCCCCCAAGGGCGCCCCATGCGCAGCCGCAGTGCCTTGTTTGGTGGGTGAACCGCGCCCAATCACCGTGCGACACATCAAAAGTGAAGGCTTGGCGGTTTCTGCCTGCGCAGCCTGAAGCCCTGCCCGGATAGAGGCAAAATTATGACCATCCACCATTACCACGTGCCAACCGGCCGCCTCAAAACGGGCACGCTGGTTTTCTGATGTGCTGAGCGATGTGGGGCCATCAATGGTAATGCGGTTATCATCAAAAAGAACCACAAGCCGTGACATTTTCATATGACCCGCGAAAGAGATGGCTTCTGCAGACAACCCTTCCATCAAACACCCATCCCCGGCCACCACATAGGTCCAGTGGTCACACACGTCTGTGCCAAACTCGGCGCGTAACAAGGCTTCGGCCAACGCCATGCCCACGCTATGCCCCAACCCTTGGGCTAAGGGCCCGGTGGTCACTTCCACCCCAGGCGTGACCCCATATTCAGGGTGCCCAGGGGTCCGGCTGTGCAACGTGCGAAAGGCCTTGAGATCCGCTAGCGACACCTCAAACCCCGTCACATGAAGAAGACTGTAAAGCAGCATCGACCCATGCCCCGCCGACAACACAAAGCGGTCACGATCAGGCCATTCAGGGTGGTTGGGCGCTACATGCAAAAACTCACCCCACAACACGGCCATCACATCGGCCATGCCCAGCGGCAACCCCGGATGCCCCGAGCCCGCGTTCTCAATGGCGTCAATAGACAAAAGACGCACACTTGCTGCCATGCGTGTAAGCTGGGAATCTGTTAACAATGCCATCTCAACGTTTCACTCTTATCCCACGGCCCTTACGCACGTAAGCCTTTTACAGCCACAAACGATGACGCCCCCAGCGCACTGCGCCACAGGCAAGCCCGATTTTCACAACATCCCCCAACAGAAAGGGCATCACCCCCACCTGAATGGCCACCGGCCACCGCACAAAGGAAGACAGCCACAAACACCCCCACGAAAACACCACCACAAGCCCCACAAGGCACAAGGCCACATGACTGGTGAGTGTATCTAAAGAAAAAGCTTCCCGCAGCCACGCCATCACATAAGGCGCTGCCACCATGCCCATCAAATAACCGCCGGTGGGCCCAAAAAGGCAGGGCAACCCCCCGGCATAGCCGGCAAACACGGGCAACCCCATGGCCCCCATCCCAATCCAGGCAAGAAGCGTGGCCAAGGCCCGGCGCGAGGAATAAGACAACCCGATCACCAGCACCACACAGGTCTGAAATGAAAACGGCACCGGCGCCCACTGCAAGCTGATCTGAGAGCCCGCAAACAAGGCGAACACACCGCCCAGCACCCACATAAACGACGCACTCTCAGCGCGCAAAACCTTTTGAAACATAAGGATCTCCCCATACGCTCTTCCTCACGCCCACTCTAGACCAAAAAAGGCACCCTTGCCAAGCAAAAAATAAAGCCTGACACAGCGTTGACGCAAGGAACAAACACAGATTGATGACAACCTTCACGCCCATCAGAGCCCTGTCCCCGCCCCCAAAGAAACTCCCCCCAAAGGCCCTCTCGCTCGATCATTTTCTGAGAAAAAAAAGACCCTATGCCCCTATGCCTGGTCACAAAGATGGATCGTGCAAAGATGTAAAGAGATGTTGCCTTTGAGGAAAAATCCCCATTTTCTGACGTGTTTCTTCCCTGCCTTCTGGTAACCAAAACTGTGCGAGCAAGCTATTTGCCTACACCCATCCTAAAAAACAGGCAGGCGAAGCTATATCTGTTGACTTTTTGTCAAAAATAAGCTCGAATCTTCGTGTTTTTTGTCATCTCATAGGTTTGACGCCAAAGGGGTCGATCATGCGTTTTTTACATTTCTTTTGTGTACTGCTCACCCTCGCCACACACCAGATGGTGTGGGCGCCGCCACCTGAGGCGAAGGACGCCAGCCCAGGCGATGGCCTCTTACATGAAGCATTAGGGTCGGCCCAAAGGCCCCTCACCGTACACCAGGCCAAAGAACGCATAAAAGACTTGAGCGAGGGTGACGAGCGCGACGTCTTTTTGAAAATAATGCCTTATGGGGGCTCATGTAGAGACGGGCACATAGTCGGAGAGGTCTCTTCTTCTGGTGAAGGGCGAGATCTCCACGAATTCCTAGAGGACTCGGGTTGGGGAATGACCGTGTGGAACATAGATGAAGGAGAGCTGGAACAGGTCGCAGGGGTTCCCCTTCCTGTTGCAAGGCGCGTCACCCACCTTGAGTACACGCACACACATACCACATTTGTGGACTGGCGCCTCTGGCCAAGACTGAAGCATCTGTCCATCGACGATCAAGAGTTAATGGCTGATAGGAAACAAGGTCAAGGGTTACTCGTTGAGATGGGCTTGCTGACCCTCTCTAAGGACAATCAACCTCAATGCCTGACCCCGGGGTTGGCAGCGTTACATATAAAGCGCATTTTTTACAAAGAGGTTGACAACATCGCGTACCTATCCTGCATGCCAAGCTTGGTTACATTGTCGCTTGGCGCTCAGCCCCTCACGCAAGACTTTGTTCATGCTTTAGAGCAAATGGAAGCTTTGCGCATCTTGCATATTGACAGGACCGACATCTCTGATGATACGGCGTGGGAACGCTTTGTGGGCCTACCCCTTCAAACCCTGGCATTAACATTAGACAATAAAAATAAAGACAAGGTATCTGGCCAGTTAGTAAAGCTATCAGACATGAAGGGCCTTCAAAGCTTAAGCTTAACGTCTCATGAGGGGCTAGAAATCCCTATGAAGCTTTTTACAAAAACGTCTATGCCAGCCTTGCGCAAGCTGCATTTGTCTTGGTTCTGTGTGACAGGGGAAAAAGAAAGACCCGGACAATATGAAAAGTGGAAACAAGATAACTTCGAGCTCACAGACGTTAGCCTTCACGAGGTAAGATGGCTCAGTCTACTGACAGCGCAAAACCTAACGCTCTAACGACTTACCGTTTCTTGTGGTGCGTATGAAGACGATGTGGTGGATAGAGGACCAGCTTTCAAAGGCCTGAAGGTTGGCGAACTTTCATTGACGGATGCATGGATGGATGTCCGCCCCTCGTCCATAACAAGGCTTTCTCTTTACAACCGCGTAAACCCAAGCATTTGCGACCAAAAGGCGGCCTTATCTTTCTTGACGCATCTTACATGGCATCACATGGATTTCGAAAATGGCCCCGACATACTAGAGAAGATAATCGCGTGTGCACCCAACCTTAAGGTTCTTTCGTTAAGCATAGATGCCATCATCACGCTGAATCTGAGCCACCAACATGACCTTGAAGAGCTGCGTCTTGAAGGGGGCTGGCGTATCCAAAGGGACCCAGAGAAGCCTGGGGAATCAGAAAAACCTTTTCCTCACCTGCATCATCTAACCCTTTTTATCACCAAGCATTCTTTGAATGAAAAAGAAGAAGATAAGGAAAAATCATTAGCGCACTTGCTAAGGCTCGCCCCCAACCTAGAAAGACTGGATCTTGCCAAGCAAGCAGACATAGAGATAGAGGATATACTCTCCGTCATCCGGGGCGCAAACCTGGGGCAGTTGACCAGCCTGACCATGATAGGAGACGATCTGGAGGCAACGTATGCGCTGCGTCCTGAAGGGTACACACCCCTTACTCTTTCTGAAGAAAGTCGGACATTCCCGCAGGCACCCAAGTTGGCGCGTTTTTCTGTTGAGGGGTTTGATGTTAGCACCAACCCGCTTGAGGGCGCCTCAAAAGGCACCGAAGGCCTGAGCAGAAAGAGCGATGCCCAAGAAAGTGCCACCAAAGACGACGGCGCTGATCGCCACGGCCAGGGCGACACCCACGTGGACAGTGAGGGTGCCGCGGAAAGCTTTGACCAAGCCGGGGGTGACCAAACAGCCTACGACCAGAGAAAAGACGGCACCACCTCATAAAAAAGGGGGTACGCTGGACAGTTAAAGACCCGCATCAAGAGCACCCCACCCCCTGGCCGCCACACACCCTGGCATCAAAGCGGTAGGGCGGGATCTGTGTGCCTTAAAGGGCCTGCCGGGCCACCTTAAAGGATCGGCCGCCGCCCCTTAAAAGGTCTGCGTGTCTCAAGATCTGTGCTTTACAACCCGTTCCTTACGATCTGTTCCTTGCGATCTGTCTTCACCGTCTCTTTGCCGGGCCGGCACATGGGTTGTCATGCATGGGATAACCCCGTTGGTGACCCGTTAGGGAAGGTGGTTACCTCACCAGATTGGCCAGCACAATGGCTGGCTTTCTGACCCCTCACCCTTGGCGCCACCCTTACCCCCCTTCACCGATCCGCGGTGAACCACAAACCACCCACGACCCCGTGCGAGAAAATCAAATGTTGGTAGCTCAAGCACGGCTAGCTCAAGCTCTGGCAGATCAAATACTGGCAGGTCCAATGCTGGCAAATCACACAGTTAAGTGATTGAAAAAATTGACATGTTGGCATTTTTGTTTTACTTAGACATAAAATATCACCTCTTTTTTTACTCTGTGAGACCTTTATGATGCGCTTGCTCTCTTCCTCCGTTTTTTCTGTGCTGTTGGCGCTGGCGTCCCTTGTCACGCCCTTAGGGGCCGCTGACCCGTCCCAGCCTGACAATCCACAAGAGATCATGCCGGCCACGACCGCTTCGGCGTCATCTGCCACCACGGCGTCTCCTCTTGACACCAACACCATTGATCACCTTGCCAAAGGGTGTCTCCTCACTCAGATGACTGTCCGGTACCAAGACCAACATGCGTTACGCACCTTTTTGGGGGGATCAGGACAAGGGGGAGAGGGATCCCAGGTCGTCACAAACATTAAAGAAGCGGGCGAACGCAAGCTTTCCATCGACGGGCTTTTTGAGCAGATGGAGCTCGGTATACCAAAACAGGAAACATGGCAGAGGGAAAAAATAAACTACTCTCTTTTTCTCACCGGCGTTGGATTTCATGCTTTGCAGCACCTCACAAGCGAAAAGCTTACCACCCTGAGGCTTACCCGCTCACCTCTTTCTTATTATGACACTGCTCGCCTGCACCTGCCTTCTTTGAAGGTATTTTTTTGTGACGGGGGTGGTGATCCCCTTGCCCATTGGCGTAAGAATTTCTTTCTTCCCAAACTCCTGCCTCAAGTGCAGATCGTCTCTATATCTCCCCTTCTCAGCCTTGATCGCACCCTGTGTGAAGGTGATAGACCCATTGTACTTTCTTGCCCGCCCCTATTAGGATATGCCGGCCAGGATTATGGGTATGAAGATCTACAAACACCTTCCTTCAAAGAACAACATCCCCTTGTTCTCATTGAAAAATTCAAGACCCCTGATGGGAGAGAATGGGATCAAACCCATTGCCTTAAGCATGGTTTTTTCTACAAAAACCAGCCCAACGACTGGGGCATCACGACCGACCCTTTTTGCATCATCTTTCGCCCGCCACCTAGCCCGAAAGGTGAAGAACTTTCTGAAGACGAAAGACGTAAACAGCTAACACACTTCACCCCAAGTGCGCCACAAGACGCCCGCCCCAGCCAGGAGGGTGAACCCAAGGCAGGGATGTTGGACTTACCTGAGGAGCTCATCCGCCATATTGCAACGTATCTAGATGATCACGATACACTCAGCTTTGGCCTATCGTGCAAATTTCTATGCACCTTGTTGGATATAGATATGTCCACCCTTGGTCTATCGCCCTTAGCGCGTTATCTTACCTTGGCTTCACGTGTAGGGTTGTCTATTCCTCAAGACTATGCCACAGCACAAGGCATCACACAGCTCTATGTGCCTGCTCTCTCCTATCAAAAGGAAGAAGTGAAGGTTTCTGATCACGAGATTCATATCGTCCCTTATGTATGCCTTCAGATGCGTGATCTTGAGGGAAAAGAGGTTGTGCACACAAAACTTTTTATTGATAGGCGTGGGTACATGCGTTTGCCTGATGGCGACCTGGAAACAAAGATACATAACTATATGCATTGCCATCTTCATACTTCACAGACCTGTAAGCCCGAAAACCGTGTCTTGAAGGTTGGTCCTTTTTATGCAAAACCGGCACCTTCGACGGATATACTAGATGACAGCTATGTTATTCCCATTCTCAATCATCGTTTCCAACAGTGGTGGGTGGGCAATCTTGAGTCTATTTTTAAACATAACCCTGACGTGCTGATCAACATCCGTGGACCCAAGACACCCACCGCACAAATGCCCTCAGCACCTCTCATGAAAGATCCGGCGCCAAGCACGGAAAAAGACGGCAGCGTGTAGAGGCCCAGGTGGGGCGGCTGTTTCGTCTTTGGCCCCGCCGCCTGCTTGTCAGGCACGTAAAAACAGCTTATGCTCGACACCACCAAGGCATGGGAGATGTTCTTATGTGGTCTGTATGTTTTGTCAATGGGTTATCGTTATTGAGGTGGCTGGCCTCACCGCTTCTTGTGTGGATGCTGTTGCGGCCGCATCCGCTGTGGGTGGGCGCATTTTGGCTGTTTACAGGGGCGGCGCTCACAGATTTTTTAGATGGGGCGGTGGCCCGACGTTTTGGTGGGCAAACCGATGTGGGCGCCATCCTTGACCCGGTGGCGGATAAGTGTTTGGCCTTGGCTCTTTTTTATCTCCTGTGGTCGTGGCAACTGGTGTCACCGTGGCTGTTGGGGGCGATGATGGCGCGCGATGTGCTGATTCTGGGCGGGGGGGCTGCCCTTAAAGCCCAAGGCATCACCTTTGTGGTGAAACCCTTTTTTGTGGGCAAGCTGCACACTGCTTTGCAGTTTTTCTTTGCCTTCTTGTGCCTAGGCTATGGGGCCTGTTTTGCCATGGCGCCTTCGCCGGCGTTTGGATGGGTGCGTGTGTGCCTGGGCGGGCTGTGGCTCACCACCTTGACATCACTTTTCTTCTATGTCCGTTGGGGGGGGCAATTGTGGATCACATCTTCAAAGGCCGCCTGATTTGGTCGGCCCTTTTTATCGGGGTTTGTGCGTTTTTGTATATGGTGCAAGACGCGTTGGGGCCTTTTTTGTTTGGCCTGGGTCTGGCCTATGTCTTTCACCCGCTGATTGACAGGTGTGAAGCGCGCCTGGTACCGCGGTGGCTTTCTAGCTTTGTTCTTGTGGTGGTGACACTGGCTGTTTTTGCGGCTTTTTGGTTGTTGTTGCTGCCCTTTTTGGGATTTCAGCTGCAAAAACTGTTTTATAAGTTGCCGCTCTACACCAAAGAGGCACTGGATTTTGTGCGCCCGAAAATGGCGATCATCCTCGAAAAAATCCACACAGACCCTGTCTTAAAGCAATCAGAGCTGATGGTGCCCAAGGCCTTGCAAAAAGCCTTTGTCTGGGGCACGGACCAGGTCTTATTTTTGCTGTCCAACGCGCAGGGCATCACCCGGTTCTTGTTTTACACCTGCGTCACGCCGTTTGTCATGTTTTATGGCTTGCTTGAATGGCCCACCATCGTGGCCAAAATCAAAAACCTCATTCCTCATGGCGTGCGGCCCCGGTGGATGGTATTTTTTGAAGGGCTTGATCAGAGCTTGAGCGGCTATATCCGCGGACAGCTGTTGGTGTGTTTATGCATGGGCACGTACCTGGCCATGGCTTTTGTAATGATGGGGCTGACCCATGGGTTTATGCTGGGGGTGCTGACAGGTGTTTTGATCTTTATTCCCTATCTCGGCATGACGCTCGGCACCCTATTGGCTGTGATTTTAACGCTGGTGAACACGCCCAGCCTCACCACCTTGATCGTCTTGATGATTGTGCTCATTGGCGGGCAGTTGCTGGAGGGGTTTCTCTTTATCCCGTTCTTTATCGGCAAGCGCGTGGGCCTTCACCCTGTGTGGGTGCTGTTCGCCATCTTTGCGCTTGGCACCCTTTTTGGGTTTTGGGGGGTGTTATTGGCCTTGCCGATAGCTACGTTTGTGCATGCCCTGATTAAAGAGGGGCTGGCTTTTTATCAATCCACAGCCTTTTTTCAGAAAGCCCCTGCCAAGTCTTAAGATGGTGCACCAAATCCTTCTTCCTCTCGATATTCAAGATCATGACCGAGACGATGCATTTTTTGTGGACCACACCAACCAACAGGCATGGTCGTGGATCCAAGCGTGGCCTCAGTGGCCAGCGCGGGGGCTTTTTCTGTATGGCCCGCCTGGTGTGGGTAAATCGCACATGGGCCGCGTGTGGGCCAAACGAGCTGGGGCACACATCTGGTCACCCTCACACGACATGAGCGCCCTTTATGACGCCCCGTCGCCCCACGTGTTGATCGATGATGTCAACGCGCACACGCGCACCAAAGCCGACGCTGATCACATGCTTGCGGCCTATAACATCCTATGTGAACGAAAGGGGTCGTGTCTTTTTCTGGGCAGCCCGCCCCTCTTCAACACCGACACATGCTCGCCTGATTTGATTTCGCGCCTTAAAACACTTATCACCATTGGCCTGCCCCCACCCAGCGATGCCTTGTGGAAAAAAATTATGCACAACCTGTTTCACAAAGAGCGCCTCACGGTCTCTGAAGATGTGGTGCTCTTTTTGATGCGCCGGCTTGAGCGATCCATGGGACAAACGCAACAACTTGTACGCCACCTGGCCTCAGAAAGCCTGCGTCACAAAAGACCCGTCACCATTGACCTGATCAAAAACGTGTGCGAACACATCCCTGCTTTCTCATAAGGGACACCTCACAGGTCTTGTCAAAAAAATTATCTTATCGACACCTTGGCGACGCGCAAGAAAATAAGGTAGACTGTCAGCAAAGCTGGATCAATGGCAGGACCACGTCATGACTTCACTGTTTTTGGTTGTCTTTTTTTCTTATTTTCTTGGCAATGTTTTTCCTTCTCTCATCCTGTCGCGCGTGAGGGGCTATGGCGATGTGCGCCACAAAGGCTCTGGCAATTTAGGCGCATCCAACGTATGGCGGTCGGGGCACAGGCTTGATGGTGTGATCACCTTTTTAGGGGATGCCGCGAAGGGGTTTTTAAGCTTGCTAATCGCCTATGCCATTGAACCTTCCTCTTTTATCTTAGGGTGCGCCAGCGTCAGCGTTTTGATCGGCCATATTTGGCCTGTCAGCCTTGGATTTAAAGGGGGGAAAGGGGTGGCCACCTTCTTTGGCATCATGGCGTTTTATGCCTGGCCTCTGGCCCTTATGTTCGTGACATTCTGGGCTCTTATTTGCGCCCTCAGCCGCACAGCCTCTTGGGCTTCATTGATTGTGGCCTTGATGGCTCCTTTTCTTTTTGGCGTGCTCTTAGACGCCGGGGTCGGCATATGGGTGGGGTGCATGAGCTTTTTGATTATCATCGCCCATAGAGATAACATTCTCCGGCTTATGCACCACAAAGAGCACACCGTCTCATAAAAAAAGGGAGAAAGGATTTTTTGGTTATGCACGCACCTTATCTTGACAATAAGGAAAAAATGGCCTGGCTGCGCCTGATTCGCTCTGAAAACGTCGGGCCCGTCAATTTTCATCACCTGCTGCACCGCTTTAAAACAGCCCAGCACGCCCTGAAACGCCTTCCACAAATGACACTGAGGGCAGGCCGCACCCAACCTCTTAAGATTCCTTCCCAAGATGCTATCGAGCAAGAGTATGAGAAGATCCAGAGTCAAGGCATTCACCTCATCGCCTTTCCTGAAGATGCTTACCCTGAAAGATTGCGCGCCCTTCATGATGCGCCACCACTGCTGATGGCGTGGGGGGATCTATCCTGGCTGAAAAAAGACATGTTTTCGATTGTGGGCGCCCGCAATGCCAGCGCGCTGGCCCACAAAGTGGCCTTTGAATTTGCCCAAGCGTTAGGGCGTGAAGCCATGGTCATTGTGTCAGGCCTGGCGCAAGGTGTGGACAGCGCTGCTCACAAAGGCTCTCTTGATACAGGCACGGTTGCTGTGCTGGCCCAAGGCATTGATCACATCTATCCTCCCCAAAATAAAGAGCTGCACAGATCCATTCAAGACAAGGGGTTGTTGATCTCTGAATCTCCCTTAGGCACAGAAGCGCATGCCACCTTGTTTCCAAGGCGAAACCGTCTTGTGTCGGGGCTATCGTGGGGGGTGCTTGTGGTGGAGGCTTTGTTACAATCAGGCTCTCTTTTGACCGCGCACTATGCCACAGAACAAGGGCGTTCTGTGTTTGCCATTCCGGGTCATCCTCATGATCCGCGCGCCGGCGGGCCTAACAGCCTGATTGCCCAGGGCGCTAAACTCACCCAAACACCACAAGATATTCTTGAAGAATATCACCACATGAAAACCCACGCCATCAGCCATGTACAAGAGGACGCGGCCGCTTATGATTATGTGGTTTCTGACCACGATGTGGAGGCGGCTTGCCATGAATTGACAGGGATGATCTCTGCCACCGCTGTCTCCATAGAAACCCTTGCACACACCTTGGGTATGCCTTTGCCTTTAATGCAAGCAGCCTTGACAGAGCTGGAGATTGGCGGACTCATCACCAGCGATGACCGAGGGCATGTGTATAAAAAAATGCATGCTGCCTAAAAAAAGACTTACTTTTTGTTAAAAAAACAGGTATACAGCTGGATCACGTTCATTGGGAAAAGATGCTGTGAATCTTGTGTTGGTAGAGTCTCCTGCAAAGGTGAGGAGCTTGAGTCGCTATCTTGGCAAACAATTTACTGTCATGGCCACCTATGGCCACATGAGAGACTTGCCCGCCAAGTCAGGCTCTGTGGATCCAAGTGACGATTTTCATATGACCTTCCAGGTGGTGGACAAAAATAAATCCCATCTAGATAAAATTGAAAAAGCGGCCCAAAAAACATCCACGCTTTTTCTCGCCACCGACCCTGACCGCGAAGGGGAAGCCATTGCCTGGCACGTGGTTGAACACCTTAAAACCAAAACATTGCCCCCCACCGTTCAGCGCATCACCTTCAACGCTATCACCAAAACAGCAGTTCTAGAGGCCCTGAAAGCCCCCCGTGACATTGACCAACACCTGGTGGATGCCTATCTGGCCCGCTTAGGGCTTGACTATCTCGTGGGCTTTACGCTCTCGCCCCTTCTGTGGCGCAAGCTGCCTGGGTGCCGTTCCGCAGGACGTGTACAATCAGTAGCGCTGCGTATGATTTCAGAACGGGAATATGAGATTGAACGGTTCAAGCCTCAAGAATATTGGACCCTTGCTGGCTTGTTCCAAAAGGAAAGACATGATGTCAATGCCTCTCTCTTCATGCTGGACGGCAAAAAATTAGAAAAATTTTCCCTCACCAGCGAAAAAGATGCGCAGGCTGCAGTTAACAAAGCCGAAGCACCGTTTTATACCCTGTCCTCCATTGAAAAAAAGGAAGTCAAACGGCACCCCGCCCCCCCTTTCATGACGTCTACCTTGCAACAAGAGGCCTCCCGCAAACTGGGATGGGGCGCCACACAAACCATGCGCGTTGCCCAAAAGCTTTATGAGGGTGTGAATGGCCAAGATGGCCTGATCACCTATATGCGTACAGACAGCAACACCATCACAGATGAAGCGCTCACCAAAGTGCGTCAGGTGATCGGCAAAACCTATGGTCAAGACCATGTCTCGCCTTCGGTACGTGTCTACAAGAAAAAAGCCCGCAATGCTCAAGAAGCCCACGAAGCCATTCGGCCTACCAACTTTGAGGCGCCCCCTCACACCTTGAAAACCACCCTCGACAAAGATCTGTGGGCTCTTTATGACCTGATTTGGCGCCGCACCATGGCCTCACAAATGGCCAGCGCCTTGTTTGATCAAGTGACGTTTGTGCTCGCCCACCCTGAAAACACCGCACACTTCAAAGCCACAGGACGCACATGCATGTTTCGCGGGTTTCTTGAGGTCTATCTTGAGGATAAAGACCCTGACGATGAAAAGGATGAAGGCGCGCGCACCCTTCCCCCCCTTAAGGAAGGGGATAAGCTTGACCTGAAAAAACTTACACCCTCCCAACACTTTACAGAGCCGCCGCCACGCTTTACCGAAGCCAGCCTCATTAAAAAAATGGAAGAGTTAGGCATCGGCCGCCCCAGCACCTATGCGCGTATCTTGCAAGTGCTTAAAGACAGAAGCTATGTATCTCTTGAGAAAAAACAACTGGCGCCCAAAGAGAAGGGCCATGTTGTCACCTCTTTCTTAACGCAATTTTTTACCCAGTATGTGGAAAACAACTTTACAGCCGGTATGGAAGCTTCTCTTGATGCCGTGTCACGGGGAGATAAGGCGTGGAAGGATCTTTTGAAAGAGTTTTGGGACACCTTCAAACACACCGTGGACAAAACCACAGAGCTCAAAACCGTGGATGTCCTCGAAAAGGTAGAAACAGCCCTTGAAGAACATCTTTTTCAAGGCAAAGATCGCACGTGCCCCACTTGCAAAAAAGGGGTGATGCACCTGCGTATGGGCAAATATGGACCTTTTTTAGGGTGCAATGCCTACCCCGAATGCAAGCATATGAAACCCCTGGATGCCTTAGACAGCCACACTGAAAATGATGCTGAAGAAGATACCTCCTTTCCCCGCAGTTTGGGCGAAGACCCGCACTTGCAGAAGGAAGTCACCGTCCGGCGAGGCCCTTATGGTTTTTATCTTCAGTGGGAAGGCGACAAAAAACCCAAACGCGTTTCTCTGCCCAAAGGGCTCTCGCCCCAACACATCACCCTTGAGGAAGCAACAAAATTAGGAAAACTACCCCTAGATCTTGGCCTTCACCCCGAGACAAAAGAACCCATTACAGGCAATATTGGGCGTTTTGGACCTTACGTTTATTATAAAAAGAAATTTATCTCTATAAAAAATATCGATCTATTGCTCGAAGAGCGCTTTCATGAGATTCTAGAGATCATTGCGAAAAAAGAACAGGCAGGAAAGAAAAAAGATGGTGGATGATGCTTTTCTCTTACGGGCGGCGCAGCTCGCTTATCTGAGTCTTGAACCTCATGAGATTGAGGGCCTTCGTGACGATTGCACGCAGATATTGTCTTTTTTAGATGAGCTTAAACAGGTAGATATGTCACATGTGTCGCCTATGATTATTCCCTGGCCTGCCAAGGCGCCGCTTCGTCAAGACACACCTCAACCCACAGCCGGCGCAGAAACCATCACGCGCAATGCCCCGCAAAAAGAGAACAACTTTTTTTGCATACCCAAGTTTATTACATGATTGTTAACGCCATCAAATAGGAAAGACAGAACTATGGATCAAGAGGTCAAAAAGGAAAGTCAGTCAATGGAATGTACATTGTCCCTACTCAAACCTGATGTTACGAAACGTAATCTGACGGGGCGCGTGAACAGCCGAATTGAGGAAGCGCACTTTGAAATTATTGCTCAAAAGCGTCTTCACCTCACCTTGGATCAGGCGGCTCGTTTTTACGACGTGCACAAGGATCGCAACTTTTTTGAAGATCTGTGTCGATCCATGTGCTGTGGACCTATCGTCGCGCAAGTGTTAAGGAAAGAGAACGCCATTGCTGACTATCGGTCTCTGATGGGGGCCACCAACCCCTCAGCAGCGCAAGATAACACGCTGAGAAAAGAATTTGGCGTTTCTATTGAGGAAAACTCTGTACACGGATCGGACAGCTTTGACACCGCCTGTAAAGAGATCCCCTTCTTTTTTAGCCAGATTGAGCTTCTGCCCTGGGTGAAGTAAACACCGCGATCCTTGTCTTGAAAAAAGACGCCGATTGTATTACCCTTAGAGGGAATTCTTCTAAGATAGTTGCTTGTGGTGGTCAGTAAAACCCCGGTTCCTTTCATGGCGCGCGCGACAGCCGTTTGGCTTTCTCAAAACACAAACCTGACGGACCAACAAATCGGTCGTTCGTGTGGCCTGCATTTTTTAGAGTTGAAACGCCTCAAAGAGGGCGGGCTTCAAGCCGAAAACCCGTTGCTTAATGGTCAGCTCACGCAAGAGGAAATTGATCGCTGTCTCGCAGACGAAAAGGCAACGCTTGTCTTTCAAAATCCTTTGCAAGGATTAAAAAAGCCTGGCAAAGAGCGCAAATATACACCCATTGCACGACGCCAAGATCGCCCCAAGGCCATCGCTTGGCTGATTAAGCATCATCCTCAGCTCAGTAATGCTCAGATTGCAAGCCTGATTGCCACAACATCGAAAACCATCCAAGCTGTGAAAAACCGGACGCACGTTTCAGAAGACATCCAGCCTCACCATCCTGTGTTGCTGGGTTTATGCACGGAAAAGCAGCTTCATGATGCCCTCGATGCTGTAAGCGTTGAGAAATCTGACCTCTCTTAAGTCAGCTTTCCTAGAGGAAACCGCGATTGCACACCTGTGCACTAACGTTTGAAAGCAAGTGACGTGAATGTTTTTGTTAAAAATAGACCCATGCCCGCAAACCGGCCTCTTTTTTTGAGGAAAGGTTTTTCTCTGCCTGCTTTTTTATGGCAAATGATCAAACCTTTTCGATTTTGGTCCTTAAGTATGGGGTTGGTGTCTATTGTGTGGGCCATCGATTTTTCTGTGCGCCCCTATTTATTGAAAGTTATGCTTGACCAAATTCAAAGCCTGCCTCCACAACAAGCCTATGCCCACCTTCTTAAACCAGCGGCTTTTTATATCTTTCTCACTTTTTTGATTGGGTGCATGTTTCGGTGGTATGATTTTGCGTGGATTCACCTGAATGCCCCCCTCAAAAGGCATGCGGGCCTTTTGCTGATGCAGCGCATGATGCGCCATGCGCATCCCTTTTATCAAACCCACCTCTCCGGCAACCAGGCCAACAAAATCCAAGATGTCATGAGCGGCATCCCTGACCTTCTTAAAATGCTTTCAGATCAGTTTTTGGCCCAATTTTTGGCGTTGCTCATTGCCATCACCACCCTGTGGACCGTGAATGTGCGTTTTGCCATCGCCTTAAGCCTGTGGTGCGTTGTCTATATTGGCGCCACCTTAATCTCTGCGCCCAAGGCCCAACATTTATCAAGAAAATATTCAGAAAAACGGGCATCTGTGTTGGGTTCAATCGTGGATCTGCTTACCAACATGGTGAGTGTGCGCTTTTTCACCGGCGAACATAAAGAAAAGCAAATCTTGAAGAAAAAGCTTTCCTCCCTTGTCAATGCCGCCCAGGGACGAGATTGGTTCTTTTTCTGGATTTTCTTTTTCCAAGGCATGTCGTTTGTGGCATATCAAAGTGCCTGCATTTTGTGGTTGCTAAACGGGTTTCATCAAGGGGGCGTATCTGCCGGTGATTTTGCCCTGATCTTGACCATCAACATCACCATCGTGGATCGTTTGTGGTCGCTCTCAAAAGATTTTTCTAAATTCACAGAGCTGCTGGGCAGCGTCACCCAAGGCCTGGCGCTGGTCTATACCCCCATTGAAATCAAAGATAAGCCGGGCGCCCAACCTCTTGTGGTAAAAGCCGGGCGGATTAGCTTTCAAAATGTACAGTTTCAGTATCGCGGGGAAGAGCCTTTGTTTCAGAACAATTCTGTCACCCTTCAAGCTGGGCAAAAAATTGGCCTGGTGGGCCGCTCGGGCAGTGGCAAAACAACCTTTGTTAACCTGATCTTGCGCCTTTTTGAAATTAAATCAGGCGTCATTGCCATTGACGGCCAAAACATTCAAGACGTCACGCAAGAATCGCTTCGCAATCAAATTGCCATTATTCCCCAAAGCCCCATTTTGTTTCACCGCAGCATTGCCGAAAACATTCGCTATGGACGCCATGACGCTACCAATAAAGAGGTGCTAGAGGCCTCTAAAAAAGCCCTTTCCCATACGTTTATCAAAAAAATGCCTGAGCAGTACGACACCATGGTGGGCGAGCGAGGACTCAGGCTATCTGGCGGACAACGTCAACGCATTGCCATCGCACGCGCCTTTTTAAAAGATGCCCCGATTCTTATTCTCGATGAAGCAACGTCTGAGCTTGACTCCCTCACAGAAAGCAATATACAGCAATCGCTTGAAACATTGATGGCCGGCAAAACCACCTTGGTGATTGCCCACCGCCTCTCAACCCTGATGTCCATGGATCGTATTTTGGTTTTTGATGATGGCAACATTGTCGCCGAGGGCACACACAAATCTTTGCTCAGAAAATCCCCGCTTTATAAAGAGCTATGGAGCAAACAGGTGGGGGACTTTCTAACCGGCAGCTAAACGTGCAACCAACGCCCCCGTGCCAAAGAGGTTTAGACAGAAAGACTTCAGCAGAAAGGTGTGAGCACCTCCTTAGGCACGCCTTTTAAAGGGGCTTTTCTAGAAAACATAGCTGACACCCACCATCACGGCATGGGCACGCCAATGTTTCAGGCTTTGGTTGATTTCCCAGCCCACACTGTCATAGGAAATGCTTTTTGCGCTTGAAAGATCTGTATAGAGATATTCCAAGTGAGCCGCTAAGCCCAGCAATTGGGCACGCAGCCCCAGCCCCAAGGACGGCGCCCACGCAGATGTTTTTGCGTTGTGCGTATAAACCGTTGATCCTGACACTTCCTGACGATAGGTATACCGCAGCTGATGCCAGCCAAACGCCACCTTGACATAAGGGCTCACCACCCCCAAAGACAGCCCACCGCTGACGGCCAGCCCGGACATCCACCCCTTTTGGAGACGACTGTATAAAATAGGCCCTACGGGGATCATCATCGATGCCGCATCACTCACAGATTGATCATAACCCACATAGGCTTCCGTGCGCACAAAGGGGAACAAAAAAGACCACTCATAGCCTGCAGACACATAACCCAGGGGGCCATGGCTGCGAAAGGATTTTTCATAGGCCAGCGCGAACGTATCCACCAAATCGGTGCGCTGACCTTGCGACGTTTGCATGCCCCCCATTACGCCCACACAAGGGCCGCTGGCCATGCCGTCGGCGCACCACGCCAACATGCAAAGACCCACACCCAGATATGGTTTATATTGTTTCTGTTTTGCGCCACAAATCCGCCCCATCATGCACCTTCTCCCAAAAAAACGTTGCCCATAGTGTAAAAGAAAACCACCCAAAAACACAGATTCTTAGCTAACCCTTTGTCTTTGCGACAAGCTAAGATAGCCTCTGCCACCATGTTCCCTGCATTCACTTTGTCAAAGCGGGAAGATTCTCACACCATAAAGGGCTATATATTTTCTTCCTCACGGCTTGGCTGCTGCATAAAAGAAAACGCGCGATGAAAGCTGTTTTGACATCTCTTCACGAAATCTTGAAACCCTTGTTTGCATGTGGCCACACGGGCTTTTATGCTCTCCATCAAACGGGGCTCGTCATCAAGATGAATACCCACAACAGGTAAATCATGTTCTGCAGCATAGCTCACAAAAGGTGCATACTGCGCCCACAATGACGAGGCTTTCAGCTCTTTCATGGTCTTAGCCGACGTAAGCACAAAAATGCCCGTCACATCCGTGTCATACGGTGTGTAAAAAATCTCATTCCATGGGCCCAAAAACCATGACGCCAACCACCCCTTTGTCATCACATCTTGAGGCCTTTGAATCCCTTGATTCATGGCAGCGTATAAAGACAAGTCTTCACAGTCACCGCTTTTATACACAAAGCGCTCTGTGCTTTGCAGCTCAATCGATTGCGGTGTGCTTAAGTCATGAGGTGAAGCCGCCAAGATATTGTGGCTTTTAAGATCAAGAATAAGCCCACCACGCCTTTCATCTGAAAAAAACATTCTCAGTGAAGACAACAAACCACATGAACAAGACGTGACCGTCGACACACCATGACCATCCAGCTCCCTGGCATCGATGGCTTTCCACAGATCGTCATCTTGCGCAATGTGACGCGAGTCATGATAGGCACTGAAGGTAACCCTTTGCTCTTTGGGCACACCAGATGCAACTGTCCTACACGCAAACGGTTTGTCTGTATGTACAGCACCTCGCGCAAGACCCACAGGATGAAACCATGCCACCTCATCCCAGGCCTCTAGTGCCTTCTTTTCCTTTTCTGTACGCGCGAGCGGCTTCTCAAAGTGAATCACCTGTGCCTTGTGCACATCTTGAGGCTCTCTGGGAATAACGTTTGCCAAACGATCCCGCTCCAGCTCTTTGAAGGCTTCGTTTTTGAGAATCGCAGCGCGCGCCTCCCGCCCCGGCAAATGAACCTCTACAACACCCTTGCGAAGCGAGGGGGTGAGCACTGTGTGCCCTTCTTGTAAAATATGCACCTCATGCACAGCCTCAACATGAAAGGCAAAAAGCAATGTAAAGAAAAAAAAGAAGAAGGCTCTCATACGCAATCCATCCCGATATAGCTTTAGAAACGTGCCCATGATGTCACCTTTGCACAGCTTTGTCCTCAAAGCGCCTTAACTGCCTCTGTCAAAAGGACAAAAAAATGATTTGCCAGCATTTTTATTAAAATTTTTTCTATATAGGCGGCTTCGTTAAGAAAAGAGATCACAAAAAATGGCCTTCTTTGCGAATGGCCCTCTTGGCGGACCTCGTCCTTGGGGAACTTTTTTTAGGCCCTTTAACAACATCTCCTGTGGATAAGCTTTTTTTGCTGGATCTCTTGCCAGGGCGCCCACGTTTAGCACCCTTGTGAAGACTTCTCTTGATTGTGCCCTTTGGTCATGCCTTTGATCGCGTCTTTTGGCGCCGCATCTGAAACGCTTACCCAAACGCTCGAACGTCAACGATGAAGCAGTATGGCGTCCCCTAGGGGATTCGAACCCCTGTTGCCGCCGTGAGAGGGCGGTGTCCTAGGCCTCTAGACGAAGGGGACATAAACGATGTCCAAAAACGCCAACGTTTTCCCCAGAGCGCACCTTACGGCGCCTCACCAGGGCCTATTCAGTGTTGCCGAAATCTGCGCGAAAGGCAAGGCCCCTTTTGGAAAGCTATCTTTCCTGAGGGTAAACCTTGCCTTATGACGCCCCCGCGAAGGCGAGGGTTTTTAGCTCATCACCCAGCGGTCGGACGGCCCGGCGCCGCCGAACCACCCGTATGGCGAGCGCTGATCGCAGGGGCTTCAGTCTTCTTGGTTTACTTGACGCCAGGACCTGCATCAGAGTGTGTGTTTCTTGGGCTGCCGATTTGGCCGCGGGCATAATCTTTGCTTTGTTGAATTTGGCCACGGGCATAGGTTTTTCCTCGTTGCAGTTGCGCGTGCGCTTCCTGCCTTAGCTCATCCTTAAATGCCTCTTTTTCTTCTTTGAGAAACATTTTTCCTTCTTTGACTGCTTCTCTTATGATGGGTTCCAGCTCCTTGTAGGCTGCATGCCCGGCTTTTTGTATCGCCCTTTGTGTTTTATGTTTCAATGCCCTGCTTTTTTTGGCAGGAATGAGGCCCTTGCGCCTGGCCTCAAGATCCCCCACAAAGCTTAACCCCATCACGCCCACAAGCGCCATCATCAATACTTTTTTCATACCATCTCTCCTATGCTGACAAAATTTGTCTCTATAAGATAATTTTTGACATAAGTCATTGAAAAATCATTAATTTTTCAAGAAAAGGTCATGAAAATCCTCAAACACTCACACAAGGCGCTTGCCTCACCCCCCTCACTGACGGGAGGCATGAAGGGGATCAGTGAAGATAGCCATGGGTGCGCAATGCATCCTGCGTTTCTGATACAAGGTTGTGTGCAATCCCTGTCACTTGCACACCGAAGACTTGAAGGGGATGATATATCTTCCATGCCTCCCACGCACATAAGGCGTTGGCAAGCTCTCTGGGGGCAAGATTGTCAGGGCCCAGCACCACATTAGCCCAAGTATGATTCTCAATAGGAACCCCTTGATAATCTTGAGGCATGGCACAAGACAAGCCCATATCTTGCATGAGGTAGGCTAACACACCGAACCCTTGATGGCAGCTTTGTGGATCCTGCCTCGCCCCTTCATCTGAAAAGAAGGTGTTCTTAATGCGCTGTATAGCCACGTGACGCATCCCTGCCCACAGTAAAAAGGCAGTATTGATGCGATGACGGTCATCGTTGTCCGCAACCGTTTGTTTGATGTGGTGAAGGGTCTTGAGCACCATAGCCTCTACAGCCAGCTCATTCAGGGAAAAAAGAGCTTTGGGAGATGCCAAAGAGTGGCCTTCTTCTTCAAAGATGGCCAAGTGCTTGTTAAACCCTTTGCGAAAGGCTTTGATGCGTTTGGCATCCCTGCCGCCGCCCCCTGGGCGCCCCATCAGCCACAAGGCATGCTTGATGGGATTCACAACGGCTGCATGAACTGATTGTTCTCTCCCCCAAGCATCCAAGGCCTGCGACCAACGCCCTGTGTCAGGGGCGCCAGCCGGTCTCAACCCCACACGTCGCCGTAACGACCCACGCCTTTCAATCAGGGGAGATGCACCACTTTGAGATCCAAGGCCTGGTAAGGAACCCGCGCTGCCCCTGAGTAAGGTGCCGGCCAGATGCTCATCCGTGCCGCTTACAAGGGCTGCAAAAGAGGTGCTCTCAGCAGATGTCCTCTCTGTGTCAGATAGAGGATTACCTCCATGAACGCCGAGGGATGTGGGGCAAGGGCGTTGCAACGCCCCCCACACAATGTGTTCTCCAGGGCTTGATCGATTGGCCTCAAGACGCCTTGCCACCTCAGACGTTAACCGTGTGCTTATCGTGGAAAATCTTGGTTGTGCCTGGGGGATAGGAGAAGATACAGACGATGCACCTAGGGGCTCAGAGCCACCACCGCTGAACCTCTGTGACCCCGCCTCCACAGCTGTTTCAGGGGCTTGCCTAAACTGCTCAAACGTCATGGGGGGATGCGTTGGAGGCAACGTTGCGGAAGAAGATGAGGGTAAAGGAGAAGGCCTTTGGGGCCTCTGTGGTGACGGGGAAGCCGATCGATGGCCACGCCCGAACACATTCCTCATGCGTGACAACGACCGTGATCGCGAGGCTCCTCCAGGCCCCTGCACACCAGGCGGCAACGTGGCAGCTTGACGCCCCCCCTCTTCAATGCCCGCAATAGAGGGCGCTGTCACGCGAATCTCAGGAACGGTCAGATGTGCGGTTGGAAGATGCACATTTAGACGGGAATCTCGAAGGGGCGCTGGATCGTCTCCTGCCGCCACGGGGGGATGCCTTTCCCCCCCTGTCCTTTGGTTCCTTCCCGATCTCAGCCACCTCAAGGGGGTCCCCAACGTGCTCATCAACTCTTGCAAGCGACCGGGCTCTCTATCACCTTCCTCGGTAAAGGAACCCGAGCGTGGGCGTTGTCCCCCGTGAAGGGTTGGCGTGTCTCCCAAAGAACGACGGCGCCTTATGTGCTCTCTCGGCCGGGGTGGAGGAAGGTCGCCAGGCCTTTGATCTTGACGCACACGCGCCTGATAAGCCTCATGAAGCCCGCCTTCAAATATCAATCCCTCTTGCCGTTGCGGTGCCCATCCCTGCGCATGGCAATAGTCTTCGGCGGACACATATCCCTCAAACACATTCCCGCTTCCCCAACACGATGGGTGGGCAACAAGCATAACAAAAAGAAACCACGTGGCACGCGCGTGCACCATGACCATTCCATCCCGATTTTGTCTCTTTTATTGTGTGTTCCTTTTGTTAAGATCAATATTCGTGACTTAGATGTCTCTTTTAAATATTTTTTATTTGCAAAACTCATGTCATCCGCGGCAAATCCCATGTCACCCGCGACCGCAACCAACCCTATCTCCACGCCATTTTCCGAGTCCACTCTTGCCGATCCTTGGATGGCTGTGCTATGTAGAAGAAGATGTTTTGAGTGGAGGGTTCTTGTGGGCATCAACCAACTGCTTGTTCAGGGTCCAAGTGCTGAGCTTTCGCGGTACATTCAATTGTTTCATACATTACCAGGCGCCGGCGCGCCCCTGCTTTCAGAGCTCAACAAGGTGGCTCACGCTTTGTGCGGGCACCAAGCCTGGCGTTTAATCACATCAGGGCTTCCCCGTCGCCAAGCGGCCGCCATTGTGGTGAGCGTGGCCCGCAAGCTTAACTTAAACAAGACCACCATAGCCTATCTTGATCTACTGACCTCCAATGGTCGTCTTGGCCTGCTGCCTGATTTGCTGCATTATCTTGAAGCCCAGCGCTATGAGACGGTTCATCTTGCCACATCAGCACCTTTGTCTGACACAGAAGTCAAAAACAAAACAGCTGCATTGGAAAACACGTTTCAAAAACCCGTTCGCTTGCATACCCATCACGAACCCAGCCTGCTGGCAGGCAGTGTGTGGGTTTGGCGTTCGAAAATGGTGGACAGCTCTTTGCGATCTGCCCTTATGCGCCTTAAAGAAGGCGTTTTGTCCCATGTTTAGGTAAAAGGAAATTGTTATGACCCTGTCGTCATCAGAGGCTCTCTCCGTTCTTCAAGACCACATCAAACATTTTGATCACATGACAGAAACCCGTGAGGTGGGCCGCGTCTTATCGCTGAGTGATGGCATTGCCACGGTTTGGGGCCTTGATGGCGTGAAATATGGGGAACGGGTGATTTTGGGTGACAACGTTCAGGGCATCGCCCTCAGTCTCCATGCAGAAACCACGGGCATTGTGCTGTTGGGCAGCGGCCAAAACTTGCAAGAAGGTGATTTGGCCAAACGCACAGGCGAAATGGTGGAAGCCCCGGTAGGGATGGGCATTTTAGGACGCGTGCTTGATGGCTTAGGTCGCCCCATTGACGGCAATGGACCACTGACGGATGTGTCAACGGCCTATATCGATGCTAAGGCCCCTGGCATTATTGAACGTGAATCTGTCTCCACCCCTCTTCAAACCGGCGTTAAAGCCATCGATGCCCTGGTGCCCATCGGACGCGGACAGCGAGAGCTGATTATTGGCGACCGGCAAACCGGCAAAACAACTCTGGCCATCGATGCCATCTTAAACCAAAAAAAAGCCTTTGACGCAGGTGATGAAAACAATCAGGTGCACTGTATTTACGTAGGCATCGGGCAAAAGCAATCCACCATCGCCCACCTTGTGCAGGTATTGAAAGAAAAGGGCGCGATGGCATACACCACCGTGGTGGCCGCCAATGCCTCTGACCCTGCTTCCTTGCAATACCTTGTGCCCTATGTGGGCTGCACCATGGGGGAATATTTTAGAGACCGGAGCAAGCACGCCCTGATTATTTATGACGATCTTTCCAAGCACGCTGTGGCTTACCGCGAAATGTCTTTGTTGCTGAAACGCCCCCCCGGACGCGAGGCTTACCCAGGAGATGTTTTTTATCTTCACGCCCGCTTGTTGGAGCGTGCCGGAAAAATGAGCGCTGATGCGGGTGGCGGTTCATTGACAGCGTTGCCGATTATTGAAACCCAGGCGGGCGATATTTCCGCCTATATCCCTACCAACGTTATTTCCATCACGGATGGACAGATTTTTCTTGAATCGAAATTGTTCAACGAAGGTCTGCGCCCCGCGATTAACGTGGGCACGTCTGTCAGTCGCGTAGGCTCAGCTGCACAGCGTAAAGCCATGAAGCAGGTGGCGGGTAAAATCAAGCTTGAACTTGCGCAATACAAAGAAATGCAGGCTTTTTCTCAGCTGTCTTCCGACCTAGACAGCACCTCAAAACAACTGCTCACTCGTGGGCGTGCCCTCACCTTGCTGCTGAAACAGCCGCCCTATTCTCCTTTGTCTATGGCAGAGCAGGTAGTGCTTTTGTTTGCAGGTACGAGGGGATATCTCGACGATCTTCACGAGGATGCGTTTATACGTTTTTCTGATGAATTTCTCGCCGCCCTGCGTGAGGATAAAAGCCTCATTCTAACCAGCATTGAAAAGGATGCCGCCCTTTCTGCGGCTGTGGAAAAGAAGCTTAACACCTTCTTGGTGACGTTTATGGAAAGGTTTGTATAGATGCCCACGCTTCAAAGCCTCAGCCAGCGACGTGATGCGGTGACGTCCACAAAAAAAATTATGTCAGCCATGAAAATGGTGGCTGCCGCCAAATTGAAACGATTTGATGCCCTGTTCAAAGAAACGCGCAAGCAAAAACACGCGCTGATGATGGCCGCGGGCCCTGCCGCCCTTACCCTTGAAGATTTTCCACATTATACGCACCACGTGAACAACAGGCCGTCCTTATGGATCATCCTTGGCGCTAACAGAGGGCTCTGTGGACACTTTCACACGCAATTGATTCGCTCTATCGAAACTCACATCGCACAGGAAAAAGAGCCGCCTCTTATGTATGTTTTTGGCGACCGGCTGGCATCCCAACTCAAGGGGCGCGGACATACGCTTTTCAAGACAGAAGCCCAGTTCAAACAGGTGCAGACAGACGCTATGGCCACCCTCTTAGAAGAGGCCGTGCACCTTTATGACGACAAAAAGATTGGGCGCATTTGTGTTGTCTCTACACACTTTAAGAACGCCTTATCTCAAGATGTAAAATTGCTGTCTTTGAATGATCTCTTGGCGCCACTCACCGCTTCTTCCCACAAACCAGGTCTGCTGCCTGACGTGACCCTTGAGCCTACACGGGCTTTGTTTGTCCGACATTGGATCCAGACCTACCTTGTGTTTGCGCTCTATCACCTTTTTGTAGAAAGCATCTTAAGTGAAGAGGGCTGCCGCATGACAGCCATGGATGGCGCGGTACGCAACAGCGAAGAGATCTTGGAAGACATTGGCCTAAGCTATAACCGCCAGCGTCAAGCGATGATCACCAAAGAACTGACCGAAGTTATTTCAGGAGCACAGGCCCTATGTTAACAAAAGAATCTACCCCCCCTTCCTCACGTGTATCAACGCCTGGGAAAGCCACAAAGGCTGCGTCTGTAAAAAAAGAGCGCGTGGCCAAAACACCTGAGAGCAAACCATCTGGTAGAAAGCCACGTGTCGGCAAAACACCTGAAAGGAAAGCGCCTGGCCGCAACCCCCCTGGCGAAAACCCTTCTGGCAATAAAACACAAGCCACCCACAAAAGGGGCGTCATCACCCAAATACAAGGGCCCATTGTGGATGTTCATTTTGAGGACCATGTGCCGCCCATTCAAGGCGCGCTTGCCGTTAAGATGGAAAATGGACCCGATCTTATCTTAGAGGTGGCGCAAGACATTGGAGAAGAGTGTGTGCGCACCATCGCCATGGATGCCACGGAAGGGCTTTACCGCGGACAACCGGTGGAGGATTTGGGCCGAGAAATCCAAATTCCTGTCGGCCCTGAAACCTTGGGACGCATTATTAACGTAACCGGTGAGCCCATTGATGGCCGCGGGCCCGTCAAAACCAAAAAGCAGTGGAATATTCACCGCGCGCCCCCCACGTTTATCGAACAGTCCACTGACGCTGAAGTGTTGGGCACAGGCATCAAGGTGATCGATTTGCTGTGTCCCTATTTGAAGGGCGGCAAAATTGGGCTGTTTGGTGGCGCCGGCGTGGGCAAAACCGTGCTGATTATGGAGCTGATCAACAACATTGCCAAAGCACATGGTGGGTATTCTGTGTTTGCCGGCGTGGGTGAACGCACCCGGGAAGGCAATGATCTTTATCACGAAATGATCGACTCAGGCGTGATTGACCTTGAAGACGACACCTCGAAAGCCGCCCTTATTTATGGCCAAATGAACGAACCGCCAGGCGCGCGTGCCCGGGTGGCCTTGTCAGGCGTCACCATGGCTGAATACTTCCGCGACGCTGAAGGCAAGGATGTATTGTTTTTTATTGATAACATCTTCCGCTTCACCCAGGCCGGCGCTGAAATTTCAACCCTTTTGGGGCGCATGCCCTCTTCGGTGGGCTATCAACCCACACTGGCCACAGAAATGGGAGCCCTTCAAGAGCGCATCACCTCCACCACCAAGGGCTCGATCACCAGTGTGCAGGCGATTTATGTGCCGGCAGATGACTTGACCGACCCTGCGCCTGCCACCTCCTTTACACACCTCGATGCTCGCACGGTGCTCTCGCGCACCATTGCCAGTTTGGGGATTTACCCAGCCGTTGACCCCCTTGACTCTACGTCGCGCGTCCTTGACCCCGCCGTGGTGGGGGACACACACTATGACGTGGCACGTTCGGTGCAAAAAATATTGCAAACCTATAAGTCTCTTCAAGACATCATCGCCATCTTGGGGATGGAAGAGCTTTCAGAGGAAGATCGGATCACCGTCAAACGCGCCCGGAAAATCCAGCGCTTCCTTTCACAGCCCTTCCAAACAGCCGAAACCTTCACCAACATTGCGGGCGTGTTTGTATCGAGGGAAGACACCATTGATGGCTTTAAGCGCATTGTGGAGGGTGAATTGGACGATGTGCCCGAAGCGGCTTTCTTTATGACGGGCACCATTCAAGATGTGTATCAAAAAGCCAAGGATTTAGGGGAATCATGAGTCACGCCAAAGCCGCGAACCTTCACCTCACCTTTTCAACGCCTGCGGGATCTGTGTTTGATGACAGGGTGGAAGCTGTGTTTTGCAAGGCCTTGGATGGTCATATGGCCCTTTATAAAGGGCATGCGCCTTTGTTGAGTGTGTTGAGCAAAGGCCTCTTGCGCCTTATGCTGCCAGGGAAAGACGAGCCGGTGATTTATGAAACACATGAGGGCATCATCAGCGTCCGTCCCCACAAAGTGAAGATTTTCAGCACCCATGCGGTTCTTTTTGACGAAGATACGGTCACAGACCCGCACCCATCCACCTATGTATGGTAGCCGCCCTCGTTGCCCCCACGCCGCCGCACCAACCTGTATTTGCGCATGCCTTCTCTGTTGCACGCTGCGCTCCTTCCGCCCGTGGGTGGCTCACCTTGCCTGTGTGCTAAGCTGTTTAGGGCTTTCCTCATGTGTGGGAAGCTGGTGGTTTGGACACACCCCCCCGCAAGCAGCCTATCCTGACATTGCCAGTGTGCCGATGAAAGACATGTGCGCCTTTCAAGCTGATGATCTTTTTCATCATAAAGATCGCGAGCTTGTACGCTTAACGCAAGAAAAAACCACCCTCACCGCGCGCGGCCATGATTTATGGGCCCAAACCTTTTCGCACGAACGCCCTCTCCCGCATGCCCCCCAAGGCCCTGAGGAAAAGGCAGCGCCAACGCCACACCCCCCCTAAAGCACCACCCGTGCCCCCACACCTGGGGTAACCCTGAAAACGCCTGCCAACCCTTTTCTTATGAGCGTCCTTTCCCGGCTGTATGCCCTGCTTTTCGAGGAAACGGTGATCGTTTTTTGGAAAAAGGAAATTACGTTCCTCTCTTCAAAGGAACCCTTTTTGGAGAAGAAGTCACCTATTCTTTTTACAAACGGCTTGGGTTATGTATAATCCCTCTCACACACATGGCTTACCAGGGGCGTTATGCTAAAAAAAACACACCACGATCATCACCATGTTCCCCATTTTTATCGCCATGTGGGGCGCATTTTTTTATTGTATTTTCGTTCTCACGAATCACGCTGGGCCCTCAGTCTTTTTGCCATGCTTATTGCCTCTATGGTGGCCTATTCAGCCATTCACGGGGCCTTTAGCTATTGGCAGCGTGCTATTTATGACTCTTTCCAAGCCTATGACCTGCCCCAGTTTCGTTTTTTGATGATTGTATTTGTGGGCATTGCCGCCATCAATATCATTATTTTCATGGCGCGATCGTATATCGAGTCCCTTTTGAAAATTTTTTGGCGGCGTTTTCTTTCCCACCATTATATATCCATCTGGTTGAGTGACGTGCGCTATTATCTTCTGCAGCTTATGCCGGGTGATACGGACAACCCCGATCAGCGCCTTTCTGATGACCTGCTTTATATCACAACCAACACGCTCACTCTTTTTACAAAAATTATGCAAGAAGTGTTTACCCTGATTGTGTTTTTGGGGATTTTGTGGCAGATCTCGGGCCCCCTGTCTTTTTCGTTGTGGGGTTATCATATCGTGATCCCTGGCTATTTGGTGTTTGTGGCGTTTTTTTATGCCGTTCTTGGCACCGCCATCACCAAACACGTCATGAAACCCCTGTTGCCCCTTGATGTGGAGAAAGAGCGACGCGAAGGGGATTTGCGCTATGCCTTGGCTCGCATTCGCGAACACAGCGAAAGCATTGCCTTTCTTAACGGTGAGGCAAAAGAAAAAAAGACCACCGATGGGTTTGTGCATAACCTTTATCTCACCACACGGATCATTATGCGCAAAATGCTTTATGTCAACTTTTGGATCAATGGCTATATGCAGGTCAGCATCATTGTGCCCATGCTGTTGATGGCGCCGCGCTATTTTGGTGAAAAGCTCACCATCGGCATTTTGATGCAGGTGCTCTCTGTGTTTCGAAGTGTAGAAAACGCCTTTACCATCATTGTGCAAAACTATCCCGACATTATTGAGTGGAAAGCCAGCCTCACCCGTCTGATTGCTTTTGAGCGCACGATGCACCAACCGCTGCCTCATAAAAATATCGTATACCAAAGCCATGAAAAGCCCGAGCTTGTGATCCACAACCTCACCTTAACAACGCCCGCAGGGAAAAAAATACAACATGTGGGGGACAAAAACTTGGCGCCCAGCTCTTCCACCTTAATCAAAGGGCCTTCAGGCATTGGCAAAAGCACGCTCTTGCGTGCGCTTCAGGGCATGTGGCTGTTTGGGGAGGGCACCATTGATTATCCTGCAGCGCGTTTTTTCTTTTTGCCCCAAAAACCTTACCTGCCTTTGGGCAAATTGAAAGATGTGATAACCTATCCCCAAGAGGCGAGAGCTTTTTCATCCACCTTGCTGGTGCAAGTGCTTGAGGACGTAGGACTGGCACATCTCAAAACGCGTTTAGAGGATGAGGCTTTTTGGCCTCAGGTGCTTTCCGGTGGAGAGCAGCAGCGCCTGGGTTTTGCGCGATTGCTACTTGCCAACCCTTCATGGATTTTTCTGGATGAAGCCACCTCAGCCCTGGATGAATCATCAGAACAAGCCCTTTATCAGCTGATCCAAACCCGCTTCCCCAAAGCCACGTGTATCAGCGTGGGCCATCGTCCTGCCCTCGAAGCCTTGCATCAAGACGTGTGGCTGTTCCCGCATAACGCCTCTCACAACGACTCTCACGCGTAACCCATCTTATGCACACACGCTGGTCGCGAGTTTTCTCGCTTTTCACCACTTTTTTGACACATGAGCAAGATCGTTTCATCCTGTGGACGCCCGTGCTGCTAGGTCTGGGCATTGCCCTCTATTTTTCACTCACGTTTGAACCCCCCTTTTGGTGGGCCCTCGGGGCAGCGCTGTGTGCCGGAGGGTGTGTGGGTGCGGTGGTGCTCACCTATCATCGATCGTTGTTTCTCCTTCATATTGTGTTGCTGGGCCTTGCCTGCGTGTGCCTTGGCTTTAGTGCCGCCTTGTGGCGAACACAAGCCCTTAATACACCCATGCTCAACACCCACGTCAAACGCGCCACGCTTGAGGGTGTGATTGAAAACGTTACTTACCTTCGCTATAAAGGCGGGCCACAAGCGATAAAGGGGGCGCGGGTGATTGTACGGGTGACGCGCATTGTGCCAACCCTGGCCCTTCACAAAGTGCGGCTGTGGATTCCGTGTGGGTGGAAAACGCTGCGCGCCGGACAGCACATACGGGTGAAAGCCAACCTCACCAAGCTCCCCCCACCTACGTGGCCCTATGGCTATGACATGCGCAGAACGTGCTATTTCCAGGGGATCGGCGCGAAGGGGTTTTGCCTCACCCCTCCTTCCCTACGGCACGCCCCGCCGCCCTTGTGGCGTACGATGTGGATGGAGCCATGGCGTGAGCGTCTGACCCATGTTTTGTTTGAGGTTTTGCCCATGCCCCACGCCAGCGTGGCAGCGGCCCTGCTCACGGGCCACACAGCAGGCTTGCCTTCCTCTGTGCGCGCTGACTTTGCCGATGCCGGCATGGCCCATTTACTGGCCATCTCAGGTCTTCATATGTCGATTGTGGCCGGGCTTATCTTTTTTATGGTCTATACGTTACTCGGCCTGTGGCAACGGGCTGTGCTGTTCTGGCCCCTGCATAAAATAGCTGCGGTGGCCACCGTTCTTGGCACATTTCTCTATCTTCACCTCTCTGGCGTGCATATTCCTGCCACGCGCGCTTTTTTCATGACCACCATGGCCATGACAGCCCTTTTGCTTGATCGATCGCCTTTATCCTTAAGGCTGGTGGCTTTTGCAGCCACCTTTATTCTTATTTTTCGCCCTGAAAATTTGCTATCACCCAGTTTTCAACTATCCTTCGCGGCAGTCACCAGCCTTGTGGCGGTGTTTGAGCGGGTCAAAGCGCCCACGCGTTTTCAACAGCGCTGGTTTCACACGGGCCTTTCGTGGTTGGGGATCAGCCTCTTGTCTACACTGATTGCGGGGCTGGCCACCCTCCCGTTTACTGCGGCCACCTTTCATCAAGCCACCCTGCTGGGCATGGTGGCGAACCTGGTGGCCATTCCCCTCACCACCTTTGTGGTGATGCCACTAGGGATGACCCTTATGTTGTGCTCACTGATGGGCGTTGCTTCATGGGTCGCCCCCTTTTTTGCCCTTGCTCTTTCAGGGCTGATCGCCATTGCCCAAACTGTGGCGGCTTGGCCTCTGGCCTCTGTCACCGTGCCAGCTGGCGCGCCGTGGGCCTTGGGTCTTATCACCCTTTCAGGATTGTGGATGCTGTTGTGGCAAACGCCGCTGCGCTGGCTGTGTGCGCCCCTGTTATTAGGCGGATTTTGGGCGCTGTGGACCCCCCACCCCCCCCACATTTTTATGGAAAGTGAGGGCAAGTGCATGGCTTATTTTGAGTCTGCCACTCACACCCTTTGGGCTTCATCCCTGCGCAAATGCCGGTTCGCCCTTGATACGTGGCAAAAAGTCACAGGCGCCACAACCTTGCGCACCTTACCCTTTCAAAGGCCTGAAGCCCCCTGGCTGGGCAACACCCATGGCTGTTTTCAGCGCACACCCAAAGGCATCAACCTTTTGCTTGCTCAAAGCACCCGCCACCTTCCCTTTTGCGGCGCGGCAGATATTGTATGTGCCCTCGAGCCGTTGCGTTTCAGGTGCGAAGGAGGGCGGCAAAAGCTGCGCCTTGATCGCTTTTCTGTGTGGCGTGAGGGCAGCGTGTGCGTGTGGCTTTCCCCCAACAAAACCTTTCTCAAGCGCTCTTGCTATGATCTTCAAGGCCGCAGGCCGTGGACATACCAGCCGCCGCTTCACAAGAAACGCGCGCATCATAACAACAAAAAACAGCACACCCCTCATCACAAAGGACGCACTGTCTTTTTTAGACCCACAAAGATTAGGTCAATCGCGCTAAGGGATCCTCAAGGCGCCTCCACCGCAAATTTAGCCACTTCTTTTGAAAAGTCATAGGGCTGGTAGTCATCGATGCCAACCTCATCATTGGCGTCACGGTCAATGCTCCATCCTGACATCAATGACATACCTTTTCCTTGGCAAAATGTATTGAGGCTGGTTTGATTGGCCAGGGTAAACACTTTGTCGTTATTGTTTTTACCAAACATGGGACAGGCCCCCATATGGGTCCAAATATCATCATCCGACCACTCATCGCTAAAGATTTCCTTGATCTGCCCATGGGCAGCTTCCAAAGCCACCACCGAGGCATCATAGAGATTGTCACCAGAGCCCTCACCAAAATCTTTCAGCAGGCACTGCACCACGGCGGGCACCACCCCATTACCTGACAAAAGCTTCAAGAACTTTTCACCATGGCGCGTGAAACCCTGAACGTTCGTGGAGGCATCTACAGGCAAGGTATAGATAAGAAGCGTATCGGGACGACCTTCTACAAGCTTGACCACAGCTTCCACATGACGACCCAAGGCTTCGGTGTCGGCTAAAAATCCACCGGCATAGTAAAAGTCCAGCGTCTTAACGCCATAGTTATCAAGAATACCTTTGTAGATATCGGTCAGTTTGCTGACATCGATAGACGCATTGGCGGCCGGCGGCAACCCATAGGGACCACCAACCGAAATGGCGCTGTCAGGATAGTTGCTCAAAAACTGGCGTAAGTAATCTGATTGCGCAGCGTCCCCATCTTCGTTGATATCTGTGTTGGGGTTATAGATCATACTATGACCCGCCCAACAAGCTTTGTCTTCACGCCCCTCGATAAACCCAGCAATCAGGGTTGTTAACCCGGCTTTATCCACCATCTTCATGGTGCTGGGCTTTTTACACCCCACAACGTCCACATAGGGGGCAGCCATGCGATCACCAGGTGTCGTGCCCGATGTTGTGGTCACAAGAAGCGTTTCAGAGGCAGCGGATTTATTGCCAGCCGCATCAAACGCCAACACTGTGCACCCATAGGTTTTGTCAGACAACAAACCAGAAATCTTTGTGGAGGTGGACACCGTGCCCATGGTGGCCGAAGACGGCATATCATCATAAGGATAATAAGTCACGTTATAGCCCACAACGCCCACATTATTGGTGGATGGATCCCACTTCAACAAAAAACTATGGGGCTTTACGTTTTCCGATACCAGCATCTGCGGAACCGTGGGCGGCTCATCATCACTTCCACTTCCACTTCCAGCAGGATCAAAGCCGTTAATCGTAAAGTCTGTGGGAAGGGCCGCACTCGCCCCCGTGCCATCTGAAAAGTTGAAGCCAATTTTGACACTCTTTGCTTCCCCGGCCTTCAACGGCAAGAGCGCATCTGAAAAATAACATACCCATTCTGAGGGCTGGCCGTTTTTCTCATCTTTTAAAAGAAAACCTCCGGTCCCTGTATCTTGAACAGGCTGATACGCGTGAGAGAAACCCAGCTTCGCATACGCTAAATCCTGGGGTCCCAGATTTTCCACCGTCACGGAGCACGCGCGATANNACGCATCATCCCCATCCCACGATGCCTCCACCTTCACCACGGGGTCCACAGCCTGCACCGCCGTTACACAGCCCACAAGCATCAAAAACATATAAAAAACGTATAACATATGGATAAACCTCAATTTTTTACACCACAAACCTTTTTTATCTAAAAAAGATAGTATGTCAATATTTTTATCAATATTTTATTCAAACTGCAGCTAAAAACAGGGAAACAGGTGACCTCACACCTTTCTTTGCGCATCAAGCATCCCTGTGTGTGGGCACAAAAAAACGGCACCCCCTTGGCAAAAGGGAATGCCGCTTATGGATGTATGCATCCCATGAAAAACAGGGAGGCAACGGTAACCTCAGGTCAAAGAAAATTGAGCCACCTCTTTGGAAAAATCATAGGGCTGGTGGCCATCAATGCCCACCATACTCTTAGCATCACGGTCAATACTCCACCCTGACATCAAAAGCATACCCTTCTGCCGACAAAACGCGTTGAGATCTTTTTGGTTTTCCAACGTAAAGACTTTCCCGTTGTTGTTTTTGCCAAACATCGGACATGCACCCAAGTGCTGCCAAATTTCTTGGTCATTCCATTTATGGCCAAAAGCTTTCTTCATATGAGCATGAGCACCTTCCAAAGCCACAACAGAGGCTTCAAATAAATTATTACTTGACCCTGCTCCAAACTCCATCAACATGCATTGCACAGCGTTAGGGAAAATAGCTTCTTCAGCCAAAAGAGTCAAAAAACTTTCACCATAATAATTAAACCCTTGTAACCCTGGAGATCCATCCACAGGCAGTGTATAGATGATACGTGTTGTAGGCCGATTCGCTAATAGTTTACGTATTGCCTGTATATGAAGCATAAGTGCACCTGTGTTAGCCAGAAAGCCTCCTTCATAATCAAAATCAAGCGCTTTGGTGTCATAATTGTCCAAAATCCCCTCATAAAGGTTGCACAGCTCATCTGGTGTAATACCCTTAATAGAAGCCATCGGCAAACCAGCAGCACCACCAATAGAGATAATACTATCAGGGTGCTCAGCAAAAAATTGGCGGAGGTAGTTTGATTTTGTGGCATCAGCTGATTCCTCCATCCCTGTGTTAGAATCGTAAACAAAGGAATAGCCTCCCCAGCAGGCTTTCTTGTCACGTGCCACCACAAATCCTGTAAATAAACCCGTGACACCAGAAAGACCGACCATAGCCGATGCATTAGGTGTGGGATAACTCAAAGCATCCACGTAGGGTAAAGCCTCTCTGCCTGTCACTTCCGGTGTTACACCTTCTTGACTTGTAATCACGGAAAGCCATTCAGAAAGCTCCGATTGATTGCCAGCCTTATCAAAAGCTAACACACGACAGTGATACGTTTCTTCAGGCTCTAACCCTTCAATCTTAATAGATGTCAGGGCCGTCGATATATGAAGCACTGAGTCTTCTTGAGAGGCAAGGCGATAATGAACGTTATACCCTGCAACGCCGACATTGTCAGTTGAGGGGCTCCACTTAAATATAAAACTGTAGGGTTTGATGCTTTGTACTTCTAAATTCTGAGGTACAGATGGTGGTATTGTATCTTCTTCTGGATAGTCTTCTTGATCATTAATGATGAAAGATTGGGGCGGATCTAACTCATTGCCGAGACCATCTGAAAAATTGAAACCAATTTTAACGCTTTTCTTTTCACCTGCTTTGATGGGTAAGATCCAATCCGACACATACGTTGTCCAACAAGATCCAGGCACATCATCGACATTCTGTAGGGCAAAAGGACCTGTACCCGTGTGCTTAAAAGGTCGATGGTCGTAAAAAAAGCTTAATTTGACATATGACATATCTTGGGGTCCAAGATTGTTTAACGTCACCACACATACACGATACCACTGCCCCTCCGCTTCCCAATCTGCATGGGCTGAAACAACAGGGATGCCATCCCCCTCTTTGGGCTCTTCTTTAAGATTGATACCATAGGCACATTGGGCCATCCCTAACACCATACAAAAAATAAACAACATAATCATAAACACCTTGACTAAACAACATAACCATAAACACCTTGATTAAGGCTGGTTCAATTTTTACACAAAAACTACAAAAAATCAAACTGTTATGTCATTTTAAGCATTTTAAGCGTCAATCAAAGGTATGCGTTATACACAAGGATACATAGCTCACACCAAAAACACTGCAGGCGTGCCGGGACAAAAAAATCAATGCACGCACAACATAACACAAGATCGATATGCTTGTTTATGAAGGCTAAAAGGTTTTAACGTCGTTGCGGTAGGTGCGATAAATGTTCAACAGGCCGGCAATATTGCCAAACAACAAGAACACAATCAGCCCCCACGGCTCTGAATGCAACCACTCATCCAAAAATGTGCCTACGCCATAACCCACAAGAACAGCCACCAGCCACTCAAGGGCCACCCGCCAGCCTAAAGAAAACCAGGCACCCCAATGTGTGTCACGTCGCCTGGCGGGGTTTCCGTTTTCTTCAAGTTTGGTAATTTTTCGTTTCACGTTTTTGATCTCGATCATGCCTATCCCCTGTATATGATGCGATACTATGTTTAAGGTTGAGAAAATCATGCCACGCACCTCGTTTTTGTAAAGGTGATCTCAAAAGGTACGCAGGATGAAAGGTGACAATGGTTTTTATGGGCCCGGATACGTAAGGGTTTTGATACACATGACGCTTGCCCCGCATGCGCGTGATACCTTCTTTAGATCGCAGCAACGCGCGCACGGCCGTGTTTCCCAATAATACTAATACCGCTGGACTCACTAGCGCAATATGTTTTTCAATAAGCGGCAAACAGGCTGCAATTTCTGCTGGCGTAGGCACACGGTTGCCAGGCGGACGCCACGGCACAATATTGGCGATATAGACATGGCGACGATCCAGCCCAATAGCGGCTAGCATCTGATCTAAAAGCTGACCTGATCGCCCCACAAACGGTTTGCCCTGGCGATCCTCTTCTGCGCCCGGGGCTTCACCCACCAGCATCACACGGCTTTGCGGGTCACCATCTGAAAACACGGTTGTTTGCGCCGTTGCTTTTAAGTCACAGCCAGCAAAGGTGTCGACAAAAGCCCGCAGATCCTCAAGAGAGGCAATATCGCGCACAGACGCTTCCCCCGTTACCGAAAAGGAAGGAGGAGAAGACAAAGCCGGCGACGCGGACGACAACCGCACAGAAGTTTCCATTACAGAAGGGAGCGTCGACAAAGAAGACAAGGGTGAAGAGGCCTCTGCCGAAGAGGTTTGGTGGTCACGGTTTTGTGAGTCACGCACGTGTGACGTGCGCACAAAGGAGGCTATGGATCGTAAGGAAGGCATAGGCGCACCCACCGGGAAAAAACCCTCATCAACCCCCCACTCATGATACAGCCACAAACGACTGGCCAGTGAAGACACCCTAGACACACAAGCCCCCCATGCCGCTCACAAGCAATGGATCAGCGGCGATCCCCAAACAAGCGCAGCAAGGCAAAAAACATGTTGATGAAGTCGAGATATAAAGACAACGCCCCCAAAACAACAGACTTTTTTCGCACATCCTCCCCAGCACTGGGTTGGTAAAGCCTGGCAATCATTTGCACATCATAGGCCGTAAGCCCGGTAAACACCAACACCGCAACCACAGACAACGCCATCTGCAAAGGTGTGCTGCCCACAAACAGATTCACAACCGAAGCCAACACAAGGCCCAACACCCCCATAAACAAAAAGGACCCCCAATTCGTGAGGTCACGCTTGGTGGTATACCCATAAAGGCTCATGCCGCCAAACATGCAAGATGTAATCAGAAACACACGTGCCACGCTTTCCATGGCGTAGATGAGAAAAACAGACGATGTGGTGGCCCCCATAAGGGCCGCATATCCCCAAAACAGCATCTGTGCTGTGGACGCACGCAAGCGGCCAATGCTGGCCCCCAAGGTCACAGGCACTGCCAACGTAGCAATCAACAACACCCACACAAGAGGCGTCCCCAAAATCACGCCATAAAGAGCGGGCGTACTGGCCACAACATAAGCCACCAGGCCTGTCAAAGCCAACCCCAACCCCATGGTAGAAAACACCTTTTGCATATAGACGCGCAAGCCTGCGTCAACCAAAACGCCGCCACGCCCCACCGACTTATTCAATGAACGATCCATGACTTTTTCTCCTCACTCACCACACCAGGAAAGGTACACCCTCAGTGTATGCCCATTATATCGAAAAATCAAAAATAAAATCACCTTGGCCCAATAATACGCCCACCCGCATAAAATGCATACAACGACAAGACATAACGTGCGTTTAGCCATCGCTATACACAGCAAGGTGTGCACAAAAAGAAGGCCATGGCGCGCCCCCTGTCAAGATTTTGATCAACTCCCCATCATCCCCATCAAGAAATGCGTCTAACACAGGCCACACCTCTTCGGGGGCACGCGCCAGGCATGCATGAACAAAACGTCCCACCAGCACATCCGCTTCCCGCATGCCCCTGTGGGTTCCCTTGAAATGCAAACGTTTTTTCATGGCTGCTGACATGATAAACGCACCTCAATCCTTAAATTTGCGAAGCTTTTTTCTTGGCATAGGCCTTTGCAACGGCCAAGGCCACCCCCTGACCAAAGGCGTGCGATGCGCGCACTTTTTCTGCCAGGCTCAACAGCTGTTCTTTCTGTTTTGCGCGCGCTTGGGTGTGTTGCAACAAATAGTTTACATGAGGCCAAACCCCTGCTTCACAGCACGCCTCTTGCAAACATTCAGGCACCACCGTGGTGCCCAGCAAAATGTTGGGTAGACTGACAACCGGCGTTGTGAGCACTCGGCGCAGCCCCCACGCCAACAGTGGCGTCACTTGATAGGCCACAACCATGGGACACTCCGCCATGGCCAGCTCAAGCGTGGATGTGCCTGAGGCCACAAGTGCCAGCGTGGCAGCGCGCATAAGCGACAAGCGTTGTTTCACATCCTCAAAAGCCACCACATAACCTTTGCCCAAGGATATATCTACATATTTCTGCACCTCTTGTTTCAGATGCGGCAGTGTCAACACCACAATTTGCGGCGGTGGGCTACAGGTCTGAGCCTTTTGCCCGATGGTTAGGAACAGAGAGGCCATCGCCTTCAATTCTTGCATGCGGCTCCCCGGCATCAACAGCAAAATGGGACGCTTAGGCGAAAGGCCAGGACACAGTGCTTCTAAGGGAACATCCCGTGAGGCATCATACCCCCAGTCTGCTGTGGGATGACCCACAAAGGTGGTGGCCAAGCCATGCTTTTCAAAGTAGGGCCCCTCAAACGCAAACAACGTGCAGAGATGATCAAGAAAAGCTGCCACTTTACGCGCGCGTCCTGGGCGCCATGCCCACACAGAAGGCGCCACACAATGCACTTTCACCAAGGAGGATGGCGCACTTTTTGCCAGACGGAGCGTAAAATCAGGCGCATCTATGGTGATCAGGATGTCTGTTGGCCGCCGCCGCAACTGGCGCCTCATCTTGATCAACGCCCGCACAAGGGTCAGCCCCTTTTTCACAAAAGAGAGACCGCCCAGGCTCAGGGTAGCCAAAGGCACCTCAGAGGTAAATGTGCCGGCCTTCATCATGGAAGGTCCGCCGATGCCCCAGAAGGTATAGGCTGTACCGCTTTTCTGCAATGCCTCAATCACAGCTTTGCCCAGCACATCCCCCGAGGGCTCACCCACCACAATGCACACCGACAAAGGCCGCGTCTGACCACGCTGTTGGGGCACGCCTTTCTTGATATTATCTTTGACGCCCTCTTTATTTGTCACCACAAAAAATATCCCTCATGATAAACGAATCTTCACACCCCCCACATGATCAGCCCTTCACGGTCTGCTAATGCTTTCATGGGGGCCGGTTCTAAGAAAATAATCTGTTTCGCGCGAAAAGCAAGGCCTGCGAAGCCACAATCTAGCAAAAATCTCAGGGTCTGCATACCCACCACCGGAGGATCCAGCCGCACATCCTGTGTTTTTTTGGCGCTTTTAATCAAAAAAGCCTTTTTATGCTCACGCATCAAGGGCTGTGTGCGTTGAATGAGGCCATCGGTACCTTCGGCAGCTTCAATGCCCACAACCCACCCCAATTCTGTGACAAGGGCTTGCCCCACATCAAAAGGAGACAACGCATCTAACACATCAAGACCCTTGTGGATATGCCCCTGGTCTTCACGGGTGGGCACATGGTCAGAAAAAGCGCCTGCGCCAGGCAGCGTGTGAGGCAGAATCGACTGTGGGCTCACCACCTCCATACCTTCTTTGGCCAATTGTGTGGCGAGAAAACGGAGCCAATGATCGTCCCCTTTTGGTTGCTTCATGAGGGCACCCAACCAGCGGCTTCCTTGCCAATCCACACGCAGTGAACTTAGTGAAGGACGCTGAAACGCCCCGGCCATCACCACCTGCGCCACGTGATGCTGACGCAGAAAAGCCAGGGCCTTGCCCACCTGCCCCAGCGATAGAGAAAGGTGCGGCGCTGACCAGGTGGCCTCCTGATGATCGTGCCCATAGCTGAGCACCACAAAAGACCGTCCTCCTTCTTGCAGCCGGCGCGCGAGCAGGAGGGGAAACGCCCCTTCCCCTGCAATGATGCCTAAGGCCTTCATGGCGGCTCCTTATTTCACCCTGATGATAGACTCAGGCTAGCATACCCTGCCGCATTGCCCTAGCTCTTTTTGGTGGTGGCACTGGGTGATGTTATAAGAAGAAGCCCAGCGCCATAAGAGGGGGCCATCCCTATCCTCAAGACAGGATGCACAGCGTTCCCCCACAGCCCACCTACCACGGCTTTCCTCTTTATTGTTGACAAATGGGCACGTTTTGATAGGTTGCGAGCGACGATGGATGATACGTGGATGGCTTCATGAAAAAGAGAATGTTGAGGGGGACGGCAGCGGTGCTGTGTCTTTTTTTTATGCACGCCGCTCTTATGGGCAAAGGAAGCGATGGCGAAGCAGGCCCGGCTGACGGCCATGCATCTGGAATGCGCGCACGCTATGATGGCCATGAAAGATATGAAACGCTTGCCCCTTCTGAAAAGCCAGCCAGTCCAACCTTTTTTCAGCGGATGAAGCCTGGGGATACCTGTTGGCTCACTGTCCGCACGCGTGAGGAAGGACAGCCTTCACAAGAAGCCGCTCTGTGCTATTACATGCCCCCAACAGACACCGCCTACAAAGGCACCTTCTTTCGTATCTTCACACAACAATTCGACCCTGTGTCACCTGCCAAAAAAAAGGAACACAAAGTGCCTCCAACACTTTCAGCTGCGTCGTCTGTGGATGATGTGTATGATTTGCTTACACAGCGGCTCCCCACCGACAGAAAAGCCGAAAAGGAAGAGTACATCCTCTATTGGATCTGTCATGAAGTCTATTTGAGTCAACGGTGTCAGGCTGTCTTCCCCCCACTGCGAAGTAAGCGCCTTACGTGCCTCTATTTTGGATCTGGGTTTTTATCTTCTTATCACCTTGAGGGCGTTGATGCCCCTAACCTTAAACGGTGTATCTATGCAAAGGAAAGCCCTAACCTGGCAGCTGCCCAGAAAGCCAGTCACCCTGCAAAAAGTGATGCTGACCCTGTGGGCACCTACCACGTTGAGACACCATTCTTTCCTGCCATGGCCATCACAGAAACCGCGAAATTTTTTTCAACAACGAATGTGGGTATGTCCCCCATGCATCCTTTTCCCCATGATCGCCTTTTCCCTCACCATGGTGATACGTTATCTGGCGTCACGTTTTGGGGACGCTTTATTGCCATTCCCCGCCACAGCCTTGACAGGGCCGAAGGGCCATGCCCCCCCACCCTTTTCTGTGCTGGGAATGAGTGGGGCTATGTCGATTCTCTCCCCCCTCCAAAGGCCCCCACACGCATGCCTCAAGGTCGTAGCTCAAAGGGCAAACGGGCCAATGCCCCCGTTGGTGGTAGGTCCGATTCAACGGCTTTGTTGATTCCTGAACATGAAGACCCCCTAGAGGAAGATCCTCTGCCACAAAGGTTTTCTAGCCCCGACCCAGACCCACAGTCTTTCTTCTCTCACATAGCCCTATGCGCGGGCCCGGGTCCCATTCGCGATTGGCCCGTGTTCTCTGCAGACGCTTTTGTTTTTTCTGTAACGCACCCGGTGACAGATGATGCCCTGGCCGCCATGGATCTTGCCAACGGCTATCGAGCCTTAGCGTCTTTCCTGAAGCTTTCCCTTCCAGAAACAGCCCTTACAGATGAGGCCATCCATGCCCAGGGCGTTCCCTTTCTTAAACTTAAGAATACGGACATTACCTGGAAGGAACTCTCAATTGTGTTGGTCAATCTTGAAGGTGAGGTTTTGGCCTCACGGGATGTGGAGCTCACCATCTGGCGCACACAGAACGTGAAGGGCACAGATGGGGTGGATGCCCTTCATGCCCGTATTGACTTAGCCGCAAAACCTGGTCATACGCCACTCCCTCTCATCAAGGCGGGACCCATCTATATTAAAACACCAGAACAGTGCACAATCCGTTTTGGAGATAAGGAGTCTGTGATCATCCTCTCACGCTATCTTGAAATGTGGTGGGCAGAAACGAGGCAACGCATCGGCACATCTGCCAAAAGCGTAAAATCAGCCTCATGAACGCAGGGGGCACAAAGGCACCAGATCTGAGCAGGCGTTATGTGCAAGGCGCCCCACGTGCCCTATTATCTACAGATTTATTTTCTTTTTACACACATTATGCGAAAATAAGAGGAAGAGCATTGCGTTTCAGAAAGCATCACGTATGGCCGCGTTAGGCATTATGTTTGGCTCATACCGAAGCCCAGCCTTGGGCACGCGGGCAGTCGCGTTTATCAAACGCTTAGGCGAAGACGTCGGTCTTAACCCCCATATTATCAGCGCCGCTGAGTTAGACATCCCTTTTCTGCGTGACCCATATCACAGCCTTTCCCCGAAACCTGAGGCCCTTGAGGCCTGCAGAAAGCTGATTTTTGGGTGTGACAGATTTGTCATTGTGTCGGGTGAATATAACCACCTCCCCCAACCGGGCTTGCTCAATATGATGAACTTTTTTTATCAAGAATATACAGGGAAACCCGCGGCTCTTGTGACCTATTCTGTGGGCGAATGGGGGGGCATAAGGGCACAAGCACCTTTGCGCACCTTTGCTTCGGCCTTAGGACTTATACCCATGTCATCTATGCTGGCCATCAAAACCACCACAAAAACCTTAAGTGAGGCGGGTGAGCCGTTGATAGACGGGCTACAAAAGCAAGGACAAACGTTTATGCAAACTTTTCAGGACCATTGTGACAAGGTCGTGTCGTGACCTTGACATACAGGTTATGGTATAAACCTCTTACGAAATATTAGGTTATCTTTGTCACAATGGAACAAAAGAGCAGAGGAAACACATTATGATCACCATGCGCCTCAAATCATGGCTACACGGCCAACTTGTGGCCAAAGATCACTTAGGCAACCGTTATTATCGAAAAAAAAACTATCGTGGTCATTGGAAAAACGAGCCGCGCTGGGTTCTGTATGCTGGCATGGCTCACGCCACCAAAGTGCCGCCGCTATGGTATGGATGGCTTCATCACATGACAGAGTTTCCCGAAACCGCCACAAAGATGGCCTACCCCTGGCAAAAACCCCACAGACCTAACCTGACGGGCACCCCTTACGCCTTTCATCCTGCACGTACGCCTTCTATTGCCAAAAAGAGCTACCCTTATCAAGCGTGGCATCCGCCTCAAACCCCTGCTATCGATGATCATGAAATATAAAACAACACTAGAAACCATATTGGGGGGCGTTGTCATGGGTGCTGCGCTCCTTTTCCTTATTTTTGCAGGTAAAAAAACAGATGTGCATCGTGCCATGAGCACCTATGACGTGTTGGCCTATTTTCAATCCGTTGAAGGTTTGTCGGAAGATGCGGCCGTGCGCATTGGCGGCGTCAAGGTCGGACACGTCAAAGCCATTTCGCTCAATGCTGAAAATTTTATGGCCAAGGTGGTCATGAGCATCTATACCCAATTCTCTATCCCTGATGACAGTAACGCCAACATCACAAGCACAGGCCTTTTGGGTGGGAAGTTTGTCAGCATTCACCCTGGCAACAGCACCCACATGCTGAAATATGGCGGCACCATCGAACGCACGCAAGGTTCTGTGAGCTTTGAAAAAATGATCAGCCACCTTGTGTTTGGCTTAGACAAAAAATAATCTCCTGACGCGTACCTCTTGCCTCACCCTTTTCTGGTCAAATACCTTGTGCCTCCCCTTGTGGTTATCCCTTATACGCTTACACTGCGTTGTCATCACCCCTTGCCGCACGCACGAGACGATCCCACAAGGCCTCATACACACCCCCCTCACGGGGTAACGTGGCCACGGCAATGGCGCGACACGGACTTTGATCCAGCTCATGCAGGCCTTCAAAAAGACGAGCGGCAGCCTCTTGGCTATCGCCACGCGGACTGAGGTTAAACACCCATGAGGCTTCTGGCCAGGCTTGTGGCCCAAAGCTGAGCACACCTTCCCCCGGCAGCACAGAAGTGGCGTGTAGGCGCAGTGGCTTTGACGGTGCATAGTGGGACGCATGTTGCCCTGGCGAGCTGTGATCCCCGGGACGACGCGTCACCGCCTCCCCTAACAGGGTTGATAGGGCCTCACAAGGCACCCCCCCGGGACGCAACAGCACAGGCCGTGGGCCGCGCACATCTAGCACCGTTGATTCAATGCCTAAGCGGCATACCCCCCCCACCACCGGCACATGGGGCAAAGAGCGCAGCACGTGAGCAGGATGCGTAGAGCTTAAAAAGCCTGAAGCATTGGCGCTGGGCGCCACGAGTGGAAAGCCACAGTGTGTGAGAATCTCTTGAAACACAGGATGCGCCGGCATCCGCACAGCCACCGTTGAAAGCGCCTGCCCCCCCGCCAGCACAGAAAGACGCGTGTGAGGTGCTCGATTCAACACAAGCGTCAGCGCACCCGGCCAAAAAGCGGCAGCCAAGCGCTCTGCCAGGTCTGTCCACTGTGTGTCCTTTTTGACAGCCGCGATGTCGGCATAATGCACAATCAAAGGGTTGGTGGCAGGGCGGCGCTTCGCCTCAAAAATACGTTGCACCGCATCATCACGATAAGCATGCCCCGCCAGGCCATACACCGTTTCCGACGGAATCGCGCAAATGCCGCCTTCTTTCAGCAACGCGCTGGCCTGAGTTGGCGATAATAATAAAGGCATCACCCCCGCCTAGGCATCATCATGGTTGTGCACGTGTTCTAAAGAATGCATGCCGTGCTCAGCCACCACGTTGGTATCCTGTTTTTCCAACAATTTCTCCAAAAAGCCAAACTGCCTTTTGAAAAAGACCGACGCCGACTCATCATGAGTGATATCGGATACGGTTTTCTTCATAAAATCAACGCTGTCTTCTAGATAGGGACGTGTATAGCTTTCTTCCAACCACGGCGGCAAATCATCAGATTTATAAAAATGGATAAAGGCCCAGTAGGTGACCGACAACAGCAACATGGCTTTGACAAACGCAAACAGAGTCCCCAAGACGCTATCTACGGGTTTGAGTGGGCTCATACGCACCCAATGCACCAGCCAGTCACTGATAAAAAAGGTGAGCAACAAAAAGATGAAAAAGACAGCACATGCAAGGCCAATAAAAGCCCAGAGAGAATTCCCCACATAGTGCTCTAGCAACGGCTGCAGCGAAGGCAACACCAAAAGGGACCCAACAGCCGCCAGCACCCACCCTAAAATGCCTGTGAGTGAGCGCAAAAAACCGCGCATAAAGCCAAAAACAACAAAAAAAGCGATTACACCCAACACAAGGCCATCAAAGATCATAATGAGATAACCCTCATCTCTTTGTTTTCTTCACAACGCCGGCAAACACAAAATTACCACCAGCATATGCTATTTTACACTCTTTTTAAAAAAAATTCAAAAAGAAGGCCAAAGATGTCTAAAAGAAGCGTATAAGGCCTTATCAACAAGTGTCATTTTCGATATTTTTTCCAGCGCCGCCAGAGATGTCACCTGGTGTTTATCCAAACCACAGGGCCGTATCCCATGAAAATAGGATAAATCAGGACAAACATTGATAGAAAATCCATGATAGCTCACCCCCTGCCTGACACGCAGCCCTATAAAGGCAATCTTTTTTTGGCCCTGCGGCGTCTCACACCACACCCCCACATCTTGATCGCCCACAAAGGTTGCCCTTAGACCCAGCTCCTTCAAGGTGGCCACCACCCACACACCCATAAACTGGAGCAAATCCTTAAGAGTGCGCGCTTTGTCCCTTAGCGGGCACAAAAAATACACCACACGCTGACCCGGACCATGATAGGTCACCTGTCCACCGCGACCCGTTTTAAGCACAGGCACACCGCGTGTATCTGTCACATCTTCATAAGAGCCACTGGTGCCTAAGGTGTAAACAGACGGGTGCGTCAACAGCCACACCAAAGGCGGCGATGCGCCTTCAGCCACACGAAGAACATCACGTTCCATTGCCGCCATGGCTTCTGCATAGTCTATGGGCTTGTGCGATACCTTCCACACAAAGGGAGGGAGACCCTCACTGTCCTGTGGATCCAAAACCACCCTGGCCTCGCTGTGTGTCCCCGCTTAAGGGCATCGCTTCACTCAGTGTTGCCTGCACAACAGGGGCAATCACCAGTTGGGCAATGCGCATGGCAGGCTCCACGCAAAAACTGACATCGCTATGGTTCATCACAATAACCTTCACCTCGCCGCGATAATCTTGATCAATAGTGCCCGGCGCATTGAGTACCTGCAGCCCGTGCTTGAGCGCAAGACCTGAGCGGCTCCTCACCTGACCTTCATAACCCGGCGGCAACGCCAGTGTGATCCCCGCAGGAATAAGACGCCACGTACGCGGCGAGATATCTTGCTGCACGCTCAGTGCTGCATAAAGATCCATACCCACGCTACCAGGCGTTGCATAGGCCGGAAGCGGAAGGTTTAGACCCTCACCCACTCTTTGTATGGGCACACGCACAATAGACACAGCGCCACCTCTTTTTCTCTACATTTGTCTTGACTATAGCACAGATCCAACAAAAGATAAGCCAACATAGGAGAGGTGTCACTTGGGCAACCTGTGGCCCTTTTTTCTATTTTTTGCGCACACGGCGCGGTTTCACAAGAAGGAGCAAAAACTATGCGTGACATCACCGAAGCAGACTTTGACCAGGAGGTGTTGAAGGGCAAGGGTTTTTTTCTTGTTGATTTTTGGGCGCCATGGTGTGGACCCTGTCAGAACCTGATGCCAACGTTAGAAGCAGCGCTGGCATCGCTGCAAGATAACATCACAGGCATCAAAGTCAACATTGATGACAGCCCAGAAGTGGCCGGGCAATACAACGTTATGACCATTCCCACCCTAATGATTTTTCACAACGGCAATCCGGTAGACACCCTTGTGGGCAGCCAGCACACCGAGGATGACCTGAAAGACTGGATCACAAAACACATCTAATGGTAATGCGCAATCAGCTTGCTTGTTGATGGGCAGAAGCTTCTTTCTTCGCAGAGGCGAGGGTGTCTTGGGGTTTGTCTAGGCCGGCGACGTGGTGCCACAAAAGGTGAGCCATATCTTGGCGCGAAGAAAAGTCGCTCGATTTGAGGGCCGGCCCAAAGGACACGGTGATGTGCACACAGCCCATGCGACAAAGCCCCCACAGATTGGCAACCAAGGTTTGATCCCCCCGCCAGCTGTATCGTTTTTTAAAGCAATCCGCCATAGGCAAACCGTTAAGCTTGGTAAGCTTAAGAGACACCGGCTGAACCCACATATCACACCCTTTAGGCATGAGAATATGAAAAAACGTGCTCTTAAACGGAAAAATCTTCACGCCGTCACCACATGTCCCTTCAGGAAATAAAATAAATTTTTCTCCCCGAGTGAGACGTTTCGTCAGCTCTTTCAACTCTTTCATCAGCGTGTTTCTGTGGCGGCTGATAAAAAGAGTGCCCATCATACGTGCTGCCGAGCCAATGATCGGCCAGCGCTTTACCTCTTTTTTGGCAATAAACCCCGCCTTGATCAAAGAACCTAGCACAAGAATATCCATGTAGGATATATGATTGGCCACAAACACAGTGGTGCGCATAGAGGGAGCACCTTCTACGCACACATGGATGCCCACCACTTTGTAAACCCACCTGTAAAACATCATGCCAAAACGGCGTGCCCACGGCCGATGGATCACAAAAACAAAGACCATGATGACGAAATAAAAAGGAATGCCCAGCCACACGAATGCAAACCTCAAGGCGGCCCTTACAGGAGACAACATGGCTAGCTTGCGTTGAGGGGAAACCGAGACGTTTGCTCACTATGGGCATTAAAGTGTTGAGCAAACTTAGGCTTGAGACAGTTGCTGTCTACCACCACACACACATCGATGGTATTGAACTCTTCATCAATAAAAATGCCGTCTCCCACGCCGCCACCGATGCGTGTATATCCCCGCAACAAGGGGGGAATATCTGCCAAGGCCTTCTTTGTGTCGACAGCCTCCTTGGGCATGTGCACCAATGGCTTAAAATACTGAGGCAATGTGCGCGTTCTGTAAGATTCGGGCAGGAGATGGTGATGATAGAGATAGGACAAACCATGAGCCACCTGAGAAGGATCTGTCCCGTGAAAGCTGCCACACCCAAAAAGATATTGCACATCATAATGGAGAATGTATTCAGCCAACCCGCGCCACAAAAGACCCATCACGCTTTGTGTGCGATATGCGCGGTCCACACAGGAACGGGACACTTCCAAAATCTCACCCGGCATGGCCAGCAACGAGGTCACATCAAACTCCCCTTGCGTATAGAATGAGCCATGTTTACGAGCCCCTTCTCGGCGCAAAAGACGGTAGGTACCCACAATCTTATTTTTGTCTTTATCTTGCACTACAAGGTGTTCGACAAAGGCATCAAAACTGTCCTCATCACGGCCACGCGCCAGCGACGCGCTCTCATTGGCCCCCATTTCTTTATAAAACACGTCATAACGAAGTTTTTGTGCACCTTCAATATGTTCAGCCCGTGACGCCAGATAAACACGGAATTTGCCAAATTGTATAAAAAAGGGAAGATGCGCTGTGTCCATAGGGGTCTCTACCTTGCGTTTTTTGCTTTGTCTATGGGAAAACCATAGAGCTCAATTCTATGATCCACAAGATGATAGCCCAAGCTTTCTGCAATTTTTTGTGTCATACGATTGATGTCTTCATCCTGAAATTCAATCACCTCATTGCTCTCAATATCAACCAAATGATCATGCTTGTCCTCAGAAACAGGCTCATAGCGCGCCGTGTCTGAACCAAACATATGACGCTCTAAAAGACCAAGATCTCGAAAAAGTTTGAGGGTTCTATAGATGGTGGCAATGCTGATAGAGGCATCCTCCTTAACCACCCGGCGATGCAAGCATTGAACATCGGGGTGATCATTGGATGCACACAGAATGCGTGCAATCAGTCGGCGCGCCCGCGTAACCTGGACACCTTTGGCTTCTAGTGCTTTTTCAAAAGAGTCAGACACACGATTGGCCTCACACCCATCCTTGAGCCTATCGTACCATGATGCCAACATAACACACAAGACGCCCCCCTGATTTATGGCAAAAATCAAACCGAGCCTTGAGGTTTAGGCAAAAAGGTTGTAGACAATTGGTCCCGCAAAACGGGGTACGGCGGTGTGGGCACCTTGATCTCTTCTTCATCCAAAATCTCTTTGAGCATGCGGTTATAGCCTCGCCTCACAAATTCTTGCTCAGCCGGGTTGGTCTTGATCCGTGCTTGAAACACAAGCGCATAGTCACGAATTTCGTTCACGCCGCGCACCTCAATGGGCCCCGCCAACTTTGAGCGATAAATGCGGTTTTGCCGCAAGTTTTGATAGGCGCGCTCAAGGATTTTTTGAATACGCTCAGGATCTTCATCATACGGCACCACAAGGTTGATCAAAACGCACGAGAAATGGCGGCTGCGATTGCCCAAGATTTTGATATTCCCAAACGGAATGGTCAGCAAGGTGCCGTTGTCTGCGCGCACCCGGATAATTCTTAAGGTCAGTTCTTCCACAATTCCCAATTTGCCATCAATATCCACCCAATCGCCTACCACCACATTGTTATCTAAAAGACACAAGAGACCCGCAAAAAAGTCTTTCACAAAGGATTGAAGCCCGAAGCTGAACACCACAGACAGCAAACCCAGGTTCGTCACAATGGGCGTAATGTTATATTGAAGACGCACCAGCACAGTCAGCGATAAGGTAATCACCATGGTCACCCGCAACGCCGTTCTCGACACCATCAACAAGGTGCGCATACGCCCTTTGGTGTAAAATGATTCAGTCACATAGGGCAAACGTTTGGGCTCAAGATAATGGCGCAATATGCGATCCCCAAAGTGAACAAACAGCCACGCGCCCACAAGCAATAAGATGATATCCGCCAGCTGATCATAAATGTTGGTGCCAAGCGTCACTTTGAGATAATAGAAAAAACGAAAATCCCACAGCTCAATGGCCATGACGCCAGTCACGCCATAGGTAAACACATAGAAAAACCGGTTGGCTTGCGTCTTTGTCCTTAGCCAGCGAAACAAAAAGGATTTGTGATCATCATGACGATGACTCATTAAATACCACACACGTAACCGCTGAAAATTAAGATAGAGCACCGGGATCAGCGGCAACAACAACATCGTCAGCGTGAGGGGCCAGAAAAACCGCTGAAAACTTTCTTCATCAAAAATGAACAGCGCATAAAGAATGATAGGAAAACTGTTCCACAACATCCAAAAGGCTGTTGTAAGCAAGGGAAATTGACGTTCTTGTGTGTTTTTTATCCAACGCAAAATGGGGCGCTTAAGATTATGCACAAACGCCATGGCCGAGATGGTCATCCCCAGGCCAAAGACAAACATCACCAAAATGCTCACTTCACGTGATAACTTGAAAAACGAAAAAAGCTCTACGATCCAATCGTTAACAATCCAGAAAAATAGAAAACACTGCAAATCAAACAGCAGCGCTTTTTTGCGCTTTTGCCCGCCTGGGTTAAAAAAAGACAAGGGAATATAACGAAACACCACCCCTTGGATGCGCCACAATGCCAGCCACAAAAACAGGCCCGTGGCAAAGGCAAGCATGGCATTTTTCAGATCTGTCACCCCTTCGATCAAGAAAAAGAGGCTGATCTGCACCACAAACATCACACACAAAGGCAAGCACGCAGCAGACACATAAATCAAGAAAGAAACCACCGACTGAAGGCGTGGCCGCGATGAAAGAGACGCCAGTGTCCATTTCAACAAATCACCCTCTAAAAACCGGGTTAACCACCAATGCACCACCACAGCACAGAGCACAGCCAACAGCGTTGTCACCGCAAAACTGATGAGCACAAGGGACGTCTCCACCCACAGGCGCCACGACAACTTCCACTTCACCAAATCGCTTATATGACGACTGAGGTCGTTCAATCCTTTTTGAAGCTCTATGCTTCGCTCTTCCAGGCACTGCACAAACAAAGAGACATAGGTTTTGACAAAAGGAGCCCCCTTCACTTCCTCTTTCTGCTCAGGCAGGCGACCCTTGATCGATGTCAGCGCCTTTTGCACATCCCCCAAATTGGCTTCAATGCGCGCCAAATCAGAAGACACATTCTCCCCCGGTGGCGCCTTTTTGGTAGAACTGCCCTCAGAGGAGGCAGAGGCCTGAGACAACAACGCCCCGTATACCCCCCCCAACTTCATGGGTTTAGCGGCGTCTGCGTCTTTCTTGGGTTGCGCTTCCTCAGCCCACACTGCCCCTAAACACAGGCACCACGCACAAAAAAACGCAAGAAAACGGAAGCGAGCGAGCCTAGGAAGGCGAAACATAAAAATAGGCGTGGTAGAAGAACCAGATTTGCTTTATCATAAAGACAACTTTGAGAAAAAAAAGAGGAAAAATGCAATGAACCTTTCCGCCTCTTCCCCTGTCTCTCTCCTTGAAGGCATGTTTTTCCAGCTTTCTGATCGTGGCGAGCCCCAAAAAGTGGCCCTCAGCACCTTCACGCAAGACAAAAATGTGGCCATCTTTGGTCTTCCTGGCGCCTTCACCCCCTTGTGCACGGCCGACCATGTGCCAGGCTTTGTAGCAGCCTACCCCAAGCTGAAAGCACAAGGGATTGACCACGTGGTATGCGTGTCTGTAAATGATCCCTTCGTTATGCGCGCGTGGCAAGATTCTCTGCAGGCAAAAGACTTAGTGTTTTTGGCCGACCCCGAAGGCATGTGGCTTGAAAAAATGGATCTTCTATTTGATGGCACCGCCTTTGGCCTGGGCTGGCGCGCCAAGCGCTTTTCCCTCACTGCGAAGAACGGCACAATCCAACACATGTGGGTGGAGCCTCACGTAGGCACCTGTGCTGTGTCTTCAGCCGATCATTTGGTAACGCAGCTCAGCAACCGTTAGTGCGATTTCCCTGGTCGGGTCCTTTGCTTTATTTTTTCTGCATACGCGTGATGCCATCCCAATCCTTTCCTGGAGGATATTTGAGAAAATGCTCGCAGCGTTCCACAAACAGGCTGGCCACGGAATCCTCGTGAAACCCTTGATAGATGAAGCGATATCTTTTGAGGGCCCGCGACCACTCTTGGTGTTGATAGTATGTGAACGCTTGCTCCATATAAAGGGCCAAATCCGCCAAATAGCCGCCGGATGAAAAGCCTTCCCGGGTATGCAACAATTCATAAACCAACACCCCTTTTTCCTTGCCCTTAACCGCCACGCGATCAATCACGCGGAAGACAAAATGATCTTTTGCCCCAAGGTAGGTTTGCTCATCCACCAAAATTTTGGTCCCATACACTTTATTCAGCGATTCAAGACGTGAGGCCAGATTGACAGAATCGCCAATGACGGTGTATTGAAACCGCTCATCAGAGCCAAAATTGCCCACGATCACATCGCCTGTGCACAACCCAAATCGGCTTTTAAAGGGGGGTTTATCTTCTTTTTCCCACGCAATGTTCATTTGCTTGAGATGGCTATGACACGTCAACACAGCCTGACAGGCGTGCACAATATGAAGGCTGTCGCTAAGCGGTGCCCCCCAAAAAGCCATCACCGCATCGCCAATATATTTATCCAGCGTGCCTTGGTTATCCTGAATAATGCGTGTGCACGCTTGAAAATATTCTGAAAGATTGCTCACCAACGCTTGCGGCACGAGTTTCTCAGAAATACTGGTGAAATCTTGGATATCTGAAAACATAATGGTGACCCGTTTTTCGTGACCGCCCAACAAAGCCTCTTCACGGGCCCCTAACAACTGCCTCACCAGCACCATGGGCACAAACTTGCCAAACGCATTTAAGGCGCGGCTCACACCACTAAAGGCTTTAGAGATCCGATCAATTTCATAAAAATAGGACGGTTTGTGGGAGGACACCTCAAAGCGCATCTGCTCAAATTCTCCCAAAGAGCGAGCCACAGATTCAATTGGCCGTGAAATGCGCAAGACAATTTGTGCCAACAGCAAGCTGAACACCACAATCACACACAGTGTCAATAAGCCAGCTTCCCATTGTGATTGATAAAAACCTAAACGCTGATAGTCATTGCCGCACACAATGCCCAACGAAATGTCTTCCAAAAAAGGAAACCCTTCGGTGTCAGACTCAAGGGGGAAAAAAAACACCTTGCTGTCTTTATCATGATTTTCCCAGACATAATCAGGGTTCTCTTGATACTGCTGAAACGCTGGCGCCCAAGATGGATGGAGATCCGACACCGTTTTGGGGATCACTCCTTTCTGCGAAAAAGACAACCCTTGCTCCATGGAAGAATGCGCCAGGCAAATTCCTTTCTTATTGAGCAGAAACAGCGCTTTCACATTGCCGATAGAAAGACTTTCTAAGAGGTTTGAAATTTTCTCCACATCAATATTCAGAGAAACAGCGCCCAAAAACGCACGGGTTTGACTGTGAAAAATAGGATAAATAATTAAGATCACCACCCCACCAAAAACAAATCCAAGGGGTGGCGACAGCGCAGGCTTAGCTGCTTTTTTGGTATGCTCAAGCCATGCGTCTTTTTCTTTGAAGGAAAGGACAGGGTCATGGGTATGGACCGTGTGCAGCGTTGTACCTAGCTTTCCATAAAATGACCATGTGACCTTGCCACCAGAGGCTGTTTCATCAACCTGAGAAGCAAAGAAAGCAGCTTGTGGCAAGGTGCCAGCTGCCTCTTGCTTTGTTTCTTTAAGGTAAAAATGCCAGAAGAGAGAATTTTTTTGGTTCACTTTCATAAAGTTCACCACATCCCCACGGGGATTAATAAAAGAAACGCCCCGCAAAAAATTTGTATTGGAAAGATAATGAATCACCAGGGGCTCAATCAAAGGCTGCTTGACCAAAAAACGTCCTTCAAGAATGCCTTGGAGACTTTTTCCTACATAAGCCGAGCTTTTAAAGCGCCCTCGAATCGTTTGTGTGATGTATTCAAACAGAGCTTCTCGCTTCTCACCTGCTAGCAGTGTGAAATCATCAATAAAAGCTTCATTCATATAGGACAAAAGAAAGAGGGCACTCAACGACATGGCGCTTACGAAGGTGCACACCAAAATCACATAAATTTTTCTGAAAAAAATCAATCCTTGTGACAAAAAGCTGGGCAACGTTTTTGGCGAAAAAATAAAGACCTCTCTCACACCCATCAAATAGCGCGCAAGGCCTGATTATTGATGAAAAAAGGAAAAAAACTGTAGCCCTTGTGAAAAAGAGAGCACTACTTTTGCTGTTTCCTGCCTACACACATGCATAGCTACGCCCGTGAGATACGCTCTGCAGAAGGGTTATGATGCTCGTTTTTGTGATTTTGCCTTCTTAAACTGCATGTTCACTCGTAAACCGCCTTGAGGGGAGACAGACGCATAAACATCGCCGCCCATATTATGCACAAAGCTACGCACAACCGCTAGGCCAAGACCCGTGGAGCCCTCTCTTAACGGTCGCTCATCTGATAAACGCACAAAGGGATCAAAAATAGACGCCAGCATCGAAGGCTTCACCCCCGGACCGTCGTCCTCCACATAAAAAGACACAACATCTTCATCTTCCTCAAGGCAGCAATGAATACGCTCCTTGGCATAGAAAAGCGCGTTTTCCATAATGTTCTGAATACACCGCTCTAAGGCATGTTCGCTGATGAAGAGACGATAGCCTTTGGGAATGCTGAGGGTTATTTTTTTCTTATGCTGAGCGTTCAGACGTTTCAGCACACGAAACACCAACGCAAGCACCACCACTTTTTGCGGCGCATCCAGCATGCCTGTTTTCAAAAAATCGATGTAAGACGCCAACATTGCCTCCATATGAGAAATATCCTCATGCAATGAGGCCACGCCTTGCGTTTTCTCGTCCAAAAGCGCCAACTGTAACTTCATACGCGACAAAGGCGTGCGCAGATCATGGGACAACCCCATCAACATCGCCATCTGATCTTTGTTTTTCTTGAGCAATTTTTGATAGAGTGAAACCAACGATTTTCCAATTTGACGAAACTCAAGGGCCCCCCGCGCGAAATAACCCTGCAAATCTCCCCCACGCTCAAGATGGGAGGCAAGCCGTGAAAGTTGCGCCAACGGCACCAACTGACGATGCATAAAAAAAGCAGCAATCATAGCACACAGCACCGCAGATACGAGCGACCATAAAAACCACCACAAACTTGTTTTCCCCAACACGCGCTTGGTGGGAAACGACAACTTTAACACATCCCCTGGCAGCTGAATCCACACATGGGTGATATCAGGTCCCATAAGCAGGATGTAGGGATAGGGCAAAAGATGCCGAAGTGCTCGCTCAAAACGAGATTGAAAAACGTGATATCCCCGAGGGATGGGGGTGGGCATCGCGGTCATATGATCAGCCAGTAAGCCCCACTTCCCTTCAATGACATGAAGCCGCTCCTCTGGCGCAGAGGGGGATGTTTCAAATGTATGGGCTGCCGTAGCCAGGCGATAGGCCATGCCTTCAGAAAGGTGGCGTGTGATGGTTTCCCAGTGACGACCAAAGAAGATATAGCCCGAGACAATTTGAATCAAAAAAATCGGAACCAGCACAATCAAGGCCGAACGTCCCCAAAAATGTCGAGGGAAAAAACGACGTAAAGACAAAGAAACCATCATCAGGCACTTGCCTTGAGAATATAGCCCACACCGCGTACTGATTGAAGACACGGCACACTACACACCTGCCCCAGCTTGGCACGAAGGCGGCCCATACGCACATCAATGCTACGCATAGACACGGGGAGATTGAGGGTCTGGGCAATAAAGGCACGATCTAGTGGTTTGTTTTTGTGACGCATCAAACACAACAACAGCTCAGCTTCTCCTTCGGTGAGATAAACAGGTGCCTCCCCTTTGGTGCCCTTAAGCACATTATGCTGTGGGTTAAATCTGAAAGGCCCCGCATCCATATCACCCATTTCCAAAGGTTTAACGCGCCCCACAATGGATTGAATACGCAAAAAAAGCTCTTCAGGTTCAAACGGCTTAGGTAGGTAATCGTAAGCCCCTAAAGAGAGGCCATTTAGTCGATCTTCAATGCCGCCCCGGGCTGTTAAAAACAACACAGGGGGATAGGTTTTTTGGGAGGATAAAAAAGAAAAACCATCCTCTCCCGGCAACATCACGTCTAAAAGCATCATGTCAATGGCAAACAAGCCTAAGGCCACACGTGCCTGCACCACATCTTCAGCACACGACACGAAAAAGCCTTTTCGCCCCAAAAAATGGCACAACAAATTGCGTAATTTAGGATCGTCGTCCACAACCAAAAGGTGGTGACAAGAAGGCTGCTGCATGGCGATGAACCCCCCAGGTTAAGCCCTTATGGTAACAACATCTCCTCCCGCATGCAACCGCCCTGGCAAGCTGGGAAGGCCAGATTTTTGGTCCTAAGGGTTACACCACGAACGCACTTATAGTAACCTTGAGGCGTGCGCGCTCGTAGCTCAGCTGGATAGAGCACAGGATTCCTAATCCTGGGGTCGCAGGTTCGAGTCCCGCCGAGCGCACCACCCTGAGCCAAGACCTTTAGGATTTTTCTTAAAAAAGAATTTCAAATCAGGGAACAAATAAACAAAAATTAAGCACGGAATCGGTTGATCACCCCCCCATTCAAGAAGCCCAACACAGGCATCCAATATTGCTATGCAGACGCGTGTGTGATCCAAAAAAAAACTTAGTTGACTGGGAAAAAATAGTTTTCAATAAGCTATGCAGAAGCACTACCCACAAGCATCATGAGGCTAGGTAAAATAGTCAAGATACTACAAACGGAGTGCACAACATAAGGGTCTGACAAAATGATTGCCATAAGATCACCCGTTTTTTGGCTTTCAAAAAATGATATGTCCAGACCGCATTCTTATGTCATCGGTCTGCGTGAATTTTCATGTGGATTCCATTTGGACAAGAAGGGTTCGTGCAAGTGCTTCAAGTGGAATCTTGAGATGCGGGTGGTCTCCATGTCTTTCGCACATTCTCAGCAATTCACTGCAAACGAATAAAAGACAAATGCGGCCCTCCTGCTCAGAAAAGAGAAAGGGAAATCGAGCACGTAAAATCTTACACATGGTTGGACAGGAGGCCGTGTAACCATAAAGAAAAGCAAAATCTAAATAGCGTGGCCCCATGCCCCATCCTTCCCAATCAAAAAGCGTCCCATCTTGTGCGACGTTGCCCCAGTGAATATCCCCATGGATTGTCTGCCAATGGTTAATTTTGGTGCAAAGATGGTTGCCGTAACGTTCATGAATGCGCCGCGTCACAAAATCTTGACGACAACTTTGAAAAGATGTTTGAGCACCTGAAAGACAATCGAGTTGTTTTTCAAGCCTATCAAACCATGAGTCGGTAGGAACGGCTAGATTTTGCGGCGTCGCAGTTTCTGACATGGCCGGACTTTTCACAAAAGCCTCTAGCCAACATGTTTGGCAAGCTTCGTTTTGCGTATAAACCTTAATGAGCTTCGGAGCACGAAGACAGGCGATCTGATCTTTTTTAGAGAGGCGTCTTCGAAAAAGTTCTCCAGCTTGGAAAGAAGGGTGATGCGTGGCCTGTGCCCAAACAAGACCTGTACCTGGAAGGCTAATAGCCTGGCCCACACTTTTTTGGTGCCAACCATAACAGCACTTTCCATGAGGCGTGGCGTTAAGAGATTTCTGAAAAAGACGAAAATCGCTAAGAAGCGTCACGGTACTTCCCTGAGTGCTTCGTCAATAGACCCACAATGCTTCGCCTCTTTTCTTCAGAGAGAGGGGCTAACTTAGAGACATCGAAACGTTGATGTCGTTGTTGAACAGAGGTCGGGCTTGTGAAAGTGGCAGAAATTCCAGGAACAGATTTGGCAAAAAGTAAACAAGCCTCAGCAGCCGTCAGTAATGCACCGAGTTGTTTAAAAAAAGCAGATTTCAATACAGGCGGCAAAAGCCCTCCGTGTAGGGGGGAGCTTCCAAAAATGTCAACTTTTTCCCTAAGGGCCATATCAATGGGTCCTCTTTTTTGAAAGTAAGCACTGATAGGTTTTATTTTTACCAAACTGAGAGGTAGCTGTATCGCCCGAAAGTGGTGACCCGAGCCAACACCACACATCATGTCAAGAATGTCAGAAGGTACGAGCTTTGCAGCGCCCTCTGTCTCCTCAAAGCCAGACCACGCAGCTATCCCATAGCCCTTCAGAATGCCCTGTGCACAAAGCTCTTCTAACGTCATAAAAATCTTATCATTAAGTCTCTTGCTTTATGTTCGTCTTGCTCTCCAAAGCATCTTTCAGGGTTATGTAAAATACAAGATCAAGGAATGATGAAGCAAGCTCTAGCTCTGATAGGCGCAAAGGAAGAGTCTTATGAGATACCCTGAGAAGCATCTCTCAACGCATCAAAAAGGTCGAGGTTGTGTGTTTTTTTAGCCGCATGCTTTTCTTTTGCCTTGCTTTCCCAGATGTCGTGCCACGATTCCAC